>JAIXSA010000111.1 GCA_027484915.1 Paracoccaceae bacterium | reverse complement strand
TGCACAATGGCTGGCGGGAAACCTGGCTCCAGCGGCTGCAGAACCAGCCCTTCCATGCCCCCGGCTGGGCGGCGCACCAGACGAGGGATGCCTACTGGAAACACGGCTCGATCTGCGAGGATTGGAACCGGATGACAGTGCCGATCCTGTCCTATGGCGGGTGGAACGACAATTACATGAATACGGTCGCCAAGCTGCTGGAAGGCGCGAAGGGGCCGGTGAAGGGGATCATCGGGCCCTGGGTGCACCAGTATCCGCATACCGCGGTGCCGGGGCCGAAGATCGGGTTCCTGCAGCTGGCGATCCGCTGGTGGGACCGCTGGTTGAAGGGCATCGAAAACGGAGCCGAGGATGATCCGGCGCTTCGGGCATACATGTTCCACTCTGCCCCGCCGAACCCAAGCGCGGCGCATCGGGACGGGCACTGGATTGCCGAGGCTGAATGGCCGACGCCCCGGGTCAGCCGTCGGGTGATGCTGTTGTCGGACGCAGGGCTGGGGGTGGCGGGGCCGCTTCATGCCAGCGTCTGCACGCCGCAGCATCTGGGGATGACGGCGGGCGAGTTCTTTCCGATGGGGCTGAATGCCGAAATGGCGGGCGACCAGCGGGCGGATGATGCGCTGTCGGTCTGTTTCGACGGCGCGCCGCTGGCAGAGCCGCTGGAACTGCTGGGGTCGGCGAAGCTGTCGCTGCGGCTGGCCTCCGACAAGCCCCTGGCGTTTCTGGTGGCACGGCTGTGCGATGTGGCACCGGACGGGTCGTCGACCCGGATTGCGCACGGCATCCTGAACCTCTGTCACCGGCGCAGCGCCGAGGCGCCGGAGCCGATGAAGCCCGGCCAGCCGGAGGATATCGTCCTGGTCCTGGACCAGATGGGCTACCGGGTCGCGGCGGGACACAAGCTGCGGCTGGCGCTGTCGACAACCTACTGGCCCTTCGTCTGGCCCAGCCCCGAAGCGGCAACGTTGGAGATCACGCAGGCAAGCCTGGACCTGCCGGTGCACCAAGGCACGGGCGAGGCGGAATGGACGCCTCCGCCCGCCGAAACCGCGCCGCCGTGGAAGCATCGGGTGCTGCGCGAAGGATCTGCCGCACGGCGGATCGAGACCGACTTGATTGCTGGGACCCATGCGCTTGTGGTGACGGACGACCAGGGCGACCCGGAGAACCTGACGCATGGGCTGGTCACCGGCGAGCATACCACGGAACGCTGGGAAGTGGGCACGGACCCCTTGTCGGCGCGCGCCGAGATCACCTGGGAGCAGCGGCTGTCGCGCGGCGACTGGCGGGTGAGGACTCGGGCCGAGACGGTGATGACCGCAACTGCCACACATCTGCGGATGACGGCGACGCTGACCGCCTGGGAGGGTGACAGTGTCGTTTTCCGGCGCGACTGGGACGAAGAGGTCGCAAGAGACTTTGTGTGAAGCCAAGCGAGAAAACGTTTGTCGCATGAGCCGGTTCGCGGTTTATTGATTCTGTAGTCAACAAAAGAATCCCCGGCATGGGGACCAGATCAGGGAGACGAAAATGGACGACAAGCACAAGCAGCTTGACTGGATGGTGGCGCAGGCGAAAGCCGGCCGGATGACCCGGCGCGAGTTCGTCGGTCGCACGACGGCCCTGGGCGTTTCGGCGGGGCTGGCTTCGGCACTGTTCGGCAAGGCCGCACAGGCGCAGGAAGCGAAGAAGGGCGGCGTGATCCGCATCGGCATGCAGGGCGGCGAATCGACCAACAGCCTGGACCCGGCGCTGGCGGCCTCGGAAGTGCCGTTCCAGGTGAACATGACCTGGGGCGAGCTGCTGTGCGACGTGAAGGCGGACGGCACCATTGACCTGCGGATCGCCGAGGAAATCTCGTCCAGCCCCGATGCGACGGAATGGAAGTTCAAGATCCGCCAGGGCGTGGAATATCACGGCGGCGGCACGGTGACGGCCGAGGACGTGGTGGCTACGCTGAAGCGCCACACGGACGAAAAGGCGCAGTCGGGGGCCCTTGGGATCGTGCAGGGCATCGCGGACATGAAGGCTGAAGGTGACATGGTCACGCTGAAGCTGAACGCGGCCAACGCCGACCTGCCGTTCCTGATGGCGGACTATCACCTGATGATCCAGCCGGGTGGTGGCGTGGACAACCCGGCGGCGGGGATCGGCGCGGGGCCCTATTCGGTGGTGATCAACGAACCCGGCGTGCGGCATACGTTCAAGAAGCACGCGAACTACTTCGACAGCACCATCGGCCATGCCGATGAAATCGAGATCCTGGTGATCAACGACAACACCGCCCGCACCGCGGCGCTGCAGTCGGGCCAGGTCCACATGATCAACCGGGTTGACCCGAAGATCGTGGAGCTGCTGAAGGGCGTTCCGGGCGTGCAGATCAAGGCCGTCGCGGGCCGTGGGCACTATGTCTTCATCATGCATGTCGACAAGGCTCCGTTCGACAACAACGACCTGCGGATGGCGCTGAAGCTGGCGATCAACCGGCAGGAGATGGTGGACAAGGTCCTGGGCGGCCTGGGCAGCCGTGGCAACGATTTCCCGATCAACGCGGCCTATCCCCTGTTCGAGGACAAGTTCGAGCAGCGCGAATACGACGCGGCGAAGGCGGCGGAATACTATGCGAAGTCGGGCCATGACGGCTCGCCCATCGTGCTGGCGACGGCTCCGGGGGCGTTCCCGGGGGCGGTCGATGCGGCGAACCTCTTCGCGGCAAGCGCCAATGCGGCAGGCATCCCGCTGCAGGTGAAACTGGAGCCCGATGACGGCTACTGGTCGAACGTCTGGAACGTGGCCCCGTTCTGCGCGTCCTACTGGGGCGGGCGTCCGGTGCAGGACCAGATGTACACGACGGCGTATCTGTCGACGGCCGAGTGGAACGACACCAAGTTCAAGAACGCCAAGTTCGACGAGCTGCTGATGGCGGCGCGTGGCGAGTTGGACGAGGCCAAGCGCAAGGGCATGTACACCGAGATGGCGCAGATCCTGCGTGACGAGGGTGGCCTGATCCTGCCGATGTTCAACGACTTCGTCTCGGGCGTCAGCGATACCGTGGGCGGCTGGGTGGATGATCCGAACGGCGAGCTGATGAACGGGCGCGCACAGATCAAGTGCTGGCTGAACGCGTAAGGCGCGGGTCGTGCATCCCATCCTGAAACTGGTGGTCCAGCGCATTGCGCTGGGCCTCCTTCTCCTGCTCGCTGTGTCGGCGGTGATCTTCCTGGGCGTCGAGGCGCTGCCGGGGGACACCGCGCAGGCGATCCTGGGGCAGCAGGCGACGCCTGAGGCGCTGGCGAACCTGCGCGAGAAGATGGGGCTGAACCAGCCTCCGCTGACCCGCTATTTCCAGTGGCTGGGCGGCATCCTGACCGGCGACCTGGGCAAGGCGCTGACCAACGGCGCGGACATCGCGCAGTCCATCGGGCAAAGGCTGGGGAACACCCTGTTCCTGGCCGGATGCGCCGCCGTGATCGCGGTACCGCTGGCGATCCTTCTGGGCCTTGTCGCCGCCCGCCATGCCGGGAAATGGCCCGACAAGGTCATCTCGGGGATCACCCTTTCGACGATCAGCCTGCCGGAATTCGTCGCGGCCTATTTCGTCATCTACATCTTCACCCAGCTGATCCCGATCTTCCAGCCCGTCGCAATGGTCTTCCCCGGCATGACCTTCTGGGCCAAGCTGAACGCGGTCGCCCTGCCCGTCATCGTGCTGGTCCTTGTCGTCCTTGCCCACATGATGCGGATGACGCGGGCGGCGATCCTGAACGTCATGCAGTCGGCCTACATCGAGACGGCGGAACTCAAGGGCCTGTCGCCGATGACGGTGATCTGGAAGCACGCTTTCCCCAATGCCATCGCGCCCGTGGTCAGCGTGGTGATGCTGAACCTCGCCTACCTCGTCGTCGGCGTCGTCGTGGTCGAGGTCGTCTTCGGATACAACGCCCTGGGACAATACCTGGTCGACCACGTGACCAAGCGCGACCTGCCCGTGGTGCAGGCGGTGGGGCTGATCTTCGCGGCGGTTTACATCTTCCTGAACATGGCGGCAGACATCATCGGCATCCTGGCCAATCCCCGCCTGAGGCACCCGAAATGAGACTACCCATTTCCGCCCTCATCGGCCTTGTCCTGACCGGGACCTTTCTGTTCGTCGCGGTCTTCGCGCAGTGGCTGGCGCCCTACGAGATCACCGATGTCTCGGGCGGCCAGTGGGAAGGCCCCTCGGCCCAGTTCTGGCTGGGGACCGATACCATCGGGCGCGACATCCTTTCGCGGCTGATCTATGGCGCGCAGATCACGATCTTCGTGGCGCTGGCGTCGTCCGTCCTGGCGTTCTCGCTGGGGGCGTTCCTGGGTTTCCTTTCGGCGGTCAAGGGCGGCTGGATCGACCAGGTCCTGTCGCGGATCGTCGACATGGTGATGGCGGTGCCGTCGCTGATCGTGGCGCTGGTGATGCTGTCGGTGCTGCCCTTGAACCTCACGGTGCTGATCCTGGTGATGGGCGTCCTGGATTCGACGCGGGTCTTCCGCCTGTCGCGCGCGGTCGCCGCCGACATCGCGGTGATGGACTATGTCGAGGCCGCGAAGCTGCGGGGCGAGAAGGGCACCTGGGTCATCTTCAAGGAAATTTTGCCCAATGCCCTGTCGCCGCTGGTGGCCGAGTTCGGGCTGCGCTTCATCTTTGCGGTCCTGTTCATCTCGACCCTGTCGTTCCTGGGGCTTGGCATCCAGCCCCCCTTGGCCGACTGGGGTGGTATGGTGAAGGAGAACAAGGACGGGCTGATCTACGGCAAGTCGGCTGCGCTGCTGCCTGCTGCAGCGATTGCCGCGCTGGCGATTTCGGTGAACCTGGTCGCGGACGGGATCCTGACCCGGACTTCCAGCCTGAAGGGAGGACGCGGTGGCTGATCCCCTGTTGCAGATCAAGGGCCTTGTGATCGAGGCGACCTCTTATCCGCCCGGCGAGCCGCCGAAGGAGGTCACGCTGGTGCATGGCGTGGACCTGACTCTGGAGCGCGGTCGCGTGCTGGGGCTGATCGGCGAATCGGGGGCGGGCAAGTCCACCATCGGCCTGTCGGCAATGGCCTACGGGCGCGGGGGCGTGCGGCTGACGGGGGGGACGATCCACCTGAACGGGCGGGAAATCCGGCTGGCCAATGCGAAAGCGTTGCGGGCCCTGCGCGGGCGCGAGGTGACCTATGTCTCGCAATCGGCGGCGGCGAGCTTCAACCCGGCCAAGCAGATCATGGAGCAGGTGATCGAGACCTGTCTGTCGCATGGACTGTGTTCCAAGGCCGAAGCGGAAAAGCGCGCGGTGGGGCTGTTCAAGAAGCTGGGCCTGCCAAACCCGGAGACGATCGGCAACCGCTATCCGCATCAGGTCTCGGGCGGGCAGTTGCAGCGCTGCATGACAGCAATGGCGCTGTGCCCGAAGCCGGATCTGGTGATCTTTGACGAACCGACGACGGCGCTGGACGTGACCACGCAGATCGACGTGCTGGCGGCGATCAAGGAGGCGATCCGGGACACGCATGTCGCCGCCTTGTACATCACACATGACCTGGCCGTGGTGGCGCAGGTCGCGGACGACATCATGGTGCTGCGGCATGGCCGGATGGTGGAACTGGGCGAGACCGGGCAGATCATCCACCGACCGACGCAGGACTATACCAAGGCTTTGGTGTCGGTCCGCAGCCTGGAGCATGTCGAGAAGGCCCCCGCCCCGCCAATCCTGCAGGTGCAGAACCTGACGGCGCGCTATCGGGGGACGAACTTCGACGTGCTGAAGAACGTCTCGGTCGAGCTGCCGGTCGGACAGACGCTGGCGGTGGTGGGTGAAAGCGGCTCGGGCAAGTCGACGCTGGCGCGGGCGATCACGGGGCTGCTGCCGCCGACTGCGGGGCGGATCACCTTTGCCGGGCGGACATTGTCGGCGGACCTAGCGGGGCGCACGAAGGACGACCTGCGGGAAATCCAGATGATCTACCAAATGGCCGACACCGCGATGAACCCGCGCCAGACCGTGGGCACGATCATCGGGCGGCCCTTGGAGTTCTACTTCGGTCTGAAGGGCGAGGCGCGTGACAAGCGGGTCCAGGAACTTCTGGACCAGATCGAAATGGGCAAGGGCTTTGCGGCCCGCTATCCGGCGGAACTGTCGGGTGGCCAGAAGCAGCGGGTCTGCATTGCGCGCGCGCTTGCGGCAAAGCCGAAGCTGATCATCTGCGACGAAGTCACGTCGGCGCTGGACCCCTTGGTGGCGGACGGCATCCTGAAACTGCTTCTGGCGCTGCAGGCCGAGGCTGGGGTGGCATATCTGTTCATCACGCATGACCTGGCGACAGTGAAGGCGATCTCGGACAAGATCGCGGTGATGTACAAGGGAGCAGTGGTCCGCTACGGCCAGAAGTCCGACGTGCTGACGCCGCCGTTTGATGATTATACCGACCTGTTGTTGAGCTCGGTTCCGGAGATGGAACAGGGCTGGCTGGAGCAGGTGATCGCGCACCGGAAGATGGAGAGCGCGGGGAATTGACCGCCGCTCGTCGATGACTTCGTCACTCCTCGCTGGGGGCGATCACCGACGAGAAGCCGAAGGCGCACAAGGAGGCGTCGCGTAGAATGACCAAACTGCTTCTGATCATCCTGGACGGGGTGCCTTACCGGAACTGGCGGCGGCTGTTCGGCAACCTGGAAGGCTGGGTCGAAGCGGGCGAAGCGCGGGTGCGGCGGATGCGGGCGGTGCTGCCGTCGACCTCGGCCTCGTGCTATGCGTCGATCCACACCGGCGTGCCGCCGCAGAAGCATCACATCTGGGACAACGCGGATATCCGGCGGGTGACGTTTCCGGACGTGTTCAGCGAATTGACGCGCGCGGGCAAGACCACCGGGGCGGTGACGCACAGCTACTGGTCCGAGTTCTTCAACCGCGCGCCGTTCGATGTGGTCCGCGACATCGAGTATGACGAACCGGGCGGGCCGATCACGCATGGGCGGTTCCACACGATGCATGGCTATGGTCACGCGAACCAGATGACGCCGTCGGACTATGACCTCTTCGGCACGCTGACGCGGCTGTGCGAGGTGAAGGGGATCGACTATGGCATCCTGCATACCTGCACGCTGGACAGCATGGGGCACCGATTCTTCCACGATTGCGAGGAGATGGACAACGCGTGTTTCCACATGGACGCGATCCTGGCACCGTGGATCCATCGCTGGCGGCAGAATGGCTATGAGGTGATCGTGACCGCAGACCACGGCCAGGACGCACGCGGGCATCATGGCGGGACGGGTGAGGATCAGCGGGACTTTGCGTTCTACTACTTTGGCAGCAGCAGCTTGCCGCCGGAAGATCAGGTGCTGGATCAACTGGCGCTGGCCCCGTCTATCTTGACGCGGATGGGCGTTCCGGTGCCGCCGACGATGACGGCCGCGCCCTTCTTCACCCGGTGAGACACCGCTTCACGACCCGGTGTGCGGTTGCGCGCCGGGGGTCGGCCCTCTGGACATGTGACCGAATTCGCCGCATAGACGCGCGACCGGTCCTGCCTGATGCCTTTCGGAGCCCCGCCCGCCGATGACTGCACCGACCCGCCGACTGCTGATCCTGGCCTGCCTGCTGCCGCTTGCCGCCTGCGCGAGCGGCACGAGCCCGATGCAGCTTTACCCGCTGCAGGGGCCGATTGCCGACTCTGATCCGACGCTGGTGATCCAGGCCACGGCGAGGAACACCTCCAGCACTTCGGGCGAGCTGACCTTCCGCCTGCCCGAGCGGGGCAAGTGCAGCGGCACCTGGTCGTCGCTGACGCCGCGCACGGTGTCGAACAAGAAGGGCATGTCGCTGACCTGGCGGAAGACCGGCGGGGAAGTCGGGCACGAGGTTGCCACGGTCGCGGGCGTGAACAACGGCGAGATCTATGCCGTCTGCGCGGATGGCACGCGGGTGCAGGGCACCTTCGTCATCGGGTCGGGCACCGCGAGCGGCACGGGCCAGGCCTCGGATACCAACGGCAACGTCTACAAGCTGCTGTTCTAGGTCCGAAGCGCGTCGTCCAGCACGGCGCGCACCTTTTCGCCCGGCACGTCATCGGCCACGAAAGCCTGACCGATCCCGCGCGCCAGGATGAAGCGCAGCTTGCCGTCCACGACCTTCTTGTCCTGCCCCATCAGCGCGATCAGCGCCTCGGCCCCCGGCAGGTCACCCGGGATGTCGCGGATGTCGGTCTTCATGCCCATCGCGTGCAGGTGGGCGCGGACGCGGCTGGGTTCCTCCTGGCTGCAAAGGCCAAGGCGGGACGACAGCTCGAACGCCAGCGCGCAGCCGATGGCGACGCCTTCGCCGTGGAGAAGCCGGTCGGAATATCCCGTCGCCTTTTCAAGAGCATGGCAGAAGGTGTGGCCAAGGTTCAGAAGGGCACGTTCGCCCTCTTCCGTCTCGTCGCGGGAGACGATGCCGGCCTTCATCTCGACCGAGCGGGTCACGGCGCGCAGGCGGGCGGCTTTGTCGCCAGTGCGAAGGGCGGGGCCTTCAGCTTCCAGCCAGTCAAAGAAGGCCGCGTCGCCAAGAAGGCCGTACTTCACCACCTCCCCATAGCCGGACAGGAAGTCCCGGTCGGTCAGGGAGTCCAGGACATCGATATCGGCAAGCACGAGGCTTGGCTGGTGGAAGGCACCGACGAGGTTCTTGCCTTGGGCGGTATTGATCCCGGTCTTGCCGCCGACGGAACTGTCGACCTGCGCGAGAAGCGAGGTCGGAAGCTGTACGAAGCGCACGCCCCGGCGCAGGATGGCGGCGGTAAAGCCCACGAGGTCGCCGATCACCCCGCCGCCAAGTGCGATGACCACGTCCTTGCGTTCGACCTTCTGTTCAAGCAGCCATTCCGTGCAGCGGGCGAGGTTTTCCCAGTTCTTCGTACCCTCGCCCGGCGGCAGGGCAAGTGCCGAGGACGCGATCCCCGCGACCTCCAGCGCCGCCTGCAGCGCGGGCAGGTGCAGCGCGGCCACGGTTTCTTCGGTCACGATGGCCACGCGCTTGCGGCGAAGAAGCGGGGCGATCTCGGCACCCGCGCGGGCCAGAATCCCGGACCCGATCCGCACCTGGTAGGAGCGTTCGCCCAGGTCAACCGCAACTGTGTTCAAGATCAGACCTCCAGCACGTCGGGTCGTGTCTTCAGCGCCTCGACCACCCGGGACGCCATCTCGTCGACGGACCGTTCGGCGGCGCTTTCCACCACGATGTCCGCCTGCGCATAAAGCGGCTGGCGGGCCTCGTAAAGCGTGCGCAGCGTCTCGCGCGGGTTGGCGGTGCGCAGCAAGGGGCGCGTGGTCTTGTGCCGGACCCGCTGCCAAAGAATCTCGAGATCCGCCTTCAGCCAGACCGAGACGCCAACGTCATGGATCAACTGGCGATTCGCCTCGGACAGGAAGGCCCCGCCGCCAGTTGACAGAACGCAGGGCGTGCCACGCAGAAGGCGGCTGATCACCTCGGTCTCGCGTGACCGGAAGAAGGGTTCGCCGTCGCGTTCGAAGATCTCGGCGATGGAGCGGTTGGCGGCGCGGACGATCTCTTCGTCGGAATCCCTGAAGGGAACGCCAAGCTGCCGCGCGAGCGCGGTGCCGACTGCGGTCTTCCCCGCCCCCATCATGCCCACAAGAACTACCGTCTTCACCAACCGCATGGCACACCGTTCCCCCGGCCCCCGCGGGCAAGGACTTGCCGACGGGAAATCTTTCCCCCTCAATGGCGTGAAGTCTTCCCCAATGCTATATAGATTTGCAATGGCATCTGCCGTGCCGGGGTCCTATCCGGGTGCGTGCGGCAACAAGAACCGGGCGGAGCAAGCCGTCCGGGACGGTCGAGGAAGGGCTAGGCGATGGGTCGGATCATCAAGGCGTTGGTGGTGCTGGTGATTTTGGGCTTCATCGGCTTGACCGGCTATGCCTATCTGGGCGATCTCACCCCCAGTCAGGGCGAAGTGAAGAAGCCTGTGGTGTTGAATGCGGACTAGTGCGGCGGGGTTTCTGTCACTTCTGATGCTGGGACAACCGGCTTTGGGGCAGGATGCGGGCGGGCCTTTGTCGGCCATCGACTGGCTGTCGCAGTCGGTCGCGACTCCCGCCATGGCGGGCACCGTGGCCCCAAGCCTTGATGAGCCGCCGGTGACTGAAGCAGGGGGCGCATTGCCGGCCACGGTCACGACCTCGGCCCTGGACGGGCCGTCGCCTGACGGGGTGGGACTGATCGCGCCTGCGGTGTCGGGCTTGCCGAAAGACCTTTGGGGTGCAGGCCTAACGCGCGAGATTGCCGAGCGGCTGGTGACCCATCCCGACGACGACCTGCCCGCCTTGCGCCAGTTGTTCCTGACCATTCTTCTGGCCGAGGTTGCGGCGCCCATCGATGCAGGGGGGCGAGGCGAGCTGTTGCTGACGCGGATCGACAAGCTTCTGGCCCTGGGCGCGCTGGAACAGGCGGCGGCGCTGATCGAGGCGGCGGGGGCAACGACGCCGGACCTGTTCCGGCGGTCCTTCGACGTGGCGCTTCTGACCGGGGCCGAGGATCGCGCCTGCGAGTCGATGGCAAACGCTCCGTACCTGGCGCCGACGGTTCCGGCGCGAATCTTCTGCCTGGCGCGGTCGGGCGACTGGGACACGGCGGCGCTGACCATCCGCACCTCTCACGCGCTGAACCAGATCAGCGCGGACCAGGAGACGCTGCTTTCGCGTTTCCTGGACCCCGACCTTTTCGAGGGCGAGCCGGTGCCGCCTGCACCGGTCCCGGTGACGCCGCTGGACTGGATGATCTATGCCGCGATTGGCGAGCCGCTGCCGACCGAGGGGCTGCCAATCGCCTTTTCCTATGCCGAGATCGGTCCCCGTGCCGGCTGGAAAGCCCGAATCGAGGCGGCCGAGCGGCTGACGCGGTCGGGGACGATTCCGCCTAACGTGATCCTGGGGCTGTATACCGAGCGCGACCCAGCGGCCTCGGGCGGGGTCTGGGACCGGGTTGCCGCGTTCCAGGCTTTTGACGCGGCGATGGCGGCCGGGGACCCGGCGCGGGTGGCGGCCACCCTGTCCGAGGTCTGGGCGCGGATGCAGGAGGTGGAACTGGAGGTCCCCTTTGCCACGCTTTACGGCAAGGCGCTCCAAGAGCTGCCACTGAGCGGAGAGGCCGCCGCGATTGCCTTCCGCGTGGGGCTTCTGTCGCCGCAGGCCGAGATGGCGGCGCGGCGGCATGTCGCGACCAATGCCGAGGATGCCTTCCTTGTCGCGCTGGCCGTGGGGGATGCGAAGAACGTGGTGCCGCCCGACAGTCTGGGCCGGGCGATCTATGCCGCGTTCCGGGCGCCCGCGCCATCGAGCGAGGCGCAGGCGCTGCTGGATGGCAACCGCAAGGGCGAAGCGATCATCGTCGCCATCGACAACATCGCGCGGGGCGTGCAGGGCGATCTGCGCGGGGTGACGGAAGGATTGTCGCTGCTGCGGCTTGTGGGGCTGGAGGCCGTGGCGCGGCGGACGGCGCTGGAACTGATGATCCTGGAACGGCGGGGCTGAGGCATGGCCGACGCCGAGGCGAGCCGCTGGATCGCGACCTTCCTCGACGCCTGCGCGGCGGAACTTGGCGCCGCGCGGAACACGCAGCTGGCCTATGGCCGGGACCTGATGGATTTCGCCGACTGGCTGGCACGCCGTGGCCTGGGCCTGGCCGAAGCTGGGCGCGAGGCGGTGGAGGATTACCTTGTCCACTGCGATGCGCAGGGCCTGTCCAAGGCCACACGGGCGCGGCGGCTGTCGTCGATCCGGCAGCTGTACCGTTTCGCCTTCGAGGAAGGCTGGCGCACCGACAATCCCGCCTTGCGGCTGACAGGTCCGGGCCGGGCGCAAAGCCTGCCGAAGATCCTGACCGAAGCCGAAGTCACGCGGCTGATGGATGCCGCCCGCACGCGTGGGCGCAACCCGGTGGACCGGCTGCGCGACACGGCGCTGTTTGAACTTCTCTATGCCACCGGCCTGCGGGTCAGCGAGCTGGTGGGCCTGCCCCTCGCCGCCGTCCGGGGCGATCCGCGGATGATCCTGGTGCGCGGCAAGGGCGACAAGGAGCGGATGGTGCCTTTGTCCGGTCCAGCCCGCTCCGCGCTGGCCGCATGGCTGGGTCACCGGGATGCCGAGGACGAGGCGGGCCGCAAGGCAGGGCGCGCGCCGTCGCGGTTCCTTTTCCCCGGCGAGGGGCGCGAGGGGCATCTGACGCGGCAGTATTTTCACTGCCTGGTCAAGGATGTGGCGGTGCTGGCGGGGATCTCTCCGTCCCGCGTGACGCCGCATGTGCTGCGCCATGCCTTCGCGACGCATCTTCTGGCGCATGGCGCCGACCTGCGGGTGATCCAGACGCTGCTGGGCCACGCCGATGTTGCCACGACCGAGATCTACACCCATGTGCTGGACGATCATCTGAAGGATCTTGTCCTGACCAAGCACCCCCTGGCCCGGAAGGGCTGAGACCACCATGCCCAGCGACCCAACTGCCCTTTCCTCACGCCCCTCGCTTCTGCACCGCTTCATCCGCTGGGTGCTGCGGCTTTTCCCGCGAGCCCCCCGCGAAAGCGCGATGGAGGCCCTGCGCGAGGATATCGCCGGGGCCATCGCGCTGGGGCATTCCGAGGGCGCGGTCGAGAAGGAGGCGCGCGACCGGCTTCTGGGGGCGCTGGACCTGTCGCACCGCACGGTGGACGAGATCATGCGCCACCGCCGCCAGATCGAGATGATCGACGCCGACCTGCCGCCCGGAGAGATCATCACCCGCGTGCTTGCCTCGCCGCATACCCGGCTGCCGATCTTCCGCGAAAGTGACGACAACATCCTGGGCGTGGTCCATGCCAAGGACCTGTTGCGCGAGGTGGACCGACTGGTCCGGGGCGAAGACTCGCAGGGAATCGAGGCGCTGGACATCGTCAAGGTGGCGATGAAACCCTATTTCATCCCCGAGACGACGGCGCTGGACGAACAGATGCGCGAGTTTCTGGCCCGGCGCACCCATTTCGCGCTGGTCGTCGACGAGTATGGCGCGCTTCAGGGGCTTATCACCCTGGAGGACATCCTGGAGGAGATCGTCGGCGAGATCACCGACGAGTTCGACGTGGTGCGCAAGGATTCCGGGCTGACCCGGACCGAGGATGGCGCCTTCCTGATCGACGGGGCGATGACGATCCGCGACCTGAACCGGGCAACGGACTGGCGGCTTCCGGACGAAGAGGCGAACACGATCGCCGGTCTGGTTATCCACGAAGCGCAAATGATCCCGAACGAGGGTCAGGTCTTCAGCTTCCACGGCTTCCGCTTCGAGGTTGTCGGCAAGCGCGAGAACCGGATCACCCGGCTTAAGCTGCGCCGGCTTTGACCCCTTGGGGCACGGACGCGACCCAGCTGTCCAGCGCCAGGACCAGCGCGGGCCAGTCGGTGTATTCCTTGTCTTTCCCGGCTTCGACCACCTCGCCTTTCTGATCGGCGATCCGGCGCATCGCCCAAGAGCGGAAGAAGTCGTATTCGCTGAAGCGGAATGCGCCGGCGACATGTTCCACGCGGCCGGGGACCCAGCCGGTTTCCTCGGCGAATTCCTCCAGGCACAGGGCGAGGCCCTTCCAGTCCTCGGGGTCGTTGCCTGCAGCAGATAGCGACACCGACAAGAAGAGGGTCGGCATCGCCTTCAGGGCGTCGCAGGTCCTGGTGGCGAAGCGGCGCAGCGACTTTTGATAGCCGCCCGCATGCAGTGAGCCGGCAAGGATCGCTGCGTCAAAGCAGGCAAGGTCCAGCCCCTCGGTATCCTCGACGTTCAGCAGTTCGACCGCATGGCCCTTCCGCGCCAGTCGGTCCGCAGCGAAGCGGGCGATCTTGCGGGTCTGGCCGTCGGTGGTTGCGTAGAGGATGATCAGGTGCATGGGTCCCTCCGTTGCGGATGCCCAATACTAGCGCGGCAGGGCGAACCCCGCCCTGATCTGGCTCAAGCCGAGCGAGCGAGTGTGGCGGGACGTTCGCCAGCCGCCCAGGCGGCGACGGCCTGGCCGAAGGCCTGGAAAAGCGGGCGCGAAACAGGATCGTTGCCAGCGTTCCATTCCGGGTGCCATTGCACCGAAAGGGTGAAGCCCGGTGCGTCCTTGACGTAAATCGCCTCGGGTGTGCCGTCGGGCGCATGGCCGTCGATCACGATCCGGCAGCCCGCGCGGGCGATGCCCTGACCGTGGAGCGTATTGGTCATGACCTCGCGCGCGCCCATCAGCTTGTGGAAGATGCCGCCTTCGGTGAAGCTGACGATGTGGCGCGGGGCAAAACATTCCTCGAGCGTGCCATCGGGCGGCATGCGGTGGTTCATGCGGCCGGGAAGTTCGCGGATCTCGGGGTGGAGCGTGCCGCCAAGTGCCACGTTCACCTCCTGGAAGCCGCGGCAGATGCCTAGGAAGGGCTGCCCCCGGTCCACGCAGGCGCGGATCAGCGGCAGGGTGATCGCATCGCGGCCCCGGTCGAAGGCGCCGTGGGCGGGGGTCTCTTCCTCGCCGTATTCGCTGGGGTGGACGTTGGGGCGGCCCCCGGTGAGGAGGAAGCCGTCACACAGGTCCAGCAGTTCCTCGACCGCGACATAGCGGGGGTCCGAGGGGATGATCAGCGGAAGCGCCTCGGCAACTTCGGCCACGGCAGCCGTGTTCATCGTCCCGCTGGAATGGGCGGGATAGCTGTTGTTCAGCATGTAGCTGTTGCCGATGATCCCGACGACGGGCCGTTTGCGCGTTGCCACCTTGACCGCACCCCTGCTGTCACACTGCTGTCACCATACCCGCACGGGACCGCAGGGAAAAGGCCCGGACCCCGCTTGCAACCGCACAGATCGGCTTCCGTCGTGCACAACCGCGCAACGATGGCAGCTTGCCACTTTTCCGCTCACGCCGAAATGAGTTTCCTTCCCCGATGGGAAGGTGGGATCACCACTGCATCAGAAGAAGGAGACGATCCATGCTGAAGCACCTGATCCTGGCCGTGACGCTGGCCTCCCCCCTGCCCGCGATGGCGCAAGAGGCCACGGGCCACGAAGGACACATGATGGGTGATATGGGCCCAGCCTCGATGGCCTTCATGGAGGCCAATGACCGGATGCACCAGAACATGATGATGGAATACACCGGCAATGCCGATGTCGACTTCATCAAGGGGATGATCCCGCACCACAAGGGTGCAGTCGAGATGGCCAAGATCGTGCTGGAGCACGGCACCGACCCCGAGGTCCGCAAGCTGGCCGAAGCGATTATCGCGGCGCAGGAAACCGAGATCAAGTGGATGGAGGAGTGGCTGGCCAAGAACGGCGGCTGATCCGCTTGGCTTTGTCCCGGTAGTGTGGTCCCCTCCGGCGGAAACGGAGGGGACACATGCATATCCTGATCCTTGGCGCGGCGGGCATGCTGGGCCGGAAGCTGACGGCGGCGATCACCGGGGGCGCGCTGGCCCATGACAGGCTGACGCTGGCCGATGTGGTCGCCCCGCCCACGGTGCCGGGGGCGCGGTCGGTGGCGGTAAACCTGACCGATCCGGGCGCGACCGAGGCGCTGATCGCCGGGCGGCCCGGGTTGATCTTCCACCTTGCCGCCATCGTCTCGGGCGAGGCGGAGGCGGATCTGGCCAAGGGCTATGCGGTCAACCTTGACGCATCGCGCGCGCTTTTCGATGCCATCGCGGCGATCCCCGGCTATTGCCCGCGCGTGGTCTTTGCCTCGTCCCTTGCCGTTTTCGGCGCGCCCTTCCCGAAGGTGATTCCGGACGACTTCCACCTGACACCCCGGACGAGTTACGGCACGCAGAAGGCGATGACCGAGCTTCTGCTGTCGGACTATTCCCGGCGGGGTCTTCTGGACGGTGTGGCGTTGCGCTTGCCCACGATCTGCATCCGGCCGGGTGCCCCGAACCGGGCGGCGTCGGGGTTCTACTCCTCGATCCTGCGCGAGCCGCTGAACGGGTTGCCCGCCACCCTGCCCGTCCGCGACAGCCTGCGGCACTGGTTCGCCAGCCCGCGCGCGGCGACGGGGTTCTTCCTGCGGGCTGCCGCGATTGAAACTGGCCTCCTTGGACCCAGCCGGGCACTGTCGATGCCGGGGCTGTCGGCCAGCATCGCCGAGATGATCGAAGCGCTGCGCCGCGTCGCGGGTCAGGCGGCGGTAGACCTGATCCACTACGCGCCGGACCCGGTGATCCAGGCGATCGTCGAGCCCTGGGCCGAGGCCTGCGCGGCGACCCGGGCGCGCGCCCTGGGGTTCACCGCCGAGACAAGCTTTGACGAGATCATCCGGATCTATCTGGAAGATGACCGTCCGGACCTGACCCCGAGGAGCTAGCCGCGCTTGCGCAGGTAGTCTTCGGCGATCGCTTGCATCCGGGCCTGCGACATTTCCGGCCCATGGCCACCGATCGCCAGGCGGCAGCCGATCCCCCGCAGGCGATCCATCGTGCGCAGATAGTCGGGGATCGACGCTCCTGGAAGGTCGTCCAGGATCTCGTCATCGTAGATCGCATCGCCTGTCAGGAAGAGGCCGTCTTTTTCGTCCAGAAGGCCGATGCCGCCGGGGGAATGGCCCGGAAGGTGCAGGACAGTAAGGACACGGTCGCCAAGGTCGATCCGGTCGCCTTCGTCCAGCGTGCCGGTCAGGGGTGCCGGTTGCAACGACCAGCGATCAATAGACCACCCGTCGCGAGGTTGGGCAGAGACGACGCGGGGCCAGCTGCGGAATTCATCCGCAAAGGTTTCGAACCCCGGATCACCTGCGAAACCAAGCGCTTCTGCGGCGTGGCCCAGGCGGTCGGGGAATTCGTGGAAGCCGCCGATATGATCGACATGGGCGTGGCTTGCCACCGCGACGACGGGTCTGCCCGAGAGGGGCAGCGCAGGGCGCAGGGGTCGGATGCCGCAGCCGAAGTCGAGCTGCAGGTCGCGGTCGCGGCCAAGGACCGTGACGATGGCGGCCCGGAACATCGGGTCGACAGCAGGCTCCAGCGTCACGAAGACGCCCGGTTCCAGCTGGCGCGTTTCAAGCCACATTCCTGACCCCATGTCGCAAACGGGCAGGCTTGCGCCCGGCTTGCCCCCTAGCGTGGCACGACTTCGAAGGACTGACCATGCCCCCCTTGCGCCCGCCCCGCCCGCTACTTGGCATCGGCTTCATGCTGGCGGCGATGGCGATCCTGCCCACGATCGACGTGATCGCCAAGAAGCTGGGACAGGCCGGGATGCCGATCCTGATCGTGGTCTGGGCGCGGGCGTTGTTCGGTGGTCTCATGACGCTGCCCTTCGCGCTGCGGGCCGAGGGGGCGCGGGCGTTCCGTCCGGCGCAGCCCCTGCGGCAACTGGCGCGGGCGGTCCTGCTGTTCGGGGCGACCTTCCTGTTTTTCCAATCGCTGAAACACCTGCCCATCGCGGACGCGCTGGCGATCTTCTTCGTCAATCCGCTGGTCGTCGTGATCCTGTCGGCGCTGGCCTTACGCGAAAAGGTCGGTCCGCGCCGCTGGGCGGCGGTGGCCGTGGGGTTCCTGGGGACGCTCATCATCATCCGGCCGGGCCTGGTCGAGGTGAACCCCGGCACGCTTTACGCCCTTGGGTCAGGCGTGGCGCTGGGGTCCTACTTCGTGATGACCCGGGCGATGGCGGGGGTGGCCGATGCGATGGTGCTGACCTTCCAGACCTCGGCCATCGGGGCGGGGCTGATGACGCTTGCGCTGCCCTTCCTGTGGACCCCGCCAAGCCCGACGCAATGGGCGATGCTGGCCGCATTGGGGATCATCGCGACGCTGGGCCATGTGCTGATCACCAAGGCCTATGTCTACGCCGAGGCCTCGATGCTGGCACCCCTCGCCTTCACCGAGATCGTGATGGCGACCCTCTTGGGCTACGCGTTCTTCGGCGACCTGCCAGACCGCTGGACCGTGCTCGGCGTGGCGATCCTGATCGGATCGGCGATCTACATCTCGGTCCGCGAACGGCGCGCGCAGGCATAGGGTGCGCTATGGCGCACCCTTGGCCACCACCTGTGCCGCTGCGGCCAAGGCGCCTTCTCCGTGCGGAATGTCCAATGCGTGAAGCCCCGCCTCCATCACCGCCAGCGCGCCAAGGGTCATATGCGCGTTCACATGGCCCATGTGGGCGACCCGCAGGAAGCCGTGGTAAGCCGGGTCGGTCGAGGGTGCCATGCCCAGGCCGATGCCCAGCGTCACGCCCGCCTGCTTCTCGCACCAGTCGCGCAGCCGCGTGGCATGGGGGGCGCCAAAGCGTGCCGCCGTGACGGACCAGCCGCGGTGCGCGGGGTCGGAGACGTTCATCCCGATGGCCGGATTGCCCGCCGACCAGCAGTCGAACGCCGCCCAGACTGCGCTGGCCAGCACGTGGTGCCTCCGCCAGACGTTCGGCAGGCCTTCCTCACGGATCATGTCCAGTGCCTCGCGCAGGCCATAAAGATGGCTCGTCGGCGCGGTGCCGTCCCAGATATGCCAGAACTCTTCGGGTTCCGCGCGCGGGCCCCAGGCCCAGTAGGGCGTGGCGAGGTCGGACTTGCCGCTGCGCAGGCGGGCGGCTTCGCTGAACCAGACGAAGGCCATGCCGGGAGGCGTCATCAGCCCCTTCTGGCAGGCCGCGACCATGACGTCGACACCCCAGTCATCCATCCGGAATTCGTCGCAGCCAAGCGAAGCGATGCAGTCGACCGCCAGAAGTGCGGGATGCCCCGCCGCATCCATCGCCGCCCGCAGAGACGGAATGTCGGTCTTGATCGTGCTGGCCGTGTCGACATGCGTCGTCAGCACCGCCTTGATGCGGTGGCCGCTGTCGGCCCGCAGCGCGTCCTCGACACGGGTCATGTCGGCGGGGGCGGACTTGCCGAAATCCAGCACCTCGACCTCGATCCCCATGGCGCGGGCGGAATTGGCCCAGGACAGGCCGAACTGACCCACCGCCAGCACCAGAGCCTTGTCGCCGCGGTTGAAGAGGTTGGCATTCGCCGCCTCCCATGCGGAGTGACCATTGCCAATGTACATCGCGACATGCCCCGAGGTCCCCGCGACCGCGCGCAAATCGGGGTAGAGCGAGGCCACCATGTCGATCAGCGGGCCTTCGTAGATGTTGGGCGAGCCTTGGTGCATCGCACGCAGCACCCGGTCAGGGATCACCGAGGGGCCGGGAATGGCCAGGTAGGGGCGGCCGTTGGCAAGGCTCATGCGTCTCTCCTTCGCTTGTCCGACATGGCTAGGCCCGACGGCGGGCAGCGTCAATGCGCCTGACTTGAGACCGGGTGGCTTTCGGGCTAAACCCCGGATTGTCCGTCGAAAGGCCCAGCTGTTGCATCCGCCCCGCGCCTACACCTCTCGCGAGCTTTTCGCCCGGTTCTGGCGGACCTACCTGCGACCGCATCTGCCGCTGATGGCGTTGGCCTTCCTGATCATGATGATCGAAGGATCGACGTTAGGTCTGCTGTCCTACATGCTGGAGCCACTGTTCGACCGCGTCTTCGCACCGGGGGGCAGCGGCGCGCTGATCTGGGTCGGTGGGGCAATCTTCGGGCTGTTCCTGCTGCGGGCGATCACCTCGGTGCTGGGGCGCTGGCTGCTGGCGCGGGTCAACCAGCGGGCGGCCGGAAAGATGCAGGTGGACCTGCTGCGCCACTTGCTGACGCTGGACGCAAGCTTCTACCAAGAGCATTCGCCCGGCGCGCTGATCGAGCGGGTTCAGGGCGACACGCTGGCCGCACAGGGCGCCGCAATCCTGGTCATCGGGGGCATCGGGCGCGACCTTGTCTCGCTGATCGGGCTGTTCGTCGTCGCGGTCATGATCGACCCGCTTTGGACCCTGGCCGCGATGGTCGGGGCGCCGCTCTTGCTGCTTCCGGCCTACCTTCTGCGGCGCTACCTGCACCGCAAGGCTATGCTGACGCGCGAGCAGGCGGGACTGCGGGTCACGCGGATGGACGAGATCTTCCACGGCATCCAGCAGGTCAAGCTGAACCGGATGGAGGAGTACCAGACCGGGCGTTTCCAGCGGATCATCCAGACCATCATCCGGGCCGAGGAGAAGACCGCCTTGGCCCGCGCCGGGATGCCGGCGCTGGTCGATGTGATCACCGGCATCGGGTTCTTTGCCGTCTTGATGCTGGGCGGAACCGAGGTGGCGGCGGGGACGCGCACGACGGGCGAATTCATGTCCTTCTTCACGGCGATGGCGCTGACCTTCCAGCCGATCCGGCGGCTTAGCGACCTTGCCGGGCAATGGCAGGTGGCCGAGGCGAGCCTGGAGCGGGTCTTCACGCTGTTTGACACGAAACCAGCCGGTACCCGGCCTTCGCAAAGCCGCGCCCTTCCCACGCCCGGCGCGCCGGAGATCCGGTTCGAGAACGTGACCTTCACCTATCCCGACCGCCCGGTCCTGCGCGGGCTGAGCTTCACTGCCGAAGCGGGCAAGGTCACTGCGCTGGTGGGGTCGTCGGGCGCGGGCAAGTCCACGGTGTTCCAGCTGATCTCGGCCCTGATCGAACCGCAGGCCGGCCGCATCCTGATCGGTGGCGTGGACGTCCAGGAGATGAGCCTGTCAGACCAGCGAAGGCTGCTGGCCTCGGTCAGCCAGGATGCCGCGCTTTTTGACGAGACTTTGCTGGAGAATCTGCTTCTGGGGCGCACCGACCGCGATCCTCAGCGGCTGTCGCAGGTGCTGGAGGATGCCGAGGTGACGGCCTTCCTGTCCGGGATGCCGCAGGGGCTGGAGACCCCTGTCGGCACGCGCGGCTCGGCGCTGTCGGGCGGGCAGCGGCAGCGGGTCGCCATAGCGCGCGCGCTTCTGGCAGATGCGCCTGTCCTGCTGCTGGACGAGGCGACCTCAGCCCTGGACACCCGGACTGAGGCGGCCGTCTCGGCGGCGCTGTCGCGGGCACAGTCCGGCCGGACGACGCTGGTCATCGCGCACCGGCTTTCGACGGTGATGGGGGCCGACAAGATAATCGTGCTCGACCAGGGGCGGCTGATCGAGGAAGGCACCCACGACCAACTTATGGCGCGGCGCGGGCTTTATGCGCAACTTCACGAGGCACAACTGCGTGACTGAGGCTTCCGCCCGCCGCGTCGCGCCCCTAGACTTGCGGCCATGACCTATCCCGACCGCACGCTCTGGAGCCTGTCCGGCAAGGACGCCCTGACCTTCCTGCAGGGTCTGGTCTCGAACGACCTGAGGCCGCTGGAGACAGCACCCGGCATCGTCTGGGCGGCCCTTCTGACGCCGCAGGGCAAATATCTTGCGGACTTCTTCGTGGTGCACCTGCCGGATGGACACTGCCTGATCGACATTGCTACCCCGCTCGCCGCCGATACCCTGCGGCGGCTGACCCTTTACCGGCTGCGGGCCGATGTGCAGATCCAGCCGTCGCCCCTTACCGTCAGCCGCGGACGGGGCGAACTGCTCGAGGGAGCCCTACCCGATCCGCGCCATCCCGCGCTTGGCTGGCGGCTTTATGCCGACGAAGCGATGCCTTCGGTCCCGGTCGACTGGGATGCGATCCGGGTCGAGCATGTGATCCCCGAAAGCGGGATCGAGTTGGTACCCGACGACACGTATATCCTGGAGGCAGGTTTCGAACGCCTGCACGGTGTCGACTTCCGCAAGGGCTGCTACGTCGGCCAGGAGGTCACCGCGCGGATGAAGCACAAGACCGAGTTGCGCAAGGGTCTGGTGCGGGTTGCAGTCGAAGGCAGCGCGCCGGTGGGAACGGAAATCCTCGCGGATGGCAAGCCGGCTGGGACCCTGTTCACCCAGTCGGGGGGCCGGGCCATCGCGCATCTGCGTCTGGAACGCGCCGGACAGGCCTTGCAGGCTGGTAGCGCCACGGTCCGGCTGGATAGCGCGGCACCAGCACAGACGTGGCGCGCGGACCCGTAACAAATTGCAAACCAAAGGTTGAAAGACTGGCGGTTTCCCCCATATCTCGCTTTGTTCGGGGGATCGAGACGACTATATACAGTATGGCCCGGAATAAGCTATGCAGCGCGCGCATAGCAGTCATTCCAAATGCGGTCAGCCCGAATCGCGACCAAACCGCTACAACCCACGAACGCCGCGAAAGACAAGAGCAAGAAAAAAGGAATCCCCGATGCGTGACACCATCGATAGCACCGCCTTCAATTTCGAGCAGGGGCAGCGTGCACGCAAACTTTTTGCCGCCGTGGTTCTGGCGGCCTTGGACGACGCCATTGCCGACGACAAGAAGTATGGCAACGGTCCGGACCAGATCGCCCGCTGGGCGCGTTCGCGCGACGGCCGTGAAGTGCTGTCCTGCGCCGGGATCGACCCGAACGAGCGTGTCGTGAAGGGCCTGATGGAATTCGTCTCGAAGGGTGTTCGCACCTCGGTCGCGCTGAGCCGCGAGGAATCCGAGCGTCGCCATGCACTGGAGCTGGATCAGGCCGAAGCCGCCTGACTAGCTTTACTGCGACGACAGATGCGCGCCCCGACGGGGCGCGTTTTCATTTGTGGATAAGGGTCTTAGTCCAGGTCCCGCGCGATAAGCGCTCGGTTGATCTCGGCGCGCACCAGCTTGCGGACATTGCGCGTGATACGCTCACCAAGGTCGCCCTGCAGCTCTTCGCGGATCATCTGGCGCACGATTTCCTGCAGCGCCGCTTCGTCCAGAACAGTAAGCGGCGTTCCATCGGCATCGATGATCTCGGTAGGCATCCTGGGCGCCGTGTCCTGCACCGTTGCAGCGACCGCGAGAGCGGCGGACAGGACCAGCACGTCATCCGGCGCCGCCTCGGACGGACCAACGCCCCCGGGGGCGTAAAGCCCTGCATCTGCGGCTTCTGCTATGTCGGCATCCAATTCGGCCGCCGTTTCGGTCGTGATGGGCCGACTGGTGTCGGTCAGCGGCTCATCGACCACTGCCCCAGCGGCAAGACGCGCGGCAAGACTTTCGGCCCGCAAGCGCAGATCCGGTGCAACAGGGCGATCCTCGGGCAAATCGGGTTCGGTGTCGACCATGGCGGGCGCGTCGGTCGGCCACGCGTCAGGTTCGAACACCGGTCCCAGCACTTCGGCCTCCTCGGCAGCCAGTGCGACCTCGCCCAGCGGGGCCGATTCAGGCTCGACCCAAAGCTCGTCTTCCCATTCCGCCTCGATCACTGCGGCCTCAGTGTCGGCGGGCGTCTGCAACGGCTCAGAGATGACGGGCTGGGCATCGGGCGTCGATGGCTCTTCGACGCGTTCCTCCAGCACCAGAGGCGCCAGCGGGCTGGTTTCCGAAACCACGCGCAGCGAAGGGGTCAGGATCAGGCGGTCGCCATTCAGGTCGCGGCTAAGACGCCGGGGCGACAGCTCGTTCGAAACAAGCCGCCGCACCGAGGAGACAACATCCTCGATCTCCTCCGAGCTTAAAGGTCCCGCCATCAGGAGCATCCGCTTGCTTGCGTTTCCTAGAATGTTAACTTAGCGCGCCAAGCCCAAGCAAGGCAACAGAAAACTCGGATTTGGCGGGGGGCGGCGGATCAGTTGCCGATCTTTTCCAGGATGCGATCAAGCTTCTTTCCTTGCACCGAATGCGACGGAGCCTTCTCGACCGCGCCGTAGTACGCCTCGGGATCGTAGGTCGGAATCCCCAGTTGCAGGTGGTCCACCGTCAAGAGGCCCATCGTCGCCAGCACCTGGTAGACCGCGACATAGCGCTGCGCCTCAGCCTCGAGCCGGGCATTGCGGGCATCCAGCAGTTCCTGCTCGGCATCCAGCACGTCAAGGGTCGTACGGGTGCCTGCTGCCGCTTCCTCGCGGACGCCATCGAAGGCAGCCTGTGCCGCGCGGATCTGAAGGTCGGACGCTTCGATCGAGGCCGCGGCCACGGCCAGGTTCGCCCAGGCCACGCCCACGTTCTGCACCACGATGACAGCCGTCTGCTGCAACCCGGCCCGGGCGGCGTCCTTGCCGGCAAGTGCACGGCGCTGAAGGGACGAAAGCCGCCCACCGGCGTAGATCGTCTGGTTCATCGTCAGGCCAAGCGACTGGGACTGCAGGTCCTGATCATCCGTGCGCAGCGTGGCGCCAAGACCGACGGTCGGCAGGCGCGCGGCTTCGGCGACGTCGACTTGCAGATCGGCCACGGTAACCTGATGTTGCGCCTGGCGGATCGAGGGATGGGTCGCGCGCGCCACGGCCTGCGCTTCCTCCATCGTGCCCGGCAGGGCGGGGGCCTTCGGCAACGCGGCTAGGTTGCCGGGGTAAGCGCCGGTCGCCGCCTTGTAGGCCTCGCGCGCAATCATCAGCTGCCCTTCGGCGGCCGCCAGCGCCGCCCGCGACGCGGCAAGCCGGGCTTCGGCGATAGAGACGTCGGTGCGGGTGATCTCGCCCACGTCGAAGCGGTCCTGCGAGGCGCGCAGTTCCTGCGTGATGAGCCGCAGGTTCGACTGCCGCAGCGCCACGACCTCTTGCGCAAGGCGCACGTCGACATAGGCGCGCACGGCGGACAGAAGCACGCTTTGCTCGACATCGATCAGCGCCTGGCGGGTTGCCAGCACGCTTTCCTTGGCGATGGCGATGCCAAGCTGACGGCGTCCGCCGTCGAAGATGGTGAGTTCGGCGCTGAGGGACAGCGAGGCGGACAGGCCCTCATTGACCGCGGGTCCAAGCAGCCCCACCACTTCGGCCCGTTGCCAGCCGCCCTGCAGCGTGTAGCTGACCACCGGGCGCAGGGCCGAGACAGCCTCGGCGACGCCCTCATCAGTCGCGCGCAGCACGGCGCGGTTCTGGTCCAGAAGGTTCGAGGTCTTGTAGGCGGCAATCAGGGCATCGGCGAGAGTCTCGGCCCTGGCATCTTGCGGCGCACCAAGCCCAACCAGCACCACAACCACCGACAGAAGCCATCCACGCATCTTGTCCTGCCTTGTATAGGCCCGGGACATCTGGTCCGGCGGGCATTTCATAGAGGTCCGCATGGGCCCCGTGGCCCAGGTCGAACAGGGCCGCAGCGGGCCTAAAGCACAAAGCCCCGCGGCTTGGCAAAGCCGGGAAGCACGGGGGCAGTGGCGTTGAACATAGACCGCCAGGTGACCTTGCCACCCGCCTTGTAGCCGATGCGGGCGGTGCCGACGGCGTTTTCCATGAAGATCGCCCCGATCCGGCCGCCATCCTTGAGCTGCGCCAAGAGCGCCGCCGGAACCTCTTCCACGCCACCTTCGATGGTGATCGCGTCATAGGGGGCGCATTTCGCCGACCCTTCGGCCAATTTGCCGGTCACGGTCACGGCGTTGTCGACACCTTCTTCGGACAGGATCCGCTGCGCGTCGGCGGCAAGCGCCTCATCCTCCTCCAGGGCGACGACCGTCTCGGCCAGGCGGGCGATGACCGCGGCCGAGTAACCAAGTCCGCAGCCCACATCCAGCACCAGCTCGTTCGGCTGGATGTCAAGCGCGTCAAGGAGTTTTGCGAGTGTCCGCGCTTCCAGCACCACGCGACCGGGGGCCAGCGCGAGGTTCTCGCCGACGTAGGCCGCTTCGCGCTTGTCGTCAGGCACGAAGGTTTCGCGCGGGACCGACAGCATCGCATCGATGATCGGGAATTTGGTCACGTCCGAGGGGCGGACTTGCGTATCCACCATCATCACGCGGCGGGTGGCGAATTCGCTCATTCTGAACTCATCGGTCTGGTTGGCATCTGGGGTCTGTCTTGCCACAGAAGCAAGGGTGCCGCAACCAGCCTTTGGTTCGATTTCATGCCTTTGCCACGCCTTGGCGCGGCGGGGTCAGGCGTCCTGGACGACCCGTGCGCGCCAGCCGAGCGCGCGTTCGCCCAGTTGGCGGAACTTGTCCGAAACCTGGGTCAGACGACCGCGCCATTCAGGGAGGGGGTCCTGATCTTGGGTCAGGCGCAGATGAAGCTGCAGCATGCAGGCCAGGGCGAACGGATCGAAGACCGCAGCCTTGACCGCCCAGCCAAAGACCGCCGCCACAAGCAACTGGCTGCCCGGTAGCGCAGAGATTAGCGCCACGAGGTTCGCTGCAGGGGTCAGCGCAAAGATCGCAACGAAGCCCGCCAGCAGCCAGCTCACCAGCGCCAGCCAGACCGCGTGGGACATCATCGGCCGCGCATTCTGGGTGTAGAGCACCAGCCCGTCATGCGCCGCCTCCCAGGCGTTTTCCGATCGCGTCCGGGTGGCATGGGCCAGGACGACGGCATCGAGAAGGCCCAGCGAAAGCCGCAATTGGGACCCGGTCGCCCGCGCCAGCCGGTCCAGAACACGGATCGGCAGGATATCGACCAATAGGCCGTCGACGAGGCCGGTTGCCGTGCGGATCACCCCGCGCACCAGCCGGTTCAGGGCTGCCAGTTCCGCAGGGGGCCCGAAACGGTCACCGACGATTTGCCGGGCCACCGCCACCTGGCTGATGCCGAAGGGCAAGGGCCGGCGGTCCAACGCCTCGACCAGGGCGGCAAGATGCGGGGCGGTGACCAGATGCATGATCCGCCCGCGCAGGGCAGCAAGGACAAGCGCCCCAAGTAGCACCCCCGCCGCGCCCCCCCAAAGTGCGCCGGATGATCCGAAAGGCCCACCCGAAGGGCCGGTCAGCACCATGCCGGCCAGGGCCCCAGCCCATGCGACAGAGACAAGCACTGCAGCGATCACCAGTTGAACCGCTGCACGCAACAGGACGAAGGGCCAGGTCCGGATCATCAGACCCAGAGCCCTGAAAATGCTGAACTCCCACATGGCTCCCACCTTGCAAGCCAAGCAAGGGTGCGCCTTGGCGACGGGCAAGACAATCCGTCGAGTCAGAAACAATCTGCTTTCGTTCTGGCACTTAGCAAAGTCTTCAGGAATCGAGTCGATGCTGACCGAACAGAACAAAGGAGGACCATGATGGCCGCTTCCCGCCTTACCCTAACTGACGAACTCGCCGATATCCGGGCCGAGATTGCCCGCCTGCAGCAACGAGAAAGCCGTCTGCAGGCCCTGGCAGACAACCTGCCGACGATCCCCGTGTTCCGCCGTGGCTGGCCGCTGCTGCGCACGCCCGCCACCACCGCCGCCTCGGCCTGACGGGGTCAGCCGTCGATCAAGCCCGTGACGCGGGCCACGCCGTCGGCCACCAGGCCCGCGTCCCCCCTCGCCTCGACGTTCAGCCGTAGAAGCGGTTCGGTGTTCGAAGCGCGCAGGTTCATCCGCCAGTCCCCGAAGTCCAGGCTAAGCCCGTCGGTGCGGTCGATCGCCCGCGCCAGCGGCGCAAGGGTTGCCTCGACGCGGGCGACGACCGATGGCAGGTTGGCGACGCGGAAGTTGATCTCGCCTGAAGAAGGAAAGTCGCGCCGCAACGCGCCGACCATCTCGGTCAGGCTGCGGCCGGACTGGCTGACAAGCCGGGCCACCATCAGCCAGGGCAGCATCCCCGAGTCGCAGGCCATGAAGCCGCGGAAATAGTGATGCGCGCTCATCTCGCCGCCGTAGACCGCGCCTTCGCGGCGCATCGCGGACTTGAGGAACACGTGGCCTGTGGGGGCAAGCACCGCCCGGCCGCCGCCCCGCCGGACCGTGTCCTGCACGGCCCAGATCACCCTTGGGTCATGGATGATCGTGGCGCCGGGTTCACCCGCAAGATGTGCCGCCGCGAGCAGCGCCACGACATGCTCGCCGTCGACAAAGCCGCCCTCGCCGTCAAACAGGAAACAGCGGTCGAAATCCCCGTCGAAGGCAACGCCGAAATCAGCCTGCGCCGCCCTGACCGCGTCGGCCGTCACTGGGCGATTCTCGGGCAGAAGCGGGTTCGGGATGCCGTTCGGGAAAGAGCCGTCCGGGTCGTGATGCATCCGGACAAGGTCAAGCCGCGCCCCATGTCGGGCCAGCCCTTCCGCCAAGGCGTCAAGCGTCGGGCCGGCGGCACCGTTCCCGGCGTTGACCACCAGACGCAGCGGACCGATCCCCTGCCCCACCAGCCCGGTCACATGCGCGACATAGTCCGCACGGACGCCTGAGCGGTCCTCCCGGACCCCACCCGGCGCAGTGGCGAAGGCTGCGTCGCTTTCGGCAAGCGCCCTGATCCGGACGAAATCGGCGTCAGGCAACGGGACCGCCCCGCGCCCGACCAGCTTCATCCCGTTGTATTCACGCGGATTGTGCGAGGCGGTGACGCAGATCCCGCCGCCTGCCCCCAGATGCGCCGTGGCGAAATACATCTCCTCGGTGCCGGCCAGCCCAAGGTCAAGGACCCGGACGCCCTGGGCCACCAGCCCCGCCGCCACTGCATCGGCCAGCGACGGCGAGCTTTCCCGGCAGTCGCGCGCCATCACCACCGCGTCCGCGCCAGTCACCGTGGCAAAGGCCCGGGCGATCCGGTGGGCGATGGCTTCGGTCAGGTCCGTTCCTAGACGGCCGCGGATGTCATAGGTCTTGAACGCGCTCATGCGCGTGAAAGGATCATCCCCGCGCGCCGTAGTAAAGCCCCACGACATGCTCGGCTTCCGCGAAGAAGAGCCAGCGTGCGGCAAGCGCTCCGGCAAGGTGCAGGACAGCCGCCAGCGCGATGCCCCAGACGCCGAGCTGGAAAAGCAGGACCAGCGCCGGGGCAATGGAGGCGAGGACCAGCGCAATCTTCCGCAGTTTGGCCGCGTGTTTCCGCCCGACGACGAAGATCATCTCGCGTTTGAGGTAGTTCCCAGCCGTGTGCGCGGGGTCGAGGACCGAGGGCACGCCCAGCCGGTCCAGGCCCGTGGCCGTGCCCATCGTCTGCCCGGCGCGGGCAAAGGCGCCGTCCCCCACCCGCCATACCGCCCACAACACCGCCCCCACGGCCACCAGCAGGACCGGTGCCACGACGCGGCCGGACAGCATCGCGCCCCCGGCCAGCGCGAAGCTCAGGAACATCACCGGCGTCAGCCAGTGGTGCCAGCGCGGCACCGCCTTTATCTGCGTATAGATCATCGCCGTGGTGAAGACCGTCAGCAGGGCCAATGTACCACCGACCTGACCTATGACGCGCGGCAGGACCAGACCGAAGATGTCCGACAGGGCGACCGGAGCCAGCAGGACCAGCGTGACGACGGACGCCCATGCTTCGCGGCTAAGCCAGCTTGTGCGCCACTGGGTGAATGCCTTCAGGGCGTTCTTCGGGTTCCCAAGGTGGAAGGTCGAGGCGAGGAGGCCCGCCACTGCCAGTCCGTAGCCCAAGGCCCAGAGGAAGAATGCGACCCAACCCGAGGGGGCAAGCGCCCCCCAGCCAAGGAAGGCCAGGAAGCCAAAACCCAGACCCGAGAGGGTGGAGAACAGGATGACCGAAGCCGCCGGGTGCATCAGATCTTCCCCAGCATCCGGTCAAGCCATCCGGCAATCCCGCTGGCCTTGATGTCCAGCAGGGGTGCCAGCGGGCTGGCCGTCCCCGGCCCCTTTTTGCGCGGCGGGAGGTACTTGTTGGTGGGCCTCGTCCCCATGTCGGGCATCAGGTCATAGCCGCCTCGGCTCGCCACCAGTTGCGAGACGGCGCTGTCGGGGTCGGCAAGGTCGCCGAAATGGCGGGCGTTCGTGGGGCAGGTTCTCACGCAGGCGGGCTCGCGGTCTTCCTCGGGCAGCGTTTCGTTATAGATCCGGTCGACACAGAGGGTGCATTTCTTCATCACACCCTGATCCGCGTCCATCTCACGCGCGCCGTAGGGGCAGGCCCAGGCGCAAAGGCCGCAGCCGATGCAGGCGTCTTCGTTCACCAGTACGATCCCGTCCTCGGCCCGCTTGTAGCTGGCCCCCGTGGGGCAGACGGTGACGCAAGGGGCGTTGTCGCAGTGCAGGCAGGAGCGCGGGAACGTCACGACCTGGGCGGGCGCGTCGGGGATGGCGACTTGGTAGGAATGGACGCGGTTCAGGAAAGTGCCCGACGGGTCGGCGCCATATGGGTCCTGATCCGACAGGCCGATGCCGCCATCGTTCCAGCCCTTGCAGGCGGTGACACAAGCCTGACAGCCGACGCAGGTGTCGAGGTCGATCACCAGGCCAAGTTTCTTTTCCGTGGACTGCGGCAGGGCGGTCATCGCGACGTCTCCCCATCGGGGACCAAGAGTTTTCGAAAACTTTTGGCAAAATTCTTCGAAGAATTCTGGCCCCGGCCGCCATCGGCGCGCGGGGGGTCGGGAATGCGCTCGAACAGCGGTTCCACGGTGCCGCGCGGGTGGTCTTCGGCGGCGACACGCTCCACCCGCACCCGCTGGTCAAACCAGGCGGCCTGGCCGGTGATGGGGTCGGAGTTCGACAGGCGCACCCCATCGCGGTCCGGCAAAAGCTCTGAGATCAGGTGGTTCAGCAGGAACCCCGTCGTGGCCTCCGGCGCATCCGCATCCAAGGCCCAGGCTCCTTTGCGCTTGCCGATGGCGTTCCAAGTCCAGACGGTGTTCTCGTTCAGCGCGGCCATGTGGGCCACAGGTACAACGATGGTTCCCGCGCGGGAGGAGACACGCGCCCAGTCGCCTTCGGCAAACGCCTGCCCTTCCCAGATTTTTGTGGGGAGGTACAGATAGTTGTGCCCCTTGATCTGCCGCAGCCAGGTGTTCTGGCTGCCCCAGCTATGGTACATGTCCATCGGGCGTTGGGTCAGGGCGTGGACCGAGTAGCCGAAGGCCGCGTCCTCGTCGCCGAAGGGGGCGTACCAGATCGGCAGAGGGTGCATCGCCTGTTTCAGACGCGCGCGCAGGTGGTCGGGAGGCTGGCGGGGGCCGAAACCCTCAGCCGCCAACTGGAAGCGGCGCATGGGTTCGGACCAGATGTTGAAGAGGTAGGGCTGCGGGGTCTCGTAGAGGCCCAGCTTCACCGCCCAGTCCTGATAGGCCGCGTTCCAAGGTTTGTAGAAGGCGGCTTCTTCGGGGACATGCGCCTGATAGAAAGCCCCGTTCTCGATGTAGCGGTGCATCTGTTCGGGGTTCGGCGCGCCCCGGCCTTCCGCCTCGCCATTCCCCCGGAAGCCCATCAGCGGCCCGACGCCCGGACGGCGCTGGTGGTTTACGATGTAGTCGGCGTAGTCCTTGAACTTCGCCGTTCCGTCCTCGTTCACCATCCCCGGCAGGCCGAGCCTTGCGCCCAACTCCAGGAGGACCGACTGGAAGCAGCGAACGTCCCGGTCAGGTTCCAGCACCGGCCAGCGGATCGCGTCGCCCGCCGCATCGGGTTCGCTGATGGGCCGGTCGAGCAGGCTGATGCAGTCGTGGCGTTCAAGGTAGGTCGTGTCGGGCAGGATCAGGTCGGCATAGGCGACCATCTCTGACGCATAGGCGTCCGAATAGATGATCCGGGGGATCACATATTCCCCGTCCTTCTGTTCGGTCAGCATCTCCATCACGCGGGCGGAGTTCATGCTGGAGTTCCAGGACATGTTGGCCATGTAAAGGAAGAGCGTATCGATCTTGTAGGGGTCCCCGGCATGGGCGTTGGGGATGACCATGTGCATCATCCCATGCGCCGAAAACGGGTTTTCCCAGCTGAAACCCTTGTCGATCCGGGCCGGGCTGCCATCGGGCAGAAGGCACAGGTCGTCCGGGGAGCGGACGTAGCCAAGGTGGGGGCCGGTCAGGGGCTTGCCGGGGGTGGTAACGAAGTGGGGCGTCGGGTGCGCCTCAATGGGCTTAGGGTACGGCGGTTTCAGGCGGTAGCCGCCGGGTGTCTCCAAGGACCCAAGCAGGATCTGGAGGAGATGCAGCGCGCGGGCGGTCTGGAAGCCGTTGGAATGAGCGGAAATCCCGCGCATCGCGTGGAAGCTGACCGGACGGCCGGGCATGTTGGGGTGCTCGTTGCCACGGAAGTCGGTCCAGGGACGGTCGAGGGTGATGGCGTGGTTGAAGGCCACGTCGGCCAATTCGGCGGCAAGTTGGCGGATACGGGTCGCCGTCACGCCGCAGCGGGAAGCCACGGCCTCGGGTGCGTAGTCAGGCTTGAGGTATTCCTCGACCATGTGGCGAAAGACGGTGCGGTTGCCCTGCCATTCGGCCCCAAGATCGGGCTGCACGCCCTTCCCGTCCCACGGCGCTGGGTGGCCGCTGGTCTGGTCGATCACGAAGGGTTGGCTTTCGGCGTTCCTCACGAAAAGGCCCTTCTCGGCCCCTTCGGCCTCATTGATCAGCAAGGGCGCATTGGTCCATTGGGCAAGGTAATCGAGGTCGATCTTCCCTGCCTCCAGAAGGCAATGGATCAAAGACAGGATAAGAAGGCCGTCCGTGCCGGGAGTGATGCCGATCCAGTCGTCGGCCACCGCGGAATACCCGGTCCTGACCGGGTTTACGCTGATGACCCGTGCGCCGCGCGCCTTCAGCTTGCCCAGACCGATCTTGATCGGGTTGGAATCGTGGTCCTCGGCCACGCCGAACATCACGAACAGCTTTGTGCGATCCCAATCCGGCTGGCCGAATTCCCAGAAGGCCCCACCGATGGTGTAAATACCCCCCGCCGCCATGTTCACCGAGCAGAAGCCGCCGTGCGCCGCATAGTTCGGTGTTCCGAAGTTCTGCGCCCACCAGCCGGTGAGGCTTTGGCTTTGGTCGCGGCCCGTGAAGAAGGCGAGCTTCTCGGGCGCAGTCTCACGCAGGGGCTTCATCCAGGCAACGGCCGTCGAAAGGGCCTCCTCCCAGGAAATCTCCTCGAAGGCCCCCGACCCGCGCGGGCCCACCCGCCGCAACGGCGCTTTCAGACGCGAGGGTGCGGTGACCTGCATGATCCCGCTGGCCCCCTTGGCACAAAGGACGCCCTTGTTGATCGGATGGTCCCGGTTGCCCTCGATGTAGGCCACCTTTGCGGACTTCAGGTGCACGTTGATCCCGCAGCGGCAGGCGCACATGTAGCAGGTGGTCTGGCGGACCTCGTCGCCGACCTCGCGTTGCGTCTCGACCCTTGGCTGGTTCACGCGCCCTCCCCGGCCTTTAGGGCCTGCGCCTCGCCAGACATGACGGCCTGCGCCTCAAGGGCAATCTGACGCTCCTCGTCGGCGGGCACAACAAGGATAACGACACGGGATGTCGTATCATGCAGGGTGGTTTCGTTCCGCGCATTGGCGGCAAGGTCGGGAGATACTCCCAAGTAAGCCAGTCCTGACAGGATTTCCTTCCGCATCCAGGGATCGTTCTCGCCGATGCCGCCGGTGAAGACAACGGCGTCGAGGCCGCCCATCGTGGCGACCAGGCTTCCGGCGTGGCGGACGGCCCAATAGGCGAAATGATCCAGCGCAAAGCGGGCCTCGGGCGTGCCCGCCGCATGCAGCGCGCGGAGGTCGCTGTGGCCGCCAAGGCCCAGAAGGCCGCTTTCGCAGTTGAGTATGCGGCCAGCTTTTTCGATGCCATGCAGTTCGGCAAGCCGAAGGACCGCGTTGCCATCGATGCTGCCAGAGCGAGTGCCCATGGTGAGGCCGTCGAGCGGCGAATAGCCCATCGTTGTCGCAACCGAGCGGCCATTCACAATCGCGGCGATGGAGCAGCCATTGCCCAGATGGCAGGCGAGGAGGCGTTCCGGCAAGTCACCGCGCCGCTGCAGAATGCGGACCAGCGCGGCATAGCTGATCCCATGGAAGCCATAGCGGCGCAGGCCCCGGTCGCGTTCTTCCTTCGGCAGGGCGTAGGTCACCGCCACCTGCGGGTTCGTCGCATGGAAAGCGGTGTCGAAGGCGGCATATTGCGGCAGGTTGGACGCAAGGGCTGCAACCGACTGAATTCCCACCAGATTCGCCGGGTTGTGCAAAGGCGCGAGCGGAATGCAGTCCTGGATCTGCTGCAGCACCGAAGGCGTCACGCGGCAAGTCGACGTCAGCCCCGCCCCGCCATGCACCACCCGATGCGCAGCGGCAGTCAGACGGTCCAACGGTACCCCGGCCTGCGCCAGGCCTTCGGCCATCGCGGCGCGGTGCCCGTCGGGGCCGATCTCGGTGATGCTGGCCTTTGCGACCTCCTGTTCGCCGTCGAAGACCTTCAGCTTCAGCGAAGACGAACCTGCATTCACAATCAGCCACATCAGATCAGCGCCTTTCCCAGCCCCAAGGCGGCGAGTGTGGCGAGAAGGACGATGGCAAAGCGGCGGAACTCCTGCGGGTCGGTGCCGAAAAAGTGTCGCCCGCCGAACCAGTTGCCCAGAAGCGTCAACGGCAGCGCAATGAGGGCGGCCCAGAGCGTGTCCCAGGTGACGAGGCCCGCCAGCCAGTAAAGCGGCGCGGAGTAGAGGTCGAGGAGCGGGAAATAGGCGATCAGGGTGGCGCGGAAGACGGCGGCGGGCATCGGTTGCGCCGCGAAGAAGGCCGCGACCGGCAGGCCCCCCATGCCGGGCGCGTTGGCGAGGCCGGAGATGATCCCCGCGATGCCGTTCGGCGCGCCCTTCACTTCGGCTGCGAGCCTCCAGCCCGCCAGCAGCACGGCGCACATTAGGAGGACGTAGCCCGAAACCACCGCCCGCGCGGTGTCCTCGCTGACGCCGGTCAGGATCCATAGGCCCAGCGGCAGGCCGATTGCCGCCCCACCCAACAGCCAGCCGACCCGCCGCCAGTCCACGTCAGGACCTGCGCCTTTGGCGGCTTGCAGGGACATTACCGTTTCCAGAATGACGACAACCGCGACGAAATTCAGCGGATTGGTCACTAATGAAGACGCCGCGATCAGCAGCGCCGAGAAGCCAAAGCCGGAATAGCCCCGAACGAACCCGGCAACGAGGCAGGCCACGGCGAGCCAGGCCAGCGCGCCGGGGCCAAGGTCAAAAGGCATCAGACGACCTGCGGCCGCATGTCCGCCTTGGAGATCCCTGCGACCTCGACCGGCTTCTTCATCGCGTCGCGGCGGAAGGGCTCGCCCAGTTCCTGGTTGATCAGCGCCTCGATCAGCGTGGTCTTGCCGTGGTGCATCTGGTCGTCGATGGCCTTGTTGAGGGCGGCCGTCAGCTCCTCCATCGTCCGGGCCTGCACACCCTGAAGGCCGCAGGCCTTGGCGATGCCCGCGTAGCTGACATCCGTATCCAGCTCGGTGCCGACGAAGTTGTCGTCGTACCACAGCGTGGAGTTCCGCTTTTCGGCCCCCCACTGGTAGTTGCGGAAGACGACCATGGTGATCGCGGGCCATTCGCTGCGGCCGATTGCGGTCAGTTCCGTCACCGCGATTCCGAAGGCGCCGTCGCCGGCGAAGCCCACGACGGGGGTGTCCGGGCAGGCGATCTTGGCGCCGATGATCGAGGGCAGACCATAGCCGCAGGGGCCGAACAGGCCGGGGGCAAGGTACTTCCGCCCCGCCTCAAACGACGGATAGGCGTTGCCGATGGCGCAGTTGTTGCCGATGTCGGAGGAGATGATCGCCTCTTTCGGCAGCGCCGACTGGATCGCGCGCCAGGCCATGCGCGGCGACATCCACTCGGGCTTCGCCGCCCGGGCGCGTTCGTTCCAGCTGGTGCCGGGATCGTCCTGTTCGTGGTCCATGGACGACAGTTCCTGCGCCCAGGCCGACTTTTTCTGCGCGATCAGCGCCTTGCGTTCGGCACGCCCGGCATCGCCTGCGGCTTTAGACAGGCGCGAAAGGATGCCTTCGGCCACTTTCTTCGCATCGCCGACGATCCCCACCGTCACGGGCTTCGTCAGACCGATCCGGTTGGGGTTGATGTCGACCTGGATCACCTTGGCCCCCTTCGGCCAATAGTCGATCCCATAGCCTGGCAGGGTCGAGAACGGGTTGAGCCGCGTGCCCAGGGCCAGCACCACATCGGCCTGCGCGATCAGCTCCATCCCGGCCTTGGACCCGTTGTACCCAAGCGGCCCCGCGAACAGCGGATGACTTCCAGGGAAGGCGTCGTTGTGCTGGTAGCCGACGCAGACCGGGGCGGTCAGGCGTTCGGCCAAGGCCATCGAGGCCGGGATTGCCCCCCCAATCACCACGCCCGCGCCGTTCAGGATCACCGGGAACTTCGCGGAGGACAAAAGCTGCGCGGCCTGAGCGATGGCGTCCTCACCGCCCGAGGGCCGTTCGAACTCCACGACTGCTGGCAGGGGGACGTCGATCACCTGGGTGAAGTAGTCGCGCGGCATGTTGATCTGCGCCGGAGCCGACTGGCGTTTCGCCTGCAAGATCACGCGGTTCAAGACCTCGGCCACACGAGAAGGGTCGCGGACCTCCTCCTGGTAGCAGACCATGTCCTTGAAGAGCGCCATCTGCTCCACTTCCTGGAAGCCGCCCATCCCGATGGTCTTGTTCGCGGCCTGCGGGGTGACGAGCAGGAGGGGCGTGTGGTTCCAGTAGGCGGTCTTCACGGCGGTGACGAAGTTGGTGATGCCGGGGCCGTTCTGGGCGATCATCATGCACATCTTGCCCGATGCCCGGGTGAACCCGTCCGCCATCATCCCGCCCGAGCCTTCATGCGCGCAGTCCCAGAAATGGATACCGGCCTTGGGGAAAAGGTCCGAGATCGGCATGAAGGCCGAGCCGATGATCCCGAAGGCATGCTCGATCCCGTGCATCTGCAGGACCTTCACGAAGGCTTCCTCGGTCGTCATCTTCATCGCGTGTCTCCATGTCCCATGCGGCCCCGTAAGGCCAGTTGCACGCAACCTATCCCTACGGCCAGACAGGCCTTAGGGCCAGATGGGTCGGCCCGGTATGGCCAGAGGCGGCTCCTCGTGCGCCCTCGGCTTCTCGTCGCGTGCGAGGAGTGACGCAGTCATCGACGAGCGACCGCCGCAGCAATCCGCGCCACGCCCTCGGCGATGCGCTGGGGCGCGATAGAGGAATAGGCCAGCCGATAGTAATTCCGCGGCCCCTCGCCAGCAAAGAACGCGCGTCCCGGCTCGATCAGCACGCCGTCCGCCCGCAGGCGCAGCGCCAAAGCCTCGGTGTCCACGCCGTCAGGCGCGCGCATCCAGAAGCTGGAGCCGCCGAAGCCGCCCTGCCCCGCTACGGTCAGTCCCTCGGCCGCAATCGCCTCGGCCATGACCTGGCGGCGGCGGCGGAAGGCGTTCTTCATCCGGTTGACGAGAGCGTCGTAGTGCCCGAGGCCCAGGAAATAGGCCATCGTCCGCTGGATATGGCCGGGTGGGTGCTTCAGCATCAACCCGCGCAACGCCCGCGCCTCGGCGATGAAACCGGGTGGGCCAACGAGGTAGCCAAGCCGCAAGCCCGGGAAGACGGACTTCGAGAAGGACCCGGCGTAGATCACCCTGCCACCCCGGTCCAGGGACTTCAGCGCCGGGGCGACGGGCTTCAGGAAGGACATCTCGAATTCGTAGTCGTCCTCGATAATCACGAAGCCCTCCGCTTCGGCGGCGTCGAGAAGGGCCACGCGGCGGTCGACCGGCATGGTGGCGTTGGTCGGGCACTGGTGCGAGGGCGTGGTGAAGACCACGTCCGCCGCAAGCCCCCGTACCGGCAAGCCAAGCGCGTCGACATCGACGGGCACCGCCGTGGCGCCAGTGGAGGCAACGATGGCGCGCCAGGCCGGGTAGCCGGGGTTTTCCACCACAGCGCGGCGTCCCGGCCCCAGAAGTGCCGTCGCTGCGATCCACAGCGCGTTCTGCGCCCCCATCGTCAGCAGTACCTCATCCTCGCGCGCCGCAATGCCCCGGCGGGGAAGGATGGTGCGCAGAAGCTCCTGGATCAAGAGCGGGTCGTCGCGTTCGTAATAGTCGGTGGTCAGCGCCGCGAAGTCGCGTTTCCCCAAGGCACGCAGGGCGCATTGCCGCCAGTTCTGGTGGTCGAACAGCGTCGGATCCGCCTGCCCGTAGATGAAGGGATAGGGGTAGCGATCCCAATCCTCGGGCCGTTCGACTTTCGGCACCAGGCTGAACCGGCCGCCAGTCAAGCCCTTGAAGTCAATGGCCTCGGCGCGGGCTTCGGGTTGCGGAAACTCGGGCGCAAGTGGGGCTGTGTCCGAGACGAAATACCCTGACCGCCCCGCCGACGTGAGGTAATCCGACGACACGAGGTCGGCATAGGCCAGCGTCACGGTGATCCGGCTGACGCCAAGATGCTCAGCCAACCCGCGGGACGAGGGCATCCGGCTTCCGGGCCGGAAGCGCCCCGCAAGGATTCCTTGCGTGACCATCGCCCGGATCTGCTGCTGCAGCGATCCCGCAGCTCCGGGGGTCAGGTAGAAGGCTTCGACGGGGATGGCGGCCATGACACCACGGGCTTGGATCGGGCGGATCAAGCGGCACCAGCGGGGGCGGAGTCAAGCGCCTCGGACAGGCGGCCGTCGCCAGGACGTGACCTGAGATTGTATCAATTCAGTTGATCTTCGACTCAGGGTCGCCTAACCCGGGCCACGCCTGATGGGCGCGCGCCCGCGCGGCCTTGCCGAAGGCCAAGCCGACCCCGCCGCGGCAGAGCCGGAGGGAATGCAACAGGCCCCGATGCCCGACACACTTGCCGACCGCCCAGCCCGCGACTGGCTGACGACCCTCGCCCGCTACCGTGAACCCTCGACCCGCCGCAGCCTGTGGGAGCTGGCCGCGACCTTGGTGCCGTTCCTGGCACTTTGGGTCCTGGCCTGGATGGCGCTGTCGGTAAGCCCCTGGCTCGCGCTGGCGTTGGCGGCGCTGAACGGCGGGTTTCTGGTCCGCATCTTCATCATCCAGCACGATTGTGGGCATGGATCATTCCTGAAGAACCGCACCGCGCAGGACTGGCTGGGGCGCGTCCTTGGCGTCCTGACGCTGACGCCCTATGCTGTCTGGCGGCGGACGCATTCGATCCACCACGCGCACCACGGCGACCTTGACGCCCGCGGCATCGGCGACGTGCTGACGCTGACCATCGACGAATACCGCGCGCGCGGCTGGTGGGGGCGGCTGATGTACCGGCTTTACCGCAACCCGGTCGTGCTGTTCGTGCTTGGCCCCAGCTACCTGTTTTTGCTGCAGAATCGCCTGCCCACGGGATTGATGAAATCCGGCTGGCGCTACTGGACCAGCGCCATGGGCACCAATGCGATGATCGCCATTGCCGTGGGCCTGATCATTTGGTTCGGCGGGTTCTGGCCCGTGCTCCTCATCTACCTCCCGACCTCGCTGATCGCGGCGACGCTGGGGGTCTGGCTCTTCTACGTCCAGCACCAGTTCGAGGAAACGCACTGGTCCAAGGGCGAGGACTGGCAGCTCCATGATGCCGCGCTGGAGGGATCGTCCCACTACATCCTGCCGCAGCCCTTGCGCTGGTTTTCGGGGAATATCGGCATCCACCATGTCCACCACCTGTATTCCCGCATCCCGTTCTACCGCCTGCCCGAGGTGATCCGCGACCACCAGACCCTTGCCGAAGCGCAGCGCCTGACGGTGCGCGAAAGCCTCGCGTCGGTGAACCTGCACCTGTGGGACACCGCCCAGGGCAAACTGATGAGCTTCAAGGAAGCCCGCCGCCGGTATGGGGTGGCGTGAGGACCGGTCGCGGTTAAAGAATCCACTAAGCCGGAAAAATCGAGGGGGCCGCAACGCCCCCCCGATCCTGACGCACAAGCCATTGGAATCGGTGGCTTTACGGTCGGATTTTCGGGCTGACCGTCCGCCTTTTTCCCATCTTCCTTGCGTCTTCCTTCCGTCTCTACGCGCGGAGAGATGGGAGGGCGTTAACCTTGCGCGGGGAATGAGCGCGGAACAGAGGGTAGCACCCAACCGCAGGGTGGGCGTGCGACGGCTAAGTTGGGCGCTCTATGGTGCCAAGTACATCTGCCGAGGCTCTTACAGGCTAAAGGTTCAAAGCGCCCGCCCGCGGGGGCGGTTGGGCCGCGCCCGGCCGACTTCGTCCTTAAGACTAGGCTTAGTCTTCACAACTCTCGCCGTACTGACCGCCTACTTCCAAGGCGATAAATGGACAGTAGGGTCTGTATGCTGGGTGAGACACGTGACGAAATCACTTTTCGAGATCTCAAGAGCATACTTAGCCCAACCATCGCGCATTACCGAAATACTCCACAAAACGCTGCCTCCGAAATCAATTAACACTGGACGTCTGGAACTATTCCAGCGCTTTGTGATATTTGCCAGCATAGGATTAAATCCAAATCCAATTTGACCCGCACCCACTCCTCTCTCGCGCCAGAAATCAATGTTTTCCATAAAGCTTTCGTAGCCATGACTTTCGTGAGCACCATCAACGACCAAAATCAAGTCATTGTAGAATTCTTCTCGCGTTTCTTGTTCGATATCGGTGATAGGTGAATGCTGAAATTCTATTGAAAGACCGGAAGGCGTTCTCACATCTGCAATATGGATCTCACCGCTGCTCCCTTTTACAATGACCTCCTGCCACTCAGCGGGAAAATTCATCTTCCAGTTTCTATGCCAGGCAGTTTCGTTTTCCCACCATTGATCGCAACTCGCTTTCACGCGATGCGCCCAATGCCAAATTCGCCTTGCTCCGCACTTAGCGAGGACATCGCCGCAGCAAACGGGGCACTGTCCCCTGCCTTTTGGGATGGCTTCTATTCGCTTAGCACCGTCGAGAGCAAACCGCATTTCGAAATCCGGCAACGGAAAAATGGGTGCCCGTCCCCGGACACCCTCCCCAGCCGCAATGGGCCTCAGTCCTTACCCAAACACCCGGGTCAGCGCGCCATCGATCGCCGTGGTGATCTCATCGATGTCGTCCTTCGTCGCGATCAGCGCGGGGCTCAGGCACAGCGTGTTGTTCAGCCCCGGCAGCGAACGGTTCGTCGCCCCGATGATCACGCCCTGCGCCATGCAGTCGGCGACGACGGTCTGGACCTTCTTCTCGTCCACCGGCTCCTTGGTCGCACGGTCGGCCACCAGTTCGGCCCCGAGGAACAGGCCCTTGCCGCGGACGTCGCCGATGACCTTGTGCTTGTCCATCAGCGCCGACAGGTTCCCAAGGCAGTAGTCGCCCATCGCCAGCGTATTGGCGAGAAGACCTTCATCCTCGATGATCCGCATGTTCTCCAGCGCCGCCGCCGGGCCGCTGGTGCAACCCCCGAAGGTCGAGATGTCGCGGAAATAGCTCATCGGATCGGTGGGGGCGTCCTTGAACATCTCGAAGACGGCTTCCGTCGTCACCGTGCAGCTGATCGCGGCGTAGCCCGAGGCGACGCCCTTGGCCATCGTCACGAAGTCCGGCTTGATCCCATAGTGCTGGTAGCCGAACCAGACCCCGGTGCGGCCGACGCCGCAGACAACCTCGTCGATGGCCAGAAGGATGTTGTACTTCTTGCAGATCTCCTGAACGCGGTCCCAGTAGCCCTGGGGCGGGACGATCACGCCGCCGCCCGCCGTCACCGGCTCCAGGATCAGGCAGCCGACGGTGTCGGGGCCTTCGCGCAGGATGACTTCCTCGATGGCGTCAGCGGCGCGCTCGCCGTAGTTTTCCACGTCCCACTGCTTGCGATACTCCAGGCAATGCGGCACGCGGACAAAGCCGTCGGGGAAGGGCCCGTACTGCATGGCGCGCTGGTCCTGGCCCGCAGACGCCAAAGCGGCGATGGTCGTGCCGTGGTAGTCGCGGTCGCGGTACAGGATCTTCCACTTCTTGCCGCCGTGGTGCCGGTGCGCGATCTGGCGCACCATCTTGTAGACCTTCTCGTTCGCCTCGGACCCCGAGTTCGAGTAGTAGACGCGGCTCATCCCCGGCATCTTCTCGATCAGGCGCTTGGCGAAGACCGAACCGGGGATCGAGCCTGCGGCCCCGGCGAAATAGTTCAGCTTGATCAGCTGGTCGCGGACGGCGTTGGCGATGCTTTCGCGCCCGTAGCCCACGTTGACGGTCCAGACCCCGCCGGACACCGCATCGATGTGTTCCTTGCCCTTGGCATCCCAGACCCGCATCCCCTTGCCTTCGACAATGACGCGGGGGTCGACGGTTTCGTACTGCTTGTGCTGGGAGAGGTGGTGCCAGACATGGGCGCGGTCGGCCTCGACCACCTGCCCGATGTCGTTCAATCCTGCGAAGCCTTCCATGGGGCTGTCCTTTCGAATGCGGTCAAAGCGCCAGTTTCCGGCCCAGTATCAGGGATAGGGCCCAGCTCGCTTAGGACCAGAGCCAATCCGCCGCTATAGCCAGTCAGGCGCGGGTGTAATCACGGTACCAGTCTACGAAGCGGGCCAGGCCTGTGGCAAGGTCCGTCTCGGGCCGGAAACCGGTCAGGCGTTCCAGCAGCGAGCAGTCGGCCCAGGTGGCGGGCACGTCGCCGGGCTGCATGGGCAGGAAATTGCAGATCGCCTTGCGGCCAAGCAGGGTTTCCAGCGTCCGGATGAAGTCCATCAGGTGGATCTTGTCGTTGTTGCCGACGTTGACGATCCGGTGCGGCGCGACGGGGCTGAGGCTGTCGCCCTCGACCGGCGTCCCGCGGGCGCTTGGCGGCGGGGGCGGCAGCGGGATCAGGCGGGCGACCCCCTCGACCAGGTCCTCGACCGCGGTGAAGTCACGCCAGAGCTCGCCGTTGTTGTAGACGTCGATCGGCTCGCCCTGAAGGATCGCCTTGGCGAACTTGAAATAGGCCAGGTCGGGGCGGCCCCAGGCCCCATAGACGGTGAAGAAGCGGAACAGCGTGACCGGCAGGCCCCAGAGATGGGCATAGGAATGTGCCAAGCCCTCGACCGCCTTCTTGGTGGCGGCATAGACGGTCAAAGGATGGTCGGTGCGGTCGGTCTCATGGAACGGCATCTCCGGGTTGGCCCCGTAGACCGATGAGGTGGACGCGATCAGCAGGTGCTTTACCTTCTGCTGCTTTGCCAGCTCGAGCACGTTGAAACTGCCGGTTATGTTGGTCTCGATATAGGATCTGGGGTGCGTCAGACTGTAGCGGACCCCAGCCTGCGCGGCGAGATGGAGGATGACATCCGGCGCAAACTCGGCGCCGACGCGGTCCAGCGTCGCGGTGTCCTCGATCATCGCCTCGGTCGCCGTGAACCCCGGCAGCGCCTTCAGGAGCGCATGGCGCTTCTGCTTCAGGCTGACGTCATAGTAGGGCGTCATCCCGTCGTAGCCGTGCACCCGGTGCCCGGCGGCCACAAGATGCCTCGCCAGATGAAAGCCGATGAAGCCCGCGCTTCCCGTGATGAGGATCTTCTGCACGCGCGTTGCGCCCCTGCCCGTTCGGCGCGGACAATCACCGTGGGTACCCCCCAAGTCAAGCCCGCACCCGGGCCGGAGGAAGCCCTTGCAGCCGCCCGCCCTATCCGCTATCCCTCCCCCACCTTCGCGGCGGGTTGGCGGAGAGGTTACGCAGCGGATTGCAAATCCGTGAAGACCGGTTCGATTCCGGTACCCGCCTCCACCTCCCCCCTGTCGGACCGCATTGCCCGCCTGCCACGGTTGCGGCAACTTGTTGAGCAGTTGCAGAAAAACGCGTGAAGCCCACGATGGGGCGGGCTATAGTGCCGCCAGTCAGAAGACCGCGCCGGGAAAACGGGCGATCCGACAGGGGATGCCCGCGCTTCCCCGCAACGGTCGCAGCGGCGTAAAGGCGGAGGCAGCATTGGTCGGCAAATTCCTTCTCGGCATGATTTCGGGTGGCCTTGTGGTCACGGGCGGTCTGGTCATCGCATCCGCACTTTTCCCGGTCACACCGGCCAACGACAACGCGCCCGCCGAAGTTGCCGAGCCGATCGCTGCCCCGGTCGCAGCCGAGGCGGATGCCGGCGAGGCCGTGGTCGAAGAGACCGAGGCTGAAGCCGAAGCCGAGACTGCTGCGGCCGTAGCCGACGAAACTGCGCCCGAGGAAGCCGCAGCCCAGCCTGCCGCCGAACCGGTTGCCGAGGCCCCCGCCGAGACCCCTGCCGAGACCCCTGCCGCGGCAGCGCCGGACCCAGCCGCCGCCGCGCCGAACGACGAAGCCACGGCCGAAGCAGCGGCGACGACCGAGGCGGCCAATGCCAAGGCGGTTGCAGAAGCCCCGGCAGAGGCGGCGCCTGTGGTCGACACCACGGCTGAAGCGCCCGAGGCTGCGGTTGCCGAAGTGGCCGAGCCTGTGGCCCCCGCAGCAGCCGAGGTTGCCAAGCCCGAGACGCTTTCTGAACCATCCAAGCCCGCCGACACCGTCGCCGACCCGGCGGCAACGGCGCCCGAGCCTCCTGCGGAAACGCTTGTGGCCGAGGCGGCTCCAGCAGCGGAAGCGCCGGCCCCCGCCCCTGAACCGGCGACCGAAGCCCTGCCCGAACCGACGCCGGAAGAGGTCGTCCCTGCCGAGGTTGCAGACGCAGAACCCGTGGCCCCCGCCCCTGCCGAACCGGCCCCTGCGGTGGAGACGGCCGAGGTAGAACCGGCCTCCGAACCGGCACCGACAGAACCCGCACCCGAGCCTGCCCCGGCTGTGGAGCCCCCCGCCGAAGAAACGGTGACGGCAGAGCTTGTCCCCGAACCGGAGCTTCCCGCCTCTGAAGCCCCCGCCGCAACGGAAGACCCGGCGGCCGAGGATACGCCCGTCCCCGAAACTGCCGAGGCTATGCCCGCGCCTGCGGTCGAGGGGACTGAACCTGAAATGCCCGGCGAACGGCCCGAGCCGCTGCCTGGCGCGCCCGCCGATGCCGAGACCGATGCCCGCAGTTCGACCTTCAAACCCGCCCCAAGCCTGCCGCGCGCCAGCACGGTCGAGGACGCACCGGCCGATCCCGCCGCGACAGACCCCGCAGCGGTGCCCGCCGATCCGCGCCCCATCGCGCAATTCGCCGCCAGCTTCGAGAACCCTGATACCAAGCCGCCCTTCGCCATCGTCCTGATCGACGACGGCAGCGCGGACCTTGATCGCGCCAGCCTGGCCGCCCTGCCCTTCCCTGTCAGCTTCGCGCTGAACCCGCTGGACCCCACGTCAGCCCAACATGCGGCAACCTACCGGGCGGCGGGCAAGGAAGTGGTGATGCTGGTGACCGGCATCGCCGAAGGTGCCATGCCCGCGGACGTCGAGGTGGCCTTCCAGTCTATGGAACAGGGCCTGCCCGAGGCCGTGGCAGTCATGGACCTGGCCGAGCCCACCTTCCAGAACCGCCGCCCGCTGGCAGCCACCGTCGTCCCGATCCTGAAGGCGCAGGGCCGTGGGCTTTTGACCTGGGACGAGGGGCTGAACGCCGCCGACCAGGTCGCCCGGCGCGAGGACCTGGAAGCCGGAGTGATCTTCCGCGACATCGCAGCGACAGGCAGCGATCCTGCCGCGATCCGTCGCCTCTTGGATCGGGCGGTGTTCAAGGCCGGTCAGGACGGCAGGGTGACCGTGGTCGGCAGCACCGATCCCACCACCGTGGCCGCGCTGCTGGAATGGACGGTCGAGGGCAAGGCCGCAACCGTGGCGCTGGCCCCGGTAACGGCGGTCCTGACGGTGGAGTAACGGGCTGCCACGCCCCGGCTCGTCGATGACTGTGTCACTGCTTGCGCAGGATCACCGACCTGTAGACGCAGTCGAACGAGGAGGCGTCGTCAGCTGTTCCCGCGCCCTGCGAAGCGTCCCGCATCCTCGGCCGCGCGGCGAAGCGCGTTGGATTTGTTGACGGTTTCCTGGTATTCCGCCTCGGGGTCGCTGTCATAGACCACGCCGCCGCCCGCCTGGATGTAAAGCTGTCCGTCCTTTACCACCGCCGTCCGCAGCGCGATGCAGAAGTCCATCTCGCCATTGGCCGCGAAATAGCCCACCCCGCCACCGTAGACGCCACGCTTTTCGGGCTCCAGCTCGTCGATGATCTCCATCGCGCGGACCTTCGGCGCGCCGGACACCGTGCCCGCAGGCAGGCCCGCCAGCAGCGCCGAAAGGGCGTCTTCGCCCTCGGCAATCTCGCCCACCACGTTCGACACGATGTGCATCACGTGGCTGTAGCGTTCGATGATGAAGGTCTCGGTCGGGCGTACTGTGCCAACCTTTGCGACCCGGCCCACGTCGTTGCGGCCAAGGTCGAGAAGCATCAGGTGCTCGGCCCGTTCCTTGGGGTCGGCCAACAGGTCCAGTTCCAGCGCCTTGTCCTCTTCGGGCGTGGCACCGCGCTTGCGGGTCCCGGCGATGGGGCGGATGGTGACTTCGCCGTCGCGCAGGCGGACGAGGATCTCGGGCGATGCGCCCACGACCTGGAAGCCGCCGAAGTTGAAGAAGAACATGAAGGGCGACGGGTTGGTCCGCCGCAGGGACCGGTAGAGCGCGAACGGCGGCAGCTCGAACCGCTGCGACCAGCGCTGGCTGGGCACGACCTGGAAGATGTCGCCCGCGCGGATGTATTCCTTGGCCTTCTCGACCGCGGCCTTGTAGCCATCATGCGTGAAGTTCGATGTCGCCTCGCCAACCGGGGCCGTCTCGCCCAGGTCCCGCGCGGCAGAGGGCGCGCGATCTAGATCGCGCAGGGCGTCCATCACGCGTTCTGCCGCCTGTGCATAGGCTGCCCGTGCCGAAAGGCCGCCGGCGACCCAAGCGGGGGCCACGACGGTCACTTCGCCCTTGACCCCGTCCAGCACCGCGATGACCGAGGGGCGAATGAGTTCCGCATCGGGCAGACCCAGCGGGTCGGGGTTCACCTGTGGCAGGTCTTCCACCAGGCGGATCATGTCATAGCCGAGATAGCCGAACAGGCCTGCGGAAACGGCGGGCAGCCCCTCGGGCATCTCGATCCGGCACTCGGCCAGAAGGTCGCGCAGCGTTTGCAGGGGGTGGCCCGGCAGATCGGTGAACGACTGGCGGTCAAAGCGCGCCTCGCGGTTGATGCGGCTTTTCTCGCCGTGGCACTGCCAGACAAGGTCGGGCTTCATGCCGACGATGGAATAGCGACCCCGCACTTCACCGCCCGTCACCGATTCCAGCATGAAGGTATCCGCACGGGCGTCGCCGAGCTTCAGCATCAGACTGACCGGAGTATCGAGGTCCGCCGCCAGCCGCGCCCAGACGATCTGGTTCTTGCCGGCATTCCAACCTGCCTCGAACGCGGCAAATCCGGGGAAGAGCTGCATCAGGGCAGGCTCGTGTGGACGGCGTTGATCGCGGCCTGGTCCAGCGTGATCCCGGCCTCGGCCGTCAGCGCATTGGTGAAGGCGGCAAAGGCGTCCTGTGCGATGGCCTGCCGAGCGTTGGCGGCAATCGCGTCGCGCATGCCCTGGGCGTCCTCCCCCTCGGTCGCGGCGGGCAGGATGCGGTCCAGCTTGACGACGGCGACGAAGCCATCGGCCTCGATCACCTTCACCTCGCCCTCGGCCATCTTGAACACATCCGCGAGCAGCGTCTCGGGCGCGTCGGCGACAAAGCCGGTGCGCGCCGTTTCGGGGGTCACGTCGACGATGCCGAAGCTGCCGATGGCAGCCCCTCCCTCGATCGCGGCCTTGATCTCGCCCGCACGTGCCGTCAGCGCCTTGGCGATGGCGTCGCGGCGCCAATCTTCGGCCACCTGATCCTTTGCCTCGTCGAAGGGGATGGGCGCGGCAGGAACGATCTCGTCCAGACGCAGAGCGACGACACCGCCGTCATCCAGGACGACGGCCTCGGGGAAGTCGCCTTCCTGTACGGCCTCGGCGGCCTCGCGGAAGGCGGGATAGCCTTCGATGCCCTCCGAGCCCTGCTGGCCCGGAACATGGTCCAGCGTGGCGACCGCAAGGCCCATTTCCTTGCCCAGATCCTCCAGCGTCGCGCCCCCGGCCAGAAGGTCATCGATCGCCTCGACCTGATCGGCGATCACGCGGCGGGCAGCATCGGTCTGGATCTCGATTGCCAGCGTCTCGCGGGCTTGCTCGAAGCTCGTCTCCTCGGCCGCAAGGACCGAGACGACGCGGAACAGCGCCGGACCAAGGTCGCTGTCCACGGGTCCCGCAACCTCGCCCTCCGCCGTGGCGAAGACCACCTCGCCTGCCGCGCCCAGATCGTCCTTCGACATGTCGCCCATGTCGACGGCGTCCAGCGTCAGCCCACGTTCCGTCACCAGGTCCTCGAACGAGGTCCCGGCGTCCAACTTGGCCTTCGCGGCTTCGGCGCTGGCCTGATCGGGATAGACGATCCGTTCGACGATGCGGCGCTCGGGGATCACGAATTCGGCGATCCGGTCCTCGTACAGCTTCTGCAACGTCGCCTCGTCGACCGGCTGGTCCTTGGCGATGGCCTCGGGCAGCAGCGAGGCATAGGTGATGCGCTTGGCCTCGGGCTTGGTGAAGCGGTCGATGTGCGCGTCGTAATGCGCCTTCAGCTCCTCGTCCGTCGGCTCGGCCACCGGCGCCGTCAGGTCCGCCTCGCCCAGCCGCAGCATCGAAAAGCCGCGACGTTCCGCCGCCCAGGAATAGAGCGTATCGGTGAGCGCGGACGGAGCCTTGAAGCCCCCCGCCACGGCACCCTGGAAGAGCTCGCGACTGATATCGCGGCGCAGGTTGGTCTCGAACTCGGTCTCGGACAGTTTGTTGCGGTCCAGCGCGAAGCGGTAGGTCTCGCGATCGAAGGTGCCCGAGACGCCCTTGAAGGCGTCCATGCCGGTGATTTCGTTGGCGACCGTCGCGTCGCCGACTGACAGGCCGATCCGCTGCGCCTCGTTGTCCAGCGCCGCACGGGTAAGCACATCCTGCAAGACCTGCTTGTCGATCCCGAACGCCAGGGCCTGCTGCATCGTCAGCTGCTGGCCGAACTGCTGGCTGACGGCCGCCACCTGGCTTTGCAGCGCGCGGGCGTAGTCGTCGGTGGTGACGTCGATCTCACCAACGCTGGCGACCTTGCTGACCCCGCCCGAGAAGTTGGTGACCCCAAAGCCGCCCAGGCCCAGGATCAGCATCCCCATCAGGGTCCAGACGGCAACCTCCTGCAGCTTGCCGCGCGGCCGCTTGCCTTCTTCGGTCGGGGTCTTCGCCATGAGTACGGGCCCTATGCTTGGTTCTGGTCAGGTGAATAGTGGGAACCCCGGCAGGGGGCAAGATGGGAACGCCTGCGGCCCGGGATGTCAGGGTCGGAAGGCTTGCAGGCGGCGGATCACCTCGGCGATACCCTTCGCGTCGACATTGGCAAAGGCGATGCGGATCTGGCGCTTTCCGGCCTCTGACCCCTCGGGCTGGAACATCGTCCCCGGCAGCATCAGAAGCGAGGCTTCCGTCACCAGCCGCTTGCACAGCGCGTCGCTGGCCATGTCGAACGGATGCTCGACATAGGCGAAGTAGGCCCCGCAACCCAGAAGCTTCCAGTCCGGCAGCGCCTTGAAGCCAGCCTCCATCGCGCGGCGGCGGGCCAGGATCTCGTCGCGTTCCCCCGCAAGCCACTGTCCGAGGTTCCGCATCCCCCAAAGGGCACCGATCTGGCCCAGCTGGCTGGGGCAGATCGCCACGGTATCCAGGAACTTTTCGGCCTCGGCCAGCCGCCGGGTCGAGGCGACGATCGCCCCCACCCGATGCCCGGTCAGCCGGTAGGCCTTGGAGAAGCTGTAAAGCTGGATCAGCGTGTCGGCCCAGTCCGTGTCCTGGAAAAGCTCATGCGGCGCACCGCTGCGGCTGTCGAAGTCGCGGTAGGTCTCGTCCACGATGAGGGCAAGGCCGCGGGCGCGGCAGAGGTCGCGGAAGGCGGCCAGCGTCTCGGCCGGATACTCCACTCCGCCCGGATTGTTCGGGCTGACCAGCACGATGGCGCGGGTCCGGTCGGTGACCAGGGCCGCAGCCGCCTCGGCCGTGGGGATGAGAGTCGGCCCGGCATCCAGCGCCACGGTCTTCACCGAGGCCATGTCGAGCCACATCTTGTGATTGAAGTACCAGGGCGTCGGAAGGATCACCTCGTCTCCCGGTCCCGCCAGGGTCGCAAGGACGGTGCAGAAGGCCTGGTTGCAGCCTTGCGTGATCGCGACCTGCGACGGGCTGACCACGCCACCATAGGTCGACGACCACTGCGCCGCGATCTCTTCCCGCAGCGCCGGAAGGCCCAGCACCGGCCCGTAAAGATGCGCCTGCGGATCGTTCAGCGCCGCATCCGCCAGCGCCTGCCGCAGGCCCAGGGGCGGGCTTTCCACCGGAGCGGCCTGGCTGATGTTGATCAGCGGTCGGTCGGCTGGGAAGGCCACCCCCTCGATCCACCGCCGCGCCTCCATCACCGGGGGCGGTTCGGTAGCGGCAAAGGCGGGGTTCAAGGGCAGGGTCATCTTGGGCTCCTTCACAGGGCAGGCAGGGCACGCCCGCGCAGCGCCTGCCATTCCTGCCAGACGAGGCCGATCATCACCAGATCGAAGATGGCCAGCAGCAGCAGGAACGGCGACCCGGCATGGACGAATTCGTAGAACTGATAGCCGACGAACCCCGCCAGCACGATCATTGAGGCCGGATAGGCCCAGACAACTTTGCGCCAAAGCAGGTAGACCATCGTCAGCTTGAGCCCGCCATGCGCCAGAAGATAAAGCGCGTAGAAGTGCTGCGTCGGCACCGGGAATTGCTGCACCGCCCGCAGCGTCAGGGTGGCAAGCGTGTCGCCCGGGTCCTCGGCGATTTCGAAATGGGTGACCCAATAGACCAGTCGCGCAATCAGTGCGTTCGGGGTCAGAAGCAAGCCAAATCCCGCCAGCGCCTCAAGCGAGGTGAGGAAACCCTTGATCGCCAGGCTAGCCTCGAACAGCCAGTGCAGAAGCCGGTCGCGGCTTTGACGCAGCATGCCGGATCAGTCCGACCCGCGCATTGGCTGGACGTATTGCAGCGCCATGTCCCAGGGGAAGAAGATCCATGTGTCCTGGCTGACGCTGGTGATGTAGGTGTCAGCCTGCTTTTCGCCCTCGGGCTTGGCGTAGACGCAGGCGAAATGCGCCTTGGGGTACATCTTGCGGATCAGCTCCAGCGTCCGGCCGCTGTCCACCAGGTCGTCGACGATCAGGATGCCGGTGCCGTCGCCCATGATGTCGGCCTGTGGCGCCTTGATCACCTGCGCTTCGCGCCGCTGATCCTGCTTGCCGCCGCCGGAATGGTAGGACTTCACGCTGATCGAATCGACCACGCGGATGTCGAGCTCGCGGCTGACGATCATCGCCGGAACCAGGCCACCCCGGGTGATGCCGACCACGGCCTTCCATGTCCCGCCTTCGCCCGGCCCCTTGCCATCCAGCCGCCAGGCCAGCGCGCGGGCATCGCGGTGGATCTGGTCCCAGCTGACGTGAAACCCCTTCTCATGCGGCAGTCGGTCGGCGGACATCGGTCCCTCCTTCAGGTGGCGACGATCTTGACCCCCAGCAGGGCGAGCAGTCCGCCGAAGCTGCGGTCGATCAGGGTTTTCAGGCTGATATACTTCGCCCGCGTCCGGTCCAGCGAGAAGATGCGGGCGACAAGGCTGTTCCAAAGGGTCTCGGCGGTAAAGATGATCGCCAGCAGCGCTGCAAGCACCCAGACGGGCGTGCCGGGTTGCAGCGTGCCAAGGAAGATCGAGGAGAACATCACGGCCGCCTTCGGGTTCGACAGGTTCGTCCAGAGCCCCAGCCGGAACGCCGCGAGGGGCGAGCGGGGAACGGGCCGGCTGTCCTCGGCAACGAAAGGGGCCTTCGCGTCGCGCCAGAGGTGCCAGGCCATCCACAACAGGTAGGCAGCACCACCGATCTTCAGCGCCCAAAGCAGCGAGGGCGCCGCGTCGAATACAAGGTGCAGGCCAAACATCGCCGCCAGCGCCCAGACCACCGCGCCGGTGCCGATCCCCATCGCCAGCATCACGCCGGTGCGAAAGCCTTCGGTCAGCCCGGTCCGCGCGCTCATCAGCACGGCGGGGCCGGGCGAGACGGCGGCGAAGATCACCAGCCCGGCAAAGGCCAGGAAGGCCGCAAGGCTCACTGCGCGGCCTCTTTCTTGCCGGTGACGATGTCGATGTCCGGCGCGTCGATCGCCTTCATGCCGACCACATGGTAGCCCGCGTCGACATGCAGGTTCTCTCCCGTCGTGCCCGACCCTAGGTCGGACAGAAGGTAGAGCGCGGCCTTGCCCACCTCCTCCTGCGTCACGTTGCGGCGCAGGGGCGAGTTGAGTTCGTTCCAGCGCATGATGTAGCGGAAATCACCGATTCCGCTGGCCGCCAGCGTCTTGATCGGACCGGCACTGATCGCGTTCACCCGGATGCCGTCCTTGCCGAGATCCTCGGCCAGGTACTTCACCGATGCCTCAAGCCCCGCCTTGGCCACGCCCATCACGTTGTAATGCGGCATGACCTTCTCGGCCCCGAAGTAGGTCAGTGTCAGCAGGCTGCCGCCAGGTCCCATCATCGACGCCGCCCGCTGGCAGACCGCGGTGAAACTGTAGACCGAGATGTCCATCGCCAGCGCGAACCCCGCGCGGCTGGTGTCGACGTAGCGCCCGCGCAATTCGTTCTTGTCTGCGAACCCGATGGCATGGACCAGAAAGTCGATCTGCCCCCAGTCCGCCCTCAGCGCGGTGAAGAGCGCATCGATGCTTTCGTCGCTGGCCACGTCGCATTCGAAAAGCTTGGGCGTGCCCAGCGACGCCGCCAAGGGCTCCACCCGCTTCTTCAGCGCCTCGCCCTGGTAGCTGAAGGCCAGCTCTGCCCCCTGGGCCGCCACGGCCTGGGCAATGCCCCAGGCGATGGACTTGTCGTTCGCAAGCCCCATGATGAGCCCGCGCTTGCCCTGCATAAGTCCGGTTGACATTCCTGACCCCTCGCCCACCTTTTCGTTGACTTCGACGTGTAGGCGAAGCCGGGCCGCCCTTCAAGGCAGGTCCTTAACGCCAAAGGAGACGGCAATCATGGATCGTACGGGCATTTTCGCGGGCAGCGACCCCTTTGCGCTGGCCCAAGCCTGGCTGACCGAGGCAGAGGCCTCCGAACCGAACGACCCCAACGCCATCGCGCTGGCAACCGTCGACGCCCAGGGCCTGCCCAACGTCCGCATGGTCCTGCTGAAAGAGATCGAGACCGAGGGCGAGGGCGGCGGGGCCTTTGTTTTCTATACCAACTACACCTCGAAGAAGGGGCAAGAGATCGAGGCTTCGGGCAAGGCGGCCTTTGTGCTGCACTGGAAATCCCTGCGCCGGCAAATCCGCGTGCGCGGTCATGTGACGCGGGAAGAGGGGCCGCAGGCCGACGCCTACTTCGCCTCCCGCAGCCTCAAGTCCCGCATCGGCGCCTGGGCCAGCCAGCAGTCGCAACCCCTGTCCTCGCGCGAGGCGCTGATGGCCGAAGCCGCCAAGGTCGGGCTGACCAAGGGCACGAACCCGCCCCGCCCGCCCTTCTGGGGCGGTTTCCGGATTCGTCCGGTCGAGATCGAATTCTGGGCCGACGGCGCCTTCCGCCTGCACGACCGGTTTCGCTGGCATCGTGAAGGGGTTGCCAACGATTGGACCGTGACAAGATTGAATCCCTAGGATTCCGGCACTTGTCGGATGTTATGCAAGGAACCGGCACATTTGCCCTTGATCCCCGGTTGATTTTTGCCGCATCTGTGCCGCCTGGGGCTCATTCTGGGGAGAAGGCTCTTTCAATGTCGGAAGAAGATGAGGTCATGCAGATCGTGCATGGTCGAGTTAAGTGGTTTGATCCCTCCAAGGGTTTTGGTTTTATCGTTTCAGACCAGACGGATGCAGATATTCTCCTGCACGCGAACGTTCTCAGGAACTTCGGGCAGGGGTCAGTGGCAGATGGTGCAGGTATCGAGGTCCGGGTTCAAAGGACTCAGCGCGGCGTGCAGGCCGTCGAAGTGGTGCGCATCGATCCGCCGGAAGGCGTCGTCGTGCCCTTCGGCGAGGATGCGGCCCAGATGGTCAGCGAGGACATCCTTGCCCTGGCTCTGGAGCCTGCACGCGTGAAGTGGTTCGACAAGGGCAAGGGCTTCGGCTTCGCCAATGTTTTCGGCAAGCCCGAGGACGTGTTCATTCATGCCGAGGTGCTGCGCGTCTCGGGCTTTGCCGACCTTGCGGCCGGTGAGGCCGTGGCCCTGCGCATTATCGATGGCAAGCGAGGCCGGATGGCCATCCAGGTCGTGTCGTGGGAAGCCGCGTCGCGTGAAAAGGTGTGACTATGTTGCGAACACTCGTCGTTGCCGTGCTTCTCCCTGGTGCCGCCTGGGCCGAAGCCGCCTGTTCGCCTGACCGGCTTGACATGCGCTGGGACGGCGGCCGCGAAAGCTTTGCGGTGGAGATCGCCGATGACGAGGCAGAGCGGGAACAGGGGCTGATGTTCCGGACGGAACTTGCCCCCGCCTCTGGGATGCTGTTCGTGTATGACACGCCGCGCCGGGTCGCCTTCTGGATGAAGAACACGCTCATCCCGCTGGACATGGTCTTTGCCGATGCGACCGGCACCGTCACCCGTGTCCACGAGGGCGCGGTTCCCGGCGACCTGACGCCGATCGACGGCGGCCAGGGTGTGCAGTTCGTGCTGGAGATCAACGCGGGCCTTGCCGGAAAGTTGGGAATCGCCCCCGGCACGGTGATGCGCCACCCTGCCATTCCGGCGGCAACCGCCGCCTGGTCCTGCGGGGGCTGATCGGCACAGGCCCGGAACCCCGACACCCCGCCAGGCGTTGCACGTCAAAGCCAGCGGGCCAGCATGCCACACTACCTTACCATCGGCTACGGCGACCGTACCGGATACGACCGCACACCGCACGTCTTGCGCGACGCGGCCCATGCCCAGGACGCCGAACTGGTCGCACGCGGGGCGCGGATGGGCATAGCCGGTGCGCCGGTGCAGGTCCGCAATCCTGAGGGCTCTGGCATCGCGACGCTGAACGCCCCCTACCTCACCGCCGAACTGCCCGTCGCGGGCTTCTCGCTGATCGAGGCCGCCAGCCTGGAAGACGCAATCCGCCAGGCGGCCCAGACCCCCTGCGCCATCTGTTACGGTGTCGTCGAAGTCTGGCCCCTGCTGTGATCGTGTCCACGGCCGAACGGGGCCGAACGGGAAGGCTTTTCAATCCCCGCGTTCCCCTGTAAGTGGACCGCGTCGGGGCGTAGCGCAGTCTGGTAGCGCGACGGTTTTGGGTACCGTAGGTCGAGAGTTCGAATCCCTCCGCCCCGACCACTTCTTTCCAGGTTGACCTGCCGGGCGCGAATTCCTGACGGAATTCAGTCCGATTTCCGCATGGAAATCGCCCGCCACCGGTTGCCGTCAGAGGGGCCAGGGCGCATATCCAGTCCATGGCCATTTCTTTCGACCACTCCTACGCGCGCGACTTGCCCGGCACCTTCCTGCGGGTCCCCCCGGACGTGGCCCCTGCCCCACGGCTTCTGGTCCTGAACCGACCGCTTGCCGACCGGCTTGGCCTTGCCCTGACCGAGGATGAGGCGCGCGCCTGGTTCTCGGGCGCCGAGCTTCCGCCGGGGGCCGACCCCATCGCCCAGGCCTATGCCGGCCACCAGTTCGGCGGCTTCTCGCCCCAGCTCGGCGACGGTCGCGCGCATCTTCTGGGCGAAGTGGTGACCTCGGGGGGCCGGTTCGACATCCAGTTGAAAGGCTCGGGCCGCACGCCCTTCTCGCGCGGCGGCGACGGCAAGGCGGCGATCGGGCCGATGCTGCGCGAATACCTGATCTCGGAATTCATGGCCGCAGCAGGCGTACCCACCACCCGCTCGCTCGCAGTCGTTGCCACGGGCGAGGAGATCTGGCGCGAGACGAAGCTTCCGGGCGCGGTCCTCGCCCGCGTGGCGGCCAGCCATTTGCGCGTCGGCACCTTCCAGTTCTTCGCGGCCCGGGGCGAGCAGGACAAGGTCAAGGCGCTCGCCGATTACGCCATCGCCCGGCACTACCCCGACCTTGCCCAAGCCGAAAACCCGTACCTCGCCTTCCTCGACGCCGTCATCGCCCGTCAGGCGCGGCTCATCGCGGAATGGATGGGCCTGGGCTTCATCCACGGGGTGATGAATACCGACAACATGGCCATCAGTGGTGAGACGATAGACTACGGCCCCTGCGCCTTCATGGAAGGCTACGCGCCGGGCACCGTGTTTTCCTCGATCGACCACCAGGGCCGCTACGCCTATGCCAACCAGCCGCTGATCCTGGGCTGGAACCTCGCGCGGCTGGCCGAGGCGCTTCTGCCCCTCCTCGATCCGTCGCAGGACAAGGCCATCGAGATCGCCAATGACCGCCTCACCGGCATCGCCCCCCGCTATCGTGCCGAATGGCTGTCGGTGATGCGCCGCAAGCTGGGCCTTCTGGGTGAAGACGACCGCGATGCGGCCCTCGCCGACGACGTGATGACCGCGATGGAGGGGGCCGACTGGACGCTCACCTTCCGCCGGTTGTCGGACGAGGCCGCCCTGCGCCCCCTGTTCGACGACTTCACCCGGATGGAAGCCTGGCTCCCCCGCTGGCGCGCCCGCGCCGGTGAGGGCGCGGCCCAGCGCGTCGCGGCTGCCAACCCCGCCGTGATCCCGCGCAACCACAAGGTCGAAGAGGCCCTCACCGCCGCCACCGAGGGCGACATGGCCCCCTTCCACGCCCTCCTCACCGCGATCCAGTCCCCCTTCGTTGAGGCCGAGCCCTACACCCTCCCCGCCCCCACCGGCTTTGGCCAATACGTCACCTTCTGCGGTACCTGACCGCTCTTCGTTCGACTTCGTCTCCTCATCGCTGACGCCAGCGAGGAGTGACGAAGTCATCGACGAGCGGGAAGATTGACGCCCCCCCTGATCCTCGACACGATGCCGCGCATGGCCGACCGCTCCGACATCCACGACCGCCTCGCTGCCTCCCTCCGCGCCGCCCGCAAGGCCCGCGGGCTTTCCCTTGACGCCGCCGCCAAGCTTTCCGGTGTCTCCCGCTCGATGGTCAGCCAGATCGAACGCGGCGAATCCTCGCCCACCGTCGCCACGCTCTGGGCCCTGACCCAGGCCCTGCAGCTTGACTTCGCCGGACTTCTGGAAGGCCGCCCCGCCCCCGGCATCGACATCACCCGCGCCGCCCAGGCCCCGGTGATCCAGCGCGGCGGCGTCACGATCCGCATCCTCTCCGCCCCCGAATCCGTCGGCCAGCACGAGGTCTACGAACTCGCCTTTGCCGAGGGCGCCAAACTCACCTCCGACCCGCATTCCCCCGGCTGCCGCGAGCACCTCACGGTCCTCGAAGGCCGCCTCACTGTCACCTCGGGCGACGCCACCGACGCCCTCGCCCCGGGAGACGTCGCCCGCTACCCCGCCGACCGCCCGCACGAGATCGCCGCCCAGGGCCCGGCCCGCGCCATCCTGATCGTCCAAGACAGCTGATTTCCACTATGGCGGAACCGTTTCCGTCAAGTTGACACGACCCGCGCTTTCTGCCATTTTCCGCCAAACCGGAAAGGGTTCTGCAATGACGGATACGGCCTTCCTGAAGCACATCACTCAGACCCTCGCCCAGATCGAGGCCGACGGGCTGATGAAACGCGAACGGCTCATCACCGGCGCTCAAGGCGCGCATGTGCAGATGGCCGGGCGCGAAATGCTGAACCTCTGCGCCAACAACTACCTTGGTCTCGCGGACGACCCCCGCCTGATTGCCGCCGCCAAGCAGGCGATGGACGACCACGGCTTCGGCATGGCCTCGGTCCGCTTCATCTGCGGCACTCAAGATTTGCACCGCCAGCTGGAAACCCGCCTCGCCCGCTACTTTAACCACGACGACACCATCCTCTTCGCCGCCTGCTTCGACGCCAACGGCGGGTTGTTCGAACCCCTCCTCGGACCCGAGGATGCCGTCATCTCCGACGCCCTCAACCACGCCTCGATCATCGACGGCATCCGCCTCTGCAAGGCCAAGCGCTACCGCTACGCCAACAGCGACATGGCCGACTTGGAGGCCCAGCTGAAGGCCGCCAAAGCAGACGGAGCCCGCTTCATCCTGATCGCCACCGACGGCGTCTTCTCGATGGACGGCTACTACGCGAAACTCCCCGAAATCCGCTCTCTGGCAGACACTTACGGCGCGATGGTGATGGTCGACGACTGCCACGCCACCGGCTTCACCGGCCCCAAAGGCGCAGGCACCCCGGCGCGGGCGGGTGTAGAGGTCGACATCCTGACCGGCACCCTCGGCAAGGCCCTCGGCGGCGCGCTGGGAGGCTACATCGCCGGCCCGCAACCCGTCATCGACCTCCTGCGGCAACGCGCGCGCCCCTACCTCTTTTCCAACGCCCTCCCCCCCGCCGTGGTCGGTGCGGCACTTGCAGCCCTCGAGATCATCGAGGCGGCCGACGACCTCCGTGCCAAACTCACCGAGAACGCCGCCTACTGGCGCGCGGGCCTCACCAAGGCAGGCTTCGCCCTCCTCCCCGGAGAGCACCCGATCATCCCCGTCATGCTCGGCGACGCGAAACTCGCCCAGGCGATGGCCGCCGACCTCAACCAACGCGGCGTCCATGTCGCCCCCTTTTTCTTCCCCGTCGTCCCCAAAGGCCAGGCCCGCATCCGGACCCAGATGAACGCCGCCCTCACGCGGCAAGACCTCGATTTCGCGCTGGAAGCCTTCACCGCCGCCGGAAAAGCCACCGGAGTGCTCAAATGAC
>JAIXSA010000150.1 GCA_027484915.1 Paracoccaceae bacterium | reverse complement strand
TGCCGGGCTGACCGGGCTGATGCAGGTCTTCCTTGCGCAGGCCGAGGCAGGGGCGGACTGGGTGATGCCGGGCTTCACCCACCTGCAGACCGCCCAGCCGGTCACCTGGGGACACCACATGATGGCCTATGTCGAGATGCTGGCCCGCGACCGTTCGCGCTTCGAGGACGCGCGGAAGCGGATGAACGAATGCCCCCTGGGTGCGGCCGCGCTGGCGGGGACCAGCTTCCCCATCGACCGGCACATGACCGCCAAGGCGCTGGGTTTCGACCGGCCCACGGCGAACAGCCTTGACAGTGTCAGCGACCGCGACTTCGCGCTGGAGTTCCTGTCGGCCTCCAGCATCTGCGCCATGCACCTGAGCCGCTTTGCCGAAGAGCTGGTGATCTGGTCCAGCGCACAGTTCCGCTTTGTCCGGCTGTCCGATCGCTGGACCACGGGCTCCAGCATCATGCCGCAGAAGAAGAACCCCGACGCGGCGGAACTCCTCCGCGCCAAGCTGGGCCGTATCCTTGGGGCGACGGTCGCGCTGTTCACCGTCATGAAGGGCCTTGCCCTGACCTATTCCAAGGACATGCAAGAGGACAAGGAACAGGTCTTCGACGCCGCCGACAGCCTGATGCTGGGCTTGGCCGCGATGACCGGCATGGTCAGTGACATGACCGCCAACCGCGAGGTGCTGGCGACCTCGGCGGCCTCTGGCTTCTCCACGGCGACGGATCTTGCGGACTGGCTGGTCCGTGCGCTGAACCTGCCCTTCCGCGAGGCGCATCATGTCACCGGCACGCTGGTCGCCATGGCCGAGAAGAAGGGCTGCGACCTGCCCGACCTGTCTCTGGCCGAGATGAACAGCGTGCATCCAGGGATCACGCAAGAGGTGTATTCGGTCCTCGGTGTGGAAAACTCGGTCCGCAGCCGCACCTCCTACGGCGGGACCGCGCCGGACCAGGTCCGCGCCCAGATCGCCCGGTGGAAGGCGGCCTTGGCCTGATGCTACGCTTGCGGGAAAGGAGAGCTGCGATGAAACCTCTGATCCTTCTTGCCCTTGCGACGCTGGCGGCCTGCAGCAATCCGCTGGTCGCCACCAACCTGACCTTCGGCCCCGACAGGGTGGAGGCAAACCCCACCTTGTCAGGACAGGTCGGCGGTGCCACCGTCACCATCGACCCGTAAGGAGTGCCACTGATGCCCCGTCTCATGCTGATCGCCTGCCTTCTCCTTGCCGCCTGCGGCGCCGATGGCGCGCCAGAGCCACCCTCGAAAGGAATCGCGATCCAGGGCGAGGCGCAGGTCGGCGTGGTGATCAAGTGACCCCGCTGCGTCTGGCCTTTCTGGCGCTTGCCGTCTGGGGCGCTGTGCATCCGATGTACTGGTTCGTGACCTACATGCAGGAGACCGGGACAGGCCTTGGGGGCCTGATCGACGCCTGGTACGTCAACGCCTCGACCACAGGGTTGACCTGGGACCTGACCATCGCCGCCCTTGTGCTGACTGTCTGGGTCCTTGCCGAGGCGATCAGCCGCCGCGCCTGGTGGCATCTGGTGGCGATCCCTGCGACCTTCTGCATCGGCGTCAGCTGCGGCCTGCCGCTGTATCTCTTCCTGCGGTCTGGTCGGCGGGACTAGCTTTCCTTCAGCACGCTGGCAAGATGCGCGCCATAGCTGGACTTGCCGAACACCTGCGCCTGCCGTTCCATCCCGGCGCGGTCGATCCAGCCCTGACGGAACGCGATCTCGTCGGGTGATCCGACCTGCATCCCCTGGCGGTCCTGCAGGGTACGCACGAAGTTGCCGGCGTCCAGCAGGCTTCCCGGAGTCCCGGTGTCCAGCCAGGCAAACCCCCGGCCCATGCGCTCGACCTGCAACGACCCCTCGGCGCGGTAGTGCTCCAGAACGTCGACGATCTCCAGCTCTCCCCTTGGCGAGGGTTTGATCGTGGCGGCGATGTCGGGGGCGCGGCCGTCAAGGAAGTAAAGACCGGTGATGGCGAAGCTGGACGGCGGCTTTGCCGGCTTTTCGATGATCTGCGTGACCTTGCCAGAGGCGTCGAATGCCGCCACGCCGTACCGCTCGGGGTCCGAAACATGGTAGCCGAAGACCGTCCCACCCGACGGCTGTCCGTCAGCGCGGGCCAGCATCTCGGGCAGGCCGTGGCCGAAGAAGATGTTGTCGCCCAGCACCATCGCGGACGGCGCGCCATTCAGGAAATCACGGGTCAGGAGGTAGGCTTGTGCCAGCCCTTCCGGCCGCTCCTGGATGATCCAGGTGAAGGACAGGCCCCATTGGCTGCCGTCCTTCAGCAGGCGCTGGAACTGCGGCTGGTCCTCGGGCGTGGTGATGATGGCGATCTCGCGGATGCCCGAAAGCATAAGGACCGACAGCGGATAATAGACCATCGGCTTGTCGTAGATCGGCAAGAGCTGTTTCGAGACGCCCAGCGTGATCGGCCAGAGGCGCGAGCCGGTGCCCCCGGCGAGGAGGATGCCTTTGCGGGTCATTGGCCCAACTCCATCAGGATATTCTGCAACTCGGGACGCCAATCTGGACGGTGGATGCCGAAGTCCTCAAGCAATGAACGACAATCAAGGCGAGAATTCAGCGGGCGTTTGGCTGGAGTGGGGTAGGCCGAGGAGGGGATATCCTCAACCCGGCACGGCAAATTCGCCTGTGTCATGATCGCCCGGGCGAAATCCGCCCAGCTGACGTCCGGGGCACCGGAATAGTGGTAGGTCCCGCCCTTGCAGCCGTCCAGCAGTTCGCTGGCAAGCACCAGAACCGTTACCGCAATATCCGACGCAGCCGTGGGTCCGCCAATCTGGTCGGCAACCACGCGAATGACATCACGCTCGTGCCCAAGGCGAAGCATGGTCTTCACGAAGTTGGTGCCATGCGCCGAGAAGACCCAGGAGGTGCGGAGGATGATGTGCGGGCCACCTGCCGCACGAACGCCGATCTCTCCGGCAAGTTTCGACCTGCCATAAGCGCCCAGCGGAGCCGTGGGGTGGTCCGGCGCAAAGGGTTTTGTGCCGGTGCCGTCAAAGACGTAGTCGGTGGAGATATGGAGAAAGGGAAGGCCCTTCGCGGCGGCGGCTTGCGCCATTGCCGTCGGGGCCTCGCCGTTGACTTTGGTGGCGGCGGCTTCTTCGGTTTCGGCCTTGTCGACGGCGGTCCAGGCGGCGGCGTTGATCACCGCATCGGCGTCCGAGGCGTCGATGGCGGCGGCGCAGGCGGCGGGGTCCATCAGGTCGGCGTCCTCGCGACCCAGGTAGGTGGCATCAGGGGCAAGGCGTTGCAGCTCACACGCGACCTGGCCGGTCTTGCCGAAGACGAGAAGCCTCATGCCTTGCCAAGCCTTTCGCCGACGCCCTGGCGGTCGAGGAGGGGCCGCCACCAGGCCTCGTTGTCCAGGTACCAGCGGACGGTGCGGCGCAGGCCCTCTTCCACGGTGACCGAGGGGCGCCAGCCAAGTTCCTCGCGGATGCGGGTGGGGTCGATGGCGTAGCGGGCGTCGTGGCCGGGGCGGTCGGTGACGAAGGTGATCTGGTCGGAATATGGGGTGGCCTTGGGGGCCATCTCGTCGAGAAGCGCGCAGATGGTGCGGACGAGGTCGATGTTGCGACGCTCGTTTTCCCCGCCGATGTTGTAGCTGCGGCCCAGCGCGCCTTTTTCCAGAACGAGGAGGAGGGCGTCGGCATGATCCTCGACATACAGCCAGTCGCGGACGTTCTCGCCCGTGCCATAGACCGGGATCGGCTTGCCGTGCAGCGCGTTCAGGATGGCGACGGGGATCAGCTTTTCGGGGAAGTGGTAGGGGCCGTAGTTG
>JAIXSA010000075.1 GCA_027484915.1 Paracoccaceae bacterium | reverse complement strand
TCCTGCGGGGTCAACACCGCCGTCGGCTCGTCCAGGATCAGGATGCGGGCGTCACGATAGAGCGCCTTCAGGATCTCCACCCGCTGCCGTTCACCCACGGACAACCGTCCGACCTTTGCATCGGGATGCACGGCCAACCCGAAGTCGCGCGACAGGCGTTCGACCTTCTCTCGCGCCCCGCCATGCGACCGGGACCAAAGCCCCTCGGTCCCCAGCCGAATATTGTCCAGTACCGTCAGGTTGCCCGCCAGCGTGAAATGCTGGTGGACCATCCCGACCCCGGCGGCCAGCGCCGCGCACGGGTTGCCGGGGGGCAGGGGCTGGCCGAAGACCTCAACCTCACCCCCGTCGGCCACGTAGTGACCGAACAGGATATTCATCAGCGTCGTCTTCCCCGCCCCGTTTTCGCCAAGCAGAGCAACGACTTCCCCGTGCCGCAGGGTCAGCGACACCGCGTCGTTGGCTTTCAGCGCGCCGAAGCGCTTGGAAATGCGGTCGAGGCGGAGGACAACCTCCGCCCCCGTCTCCTTGCTCACGACGATTTCGGCTCTGTGTCGTTGATCTCGACCACGAAGGACCCGTCCATGATCGCCGCCTGCTTCTCGGCCACCAGCGCCATCACCTCGGCCGGGACCTTGCCCTCGAAGGTGCCCAAGGGCGCCAAGGAGCAGCCGCCGACGTTCATGTAGGAATAGACTCCGTAGTTGTCGGCCTTGAACTCGCCCTTCTGGATCGCCGCGACGGCGGCATTCAGCGTCGGCTCGAAGTGCCACAGCGCCGAGGTCACCACGGTGTCGGGATAGTCGGCTTGCGTGTCGATCACGTTGCCAATGGCCAGGACCCCACGCTCCTTTGCGGCGTCCGACACGCCGAAGCGTTCAGCATACATCAGGTCCGCCCCGCCATCGATCATGGCGAAGGCGGTCTCCTTGGCCTTGGGCGGGTCGAACCACGACCCGATGAAGCTGACCTGGAACTTGGCATCCGCCTTAACTTCGCGCACGCCCGCCATGAAGGCGTGCATCAGCCGGTTCACCTCGGGGATCGGGAAGCCGCCGACCATGCCGATGTTGCCCTTCGTCATCCCGCCCGCGACGATGCCGGACAGGTAAGCCGCGTCCTGGATGTAGTTGTCGAAGACCGCCAGGTTCGGGTTCGCCGCGGCGTCCGGCATGAAGGACGACCCCAGCAGGAACGCCACGTCCGGGTATTCCGCGCAGACCTCACGCGCCTCGGCCTCGGCCCCGAAGATCTCGCCCACGATCAGTTTGACGCCCGCCTCGCAGTATTCGCGCATCACGCGGGGATAGTCGGTGTTCGCCACGTTCTCGGTGTAGGTATAGTCCACCGTTCCCGCCGCCTTCAGCGCCTCGGCCGCGATGTGGATGCGGCTGACCCATTGCTGTTCCACGGGCACCGTGTAGATGCCCGCCATCTTGATCGGCTCCTGCGCCCAGGCGGCAAGGGGCAGGTTGGCCGCTGCCGTTGCTGCCGCCCCGCCCAAAAGCAGGCCGCGCCGCGATACCGTGAAGGTTCCCGTGGTCATTGTCTTTCCCATCCCCATTGTTGCGTGCCGATTTTTACCAAGAGGTAAAACTCATTCCCGATTCGGCACAAGCGGGACGAGTCGCGATCCCCCTGCCATGACTAGAAGATTGCACGGCTTTGCAGCAAAACCGGGCGTTCGCGCCCGCAGGGCAGCAGACGTGGGATACCCAGGCCCGTTGACATGGGTCCGGTCCGCTGCCACGCCTTGCGCATGGGACAGGAAACCACGCCCTTGGCGATCCCGGCATGACCACGGGGTTTCTTTTCGACGAACGCACGCTCTGGCACACCACCGGCGAGGCGGCGCTGTTCCTGCGCCCTGGCCGATGGATCCAGCCCCCCGCCGCCGGCGGCCATGCCGAAAGCCCGGAAACCAAGCGCCGGTTCAAGAACCTGCTCGACGTCTCGGGCCTGTCCCGTCACCTCGTTGTGGAGTCCGCGCCCGAGGCGACGGATGAAGCCCTGCACCGCATTCACCCTGCGACCTACCTGCGGGAGTTCAAGCGCCTCTCCGACGCCGGCGGCGGGATGCTGGGCGAGGAATCGCCTTTTGGACAGGGGTCTTACGAGATTGCGGCGCTGTCGGCTGGCCTCGCGATCCAGGCGATGGACCGTGTCCTGACGGGCGCCTTTCGCAACGCCTATTCCCTGTCCCGCCCGCCGGGGCACCACTGCATGCCCGACCATTCGATGGGCTTCTGCCTTCTGGCGAACATTCCCATCGCGATCGAGGAGATGCGCGCCCGCCACCAGGTCGGCAAGGTCGCCGTGATCGACTGGGATGTGCACCACGGCAACGGCACCCAGGCGATCTACTGGAACCGTGCGGATGTCCTGACAATCTCGCTGCACCAGGCCAACTGCTATCCCACAAACTCCGGCGCGGTGACCGAAAGGGGCGGGGGCGCGGGGCAGGGGGCGAACATCAACGTGCCACTTCTGCCGGGCGGCGGGCACGTCAGCTATCTGGCGGCGATGGACCGGATCGTCCTTCCCGCGCTTGATCGCTTCAGGCCCGACCTGATCGTCGTCGCCTCGGGCCTTGACGCCAACGCGCTGGACCCGCTGGCGCGGATGCTGGCCCATTCCGACACCTACCGCGCCCTGACCACCCGCCTGATGCAGGCCGCCGACAGTCTTTGCGGCGGCCGATTGGTCTTGGTCCACGAAGGCGGCTATTCCGAATCCTACGTCCCCTTCTGCGGGCAGGCGATCGTGGAGACACTCTCGTCCCGTCGGACACAGGTGATCGACCCGTTCCTGGATTTCCTGATGGCCCAGCAGCCGCCGCCCGAGTTCGACGCGCTGGAAGCCCGCAGGCTGGACGAGATGGCAGCCGCCTTCGGCCTGTGACGCCGGAAGGAGCGTCGCAGAAGAGCCGGACGTCGGGCCAACCCGTTACCCCAGCCACCCCATCACAAGGTCATCCCATGCTCGACACGCTGACCGCCCTTCTTACCGAAGCCGGCACCCAGGCGCTGGGCTTCTTCGACACGCTCCACCAGCGCTCTGTCGAGGCGAAGGCCCCCGGCGACCTCGTCTCGGATGCCGACCGCGCCGTTGAAGTCACCCTCCGCCGGCGCCTTGCCCACCACTTCCCCGGAGACGGCGTCCTCGGCGAAGAGTTTGGAGGTGCGGCCACGGGCCGGTTCTGGGCCGTCGATCCCATCGACGGGACCGCGAACTTCCTCTCCGGCTTGCCGTTCTGGACCATCTCGCTTGGCCTGATGGATCAGGGCCAGCCCGTTGCGGGTGGCATCCTTGCCCCGGCGCTTGGGCTGATGGCCGTGACTGATGGCATCACGCTATCGGAAACCGGCCTTACCCCCACCTCCCGCGCTGCCCACCCGTCCTGTATCGGTATCGGCCGCAACCCGCGCTGGCCCGCCGCCGAGCGCCATGCCGTGGAGGCCGCTATCGAGGCTGCAGGACTTTCGCCCCGCCTCTTCGGCTCTTGCGCCTTGTCGTTGATGCTGGTCGCGACCCACCGCCTGCACGGCTATATCGAACCCCGCGTCGGCGGCCTGTGGGACTGTGCCGGTGGCCTTGCCCTCTGCCGCGCGGCGGGTCTGCCGACGGCCATGAAAGTCCACCCGGACGGCTCGGTGGACGTGCTCGCGGGAAAGGTCTTTGACCTTGTGCAACACGTCCCTTGGGCCGCCGCCCTGACCGCCGACCATCCAACCTGACGCGTCCGGCCCCAGATCGTTCAAGCTTGAAACACCTTGAGACCCCCCGGACTTTCCCCTATCGTTTTCCGGGAAACGGACGGGAAGGACGGGATACCTTGGCCAGCAACACGACGACGGGGGGCTACTTCCTTTATCATTCCATCGGGATCTATCCCGGCAAGGAAGAGGACATGGCCCGCGCGATGGCCGAGTTCTCCGAGATCTGGTCCGCCCCGAACGACAAGCAATGGGGCTATGTCCTGCGTAAGCGGCAGGACTTCATCGACCGCTGGCGTCGGCTTATCAACGTGCCCAAGGGCAGCTTGACCACAGTCGACAACGTGACCGAGGGCCTGCAGAAGATCCTCCGAGCGCTCCCGGAAGGGATGCTGAAAGGCAAGCGCGTCCTCGTCGCTGCCGACTGCTTCCCCTCGCTGCATTTTCTTCTCGCAGGCCTGGCGCCAAAGCTTGGATATACCCTGACGACGGTTCCCCTGTCCGAAGGCCTCCCCCTCGTCACGACCGAAGACTACCTTGCCCACTGGGGCCCCGATGTGGGCCTGGCGCTTCTGACCTGGGTCACCTCCATCGGCTCGTCCAAGATGGACTACCCGGCCCTCGTCGCCCACGGGCGGCAGATGGGCAGCCTGATGGTCGCCGATATCACTCAAGGCGCGGGCCTGATGCCCTTCGACGCCCTGAATCCGCGGGTCGATTTCGTCGTCTCGACCAGCCTCAAATGGCTGTGCGGGACGCCCGGTGCAGGCATCCTCTACGCCGACAAGGACCTGATCCCCAGCCTCACCCCCGAAGGGCGCGGCTGGTTTTCCCAGAACAACCCATTCTCCTGGGACCTCGACAAGTTCGAGTATGCGCCGGATGTCCGTCGCTTCGACACCGGCACGCCGGGGTCAGTTGCAGCCATCGCCTCGCTGCCCGCGATGGAGTGGTTCTCGAAACAGGACCTGCGAGACGTTGCCGCCCACAACCGCCGCCTCGTCGACCGGATCATCGAACGGGCCGACCGTCTGGAGCTGCCGCTCCATTCCCCCCGTGACGCGGACAAACGTGGTGGTGCGGTGATGATCCGGATGCCCGACAAGGCCGAGGCTGCGGCATGCGTCGGTGCGCTGGGGGTCGAGGGGTATTCGGTCGACTTCCGCGGCCCGATCCTGCGCATGTCGCCCGGTTTTGTGACCGAAGAGCGCGCCGTGGACGCCGTCTTTGACATGGTGGGCGAGGTGATGGCACGCCGCCGCCGCCGCTTTGCGGGGCAGGGCGAGGCACAGAAGGGCTCTGCCGAGGTGCTGACCGCGCTGGCCTCCGGCCTCGCCTCGGGCGGGGTGAAGGTCGTCGATCTCACCGCCCAGCTTGGCCCCGAAACGCCGATCCTGCGCCTGCCCGAGGACCTTGCCCGCAACACCCCCAAGGTCGCCATTCACCGGATCAGCGAATATGACACCGACGGCCCGTTCTGGGCCTGGAACTGGCTCGAACTTGGCGAACACTCCGGCACCCATTTCGACGCGCCGCACCATTGGCTTTCGGGCAAGGACCACCCCGACGGCTTCACCGACACCCTGTCGGTCCAGCGCCTGATCGCGCCCGCCAACGTCATCGACTGCGCCGCCGAGGCCGCCGCTGACCTCGATTTCCTGCTGACCGCCGCCCATGTGAAGGCCTGGGAGGCCAAGCATGGCCCCATCGGCCCGGGCGAATGGGTCCTGATGCGCACCGACTGGGACAAGCGGTCCCACGACGAGGAGCTGTTCCTGAACGAAGACCCCGACCCGTTCGAGGACGGCTCGCACTCCCCCGGCCCGTCCACGGACTGCATCGACTACCTCTTGGGCAAGGGCATCGTCGGCTGGGGCACGCAGTGCATCGGCACCGACGCCGGCATGGCCGGCAAGTTCAGCCCGCCCTTCCCGGCGCACAACTTCCTGCACCGGGACAACTGCTTTGGCTTGGCCAGCCTTTGCAACCTTGACCAGCTGCCGCCGAAGGGGGCGATCCTGATCGTGACGCCCTTGAAGATCAAGGACGGCACCGGCTCCCCCGTCCGGGCGCTCGCGCTGGTCTGACCGCTCGTCGTTCCCTTCGGTTCTCCTCTCGCGCGACGAGAAGCCGAAGGCGCACGAGGAGCTTCACCGGAACCGCTTCGCCCGCGCCCGCATCGCCTCGACGAACATCAGGACATCGATCCCGACGCCCACGAACCGCGCGCCCGCCGCCTTGCATTCGGCGATGAACGCATCCTCGGTCGACAAGACACCCGCCGCCTTGCCCGACGCCGCGATCCGCCGGATCGCATCCATCACCGCCGCCCGAACCTCGGGGTGGGCCGCGTTCCCCAGATGCCCCATGTCCGCCGCAAGATCCGCCGGCCCGATGAAGACGCAATCCACCCCCTCCAGCGCCAGGATGCCGTCCAGCGCGGCCAATCCCGCCCGGCTTTCGATCTGCAGGATCAGGCAGATCTCTGCATTCGCGGTCTTCAGATAGTCCGGGATCGCCGAGAACCGCGACGCCCGCGCCAGCGACGACCCCACACCCCGGATCCCTTCGGGCGGATAGCGCGTCGCCTGAACCGCCCGCTGCGCCTGATCCACGCTTTCGATCATCGGGATCAGCAGGCTTTGCGCGCCTGCATCCAGCATCTGCTTGATCCGCGCCGGATCGCCATCGCGCAACCGCACGACCGGCAGGCTTTCTGACGGCTCGATCACCGCCAGTTGCGCCATCGTCGACCGCAGGTCGTTCGGCGCATGCTCGCCGTCAATCAACAGCCAGTCAAAGCCGCAGGTCGCAGCCATCTCTGCAGCATAGGGATCGGCCATGCCCAGCCAGCAGCCGTGCAGGGTTTCTCCACCGGCAAGGCGGTGCTTCAGGCGATTGGCGGGTGCGGGCATGGCAAGACCTTCCTTCTGAGTGCCGCCAGCATAGCCACAACTGACGCCAGTGCCAGTACCGGCTTCTAAAGCTCTTGACGCCGATTGGATCGTTCCATTACAAACTTGGAACGATCCAAATTCGGGAAGGGAATCATGCGTTGGGGGTTGGTCGGGGCAAGCACCATTGCCGAACAGCACATGATCGGCGCCATTCGCGCCTCGGGCGGGGATATCGCCGCCGTGGTCAGCACCACGCCCGCGCGGGCACGAGACTTTGCCGACCGTCACGCCATCCCGGTGGCCGAGGACCGCTTGGAGCGGGTTTTGCAGGACCGCTCAATCGCGGCGATCTACATCTCGTCGACCAACGAAAAACATCGTGAGCAGGCGCTGGCGGCCATTGCGGCGGGCAAGCATGTGCTGTGCGAAAAGCCGTTGGCGATGACCGTGGCCGAAGCCGCCGGAATGGTCCGCGCGGCCGAGGGCCTCGTCTTCGCCACCAACCACCACCTGCGCTGTTCCGGCAGCCACCGCACCATCCGCGACCTGATCTGCGGGGGCCGCATCGGCCGCGTCCTGTCGCTCCGCCTTTTCCACGCCGTCCACCTGCCGCCGCACCTGCAGGGTTGGCGGATCAACGATCCCGCAGCGGGCGGTGGGGTGATCCCTGACATCACCGTCCATGACGCCGACGTTGCCCGCTTCCTTCTGGGCGAGGACCCGCTGAGCGTCGTCGCCCAGATGGGCGCCAGCGGCATGGGGCAGGGCGTCGAGGACAGCGCGATGTCCGTCTGGTCCCTGCCTTCGGGCGTGATGGTGCAAAGCCATGAAAGTTTTACCCACCCCTTCGCCGGCTCGGGGCTTGAGGTGCACGGAACCGAAGGCTCGATCTTCGCGCGGGGCGTGATGACCCAGCTTCCGGTCGGTGAAATCGAACTTGTTACCGCCGCAGGCCGCGCCCTCGTGCCTTTCCCGCCGCACAACCTCTACCTCCAGGGCGTGACCGATTTCCTGGCCGCAGTTGCCGGGACCGGACAGCCCGCCGCGACGGGGTGGGACGGTGTGGCCTCGCTGGCCGTGGCGCTGGCGGTGCGCGAGGCGGCCCGGAGCGGCATCCGGCAGCAGGTAGATTACGGGAGGGCGGCATGAACAAACTCGTCGCGGCATCAGAGGCTGTTGCCCGCATCGCGGATGGCGCTGTCGTCACTGTCTCGTCCTCATCCGCGCTCGGCTGTCCCGATCTGGTCCTAAAGGCGCTCGGCGACCGGTTCCGGTCCGAGGGCCACCCGAAGGGCATCACCACGCTTCACCCCATCGCCGCGGGGGACATGTACGGCGTCAAGGGCATGGACTGGATCGCGCAGGACGGCCTTCTGGCCCGCGTCCTTGCCGGGTCCTACCCCTCCGGCTCGTCGAACCTGCCGATGCCCGAGATCTGGAAGATGATCGTCGAGGACCGCGTCGCCGCCTACAACGTCCCCTCGGGCATCATGTTCGACATGCACCGCGAAGCCGCCGCCCGCCGCCCCGGAGTCCTGACCAAGGTCGGGATGGAGACCTTCGCCGACCCGATCCGCGAGGGCTGCGCGATGAACGCGCGCGGCACGGCCTCGCCGATCGTGAAGCGCGTCGAATTCGGCGGTGAGACCTGGCTCCACTTCCCCAACATCCAGCCCGACGTCTGCATCCTGCGGGCCACCACGGCGGACGAGAACGGCAACCTCACCTACGAACACGAAGGCGCCTATCTTGGCGGGCTGGAGCAGGCGATCGCCGCGCGGAACAACCGCGGCCTCGTCATCGCCCAGGTCAGCCGCCTGACCGCCGCCGGGTCGCTGCGCCCCCACGACGTCCGCGTCCCGGGCCACCTTGTCGACCTCATCGTCCTCGACCCCGACCAGAAGCAGACCTGCGAAACGCCCTACGACCCGGCCATCTCGGGCCAGATCATGCGGCCCTGGTCGTCCTTTACGCTGGCCGAGCACGGCGTCGAAAAGGTCATTGCCCGCCGCGCCGCGATGGAGCTGCGGAAAGGCCAGACCGCCAACCTCGGCTTCGGCATCAGCGCGATGGTCCCCCGCATCCTCCTCGAAGAAGGCCACCCCAAGGCCGTGACCTGGGCCATTGAACAGGGCGCCGTCGGGGGCATGCCCTTGACCGGCTTCGCCTTCGGCTGCGCGTCCAACGCCTGGGGCTACGTCCCCTCGCCCCAGCAGTTCATCTACTTCCAGGGCGCGGGCTTCGACGTGTCGTTCCTCTCGTTCATGGAAATCGACACCGAGGGGAACGTCAACGTCTCGAAACTGGGCAAGAAGCCCTACCTGACCGCCGGTTGCGGCGGCTTCGTCGACATCACCTCACACGCCCGCAAGATCGTCTTCTCGGGCTGGTTCGAGGCCGGGGCAGGGGTGGAGTTGACGCCCACCGGCCTGTCGGTCACCACCCCCGGCAAGTTCTGCAAGATGGTCGAGAAGGTCGAGCACGTCACCTTCTCGGGCAAACGCGCCCGTGCCACGGGGCAAGAGGTCCTCTACATCACCGAACGCTGCGTGATCCGCCTGACCGACAAGGGCCTGGTGGCGACCGAGATCATGCCCGGCATCGACCCCGCCCGCGACATCATCGCCGCATCCCAGGGCCGGGTCAGGGTGGCCGAGAATGCCACCACCATGCCACTCAGCCTCCTCACCGACGGCCCGATGGGGTGGCAGCCATGAGCAGCGTGCGCCTTCACATCGCCGGTCCCGTCGCCACCCTGACACTGGACAACCCGGCCAAGCTCAACTGCTTCACGGTTGACATGCTGGCCCAGCTTGCGAGCCACCTGGACGTCGTGGAGAGCCGCCCGGAAGTCCGCGCCGTGATCGTCACCGGGGAAGGGGAGAAGGCATTCTGTTCCGGCGCCGACATCAACGCCTGGGGTGATCTCTCCCCGGCAGAGTTCGCAAGGAACTGGGTCCGTGGCGGCCACCGTATCTTCGACCGCCTCGCGCGGTTGTCGAAACCCACCATCGCCGCGCTGAACGGCCACGCCTTCGGCGGCGGCCTCGAACTCGCCGCCGCCTGCGACATCCGCCTGATCACGCCCAAGGCTACCATTGCCCTGCCCGAGGCAGGCGTCGGCATCGTCCCCGGCTGGTCGGGTTCCCAACGCCTCGCGCGGCTCATCCCCGAGGGGATGCTCAAGGAAATGGCGCTCTTCGGACGTCGCATTCCTGCTGACCGCCTCCACGCCTGCGGCTTCGTCGCTGAAATCGCCGAGGATACCCGCGCCATCGCGCACCAGATCGCCGAGAAGGCCGCCACCCTCTCTCCCCGCGCGACCGAAATCACCAAGGCGATGATCCACGCCGGCCAAGGCGAGGATAGCGCCGCCCTGATCGAGGCGTTGGGCTCTGCCGCCATCGCCGCGAGCGCCGACCGGCAAGAGGGCGTGGCGGCCTTCCAGGGCAAGCGCAAACCAGAATTTCCGGGGACCTGACATGCTTGACCTGACCCTTATCCCCGCGATCAAGACCACCCTTCCGCCAGTCTTTGAGGCGCGTCACCTGATCGATGGCCAATGGCGGACCAGCGCCGACGCGGCCACCTCCGAACGCCTGTCGCCTTCGCACGGAACCGTGGTCAGCCGCGCCGCGAAGGGCAGCAAGGCCGAGGCCGAAGCCGCCATCGCTGCCGCCCGCGCAGCCTTCAACGATGGCCGGTGGAGCCAGCTTTCCGGCAAGGCCCGCGCCACGGTCCTGCTCAAAGTGGCCGACCTGATCGAGGCCAACGTCGACCGCATGGCGATGATCGAGACGCTGGAATCCGGCAAGCCGATCACCCAGGCGCGGGGCGAGGTCTCGGGTGCCGCCGACCTTTGGCGCTATGCTGCCTCTCTCGCCCGCACGCTGCATGGCGACAGCCACAACTCCCTGGGTCAGGACATGCTGGCCGTCGTCCTCAAGGAGCCCATCGGCGTGGTGTCGATCATCACGCCCTGGAACTTCCCGTTCTGGATCCTGTCCCAGAAGCTGCCCTTCGCGCTGGCCGCCGGTTGCACCTGCGTGGTGAAGCCCTCCGAACTCACCCCCTCGACCACCGTGATCCTGGGCGAGCTTCTCATCGAAGCAGGCCTCCCGGCCGGGGTCGTGAACATCGTCCTCGGCTACGGCCAACCCGTTGGCGCGACCCTCTCCAGCGACCCGCGTGTCGATATGGTGACCTTCACTGGATCGACCGCCGTGGGCCGGGGCATCGCGGCGGCCGCAAGCACCACGCTGAAGAAGGTCGCCCTTGAACTTGGCGGCAAGAATCCGCAGGTCATCTTCCCCGACGCCGATCTGGAGTCAGCCGCCGATGCCGTCACCTTCGGCGTCTATTTCAACGTCGGCCAGTGCTGCAATTCCGGCAGCCGGATCATCGTCCACGAAGACATCGCCGAGGCCTTCACCGCCCGCATCGTGGAACTGTCCCGCCAAGTGGCCTTCGGAGATCCCCTTGACCCGGCGACCCAGGTCGGTGCCATCGTCAGCCGTGACCACGGTGCCAAGATCGACGCCTACGTCACCGCCGCCCGCAAGGCGGGGGCCACCGTCACCCTGGGCGGCGCGCCACTGAAGGTTCCCGGCCTCAGCCAGCAGTTCTACCAGCCCACGGTTGTCACCAACGTCACCCCCGACATGGCCATCGCCCGCGAGGAAGTTTTCGGCCCGGTCCTGACCGTCCTGACCTTCCGCACCCTGGACGAGGCCCTGCACCTGGTGAATGACGCCGACTACGGCCTTTCCGCTGGCGTCTGGAGCGAGAATGTCCACACCTGCCTCGCCTTCGCGCGCGGCGCACAGGCGGGCACGGTCTGGACCAACACCTGGATGGACGGCTTCCCCGAAGTCACCTTCGGCGGCGTCAAGCAATCGGGTCTGGGGCGTGAAATCGGCCGCCAGGGCCTGGATGAGTTCATGGAAAGCAAGTCGCTCGTCATGCGGATTGGCCGCACGCGGGCACCTTGGGTAAGACCCCGCTAAGGCGGGCAAACGAAGCGCAATACGGGAGGAAACCATGCGCCTTTTCGGAAAGACGATGACCGCCGCGGCGGCCCTTGTGATGACCACCTCGATCAGCTTTGCCGAGGACGTCGAAGTCCTGCACTGGTGGACCTCGGGCGGTGAAGCTGCCGCCCTGAACGTCCTGAAGGACAACCTCGGCGCAGCTGGAACCGGCTGGGTCGACATGCCCGTCGCCGGTGGCGGCGGTGAAGCCGCGATGACCGCGCTCCGCGCCCGCGTCACCGCCGGCGATGCGCCGACGGCCGTGCAGATGCTGGGCTTCGACATCCTCGACTGGGCGGCAGAGGGCGCTTTGGCTGACCTGACCGCCACCGCCACGGCGGAAGGCTGGGACAAGGTCGTTCCCGCCGCGCTCCAGAAGTTCTCGACCGCGGACGGCAAGTGGGTCGCGGCCCCGGTGAACGTCCACTCGACGAACTGGGTCTGGATCAGCAAGGCCGCGCTGGATGCGACCGGCATGGCTGCACCGACGACCTGGGACGAGCTGGTGGCCGTCCTCGACAAGATGAAGGAAAACGGGATCACCCCGCTTGCCCACGGCGGCCAGCCCTGGCAGGAAGCGACCGTCTTTGACGGGATCGTCCTTGGCATGGGCGGCGACCTTTATCAGAAGGCCTTCATCGACCTCGATCCCGCAGCCCTTGGCGGGCCTGAGATGGCCACGGCCTTCGACCACCTGATCAAGCTGCGCTCCTACGTCGACGACAACTTCTCGGGCCGCGACTGGAACCTGGCCTCGGCCATGGTCATCAACGGCGAGGCCGGGATGCAGATGATGGGCGACTGGGCGAAGGGCGAGTTCCTGAAGGCCGGCAAGGTCCCGGGCACCGACTTCGTCTGCATCCGCTTCCCGGGCACCCAAGGCTCGGTGACCTTCAACTCCGACCAGTTCGCGATGTTCAATCAGGCCGACCCGGCTGCCCAGGAAGCCCAGGTCGCGATGGCCAAGGCGATCATGGACCCGGCCTTCCAGTCGGCCTTCAACGTGGTCAAGGGCTCGGTCCCGGCGCGGACCGACGTGTCGAACGAGGCCTTCGACGACTGCGGCAAGAAGGGCATGGCCGATCTGGCCGAGGCCAACACCAACGGCACGCTCTACGGCTCGATGGCGCATGGCCACGCAGCCCCGGCGGCGGTGAAGAACGCAACCTATGACGTGATCACTGCGGCCTTCAACGGTGAATACGCCGATGGTGCCGCTGCCGCTGCCGCGCTGGCCGAAGCAGTAGCTGACACGCAGTCAGCGACTACCGGGGGGCGGCATCGCTGCCCCCCACCCCAAATTCCTTAAGCAAGGAATTTGTCAAGATCCTTACTCAAGGATTTTGGCCACCAGGATCAACGGGAGGGACCAATGGCCACGACCGAGGCCGATTTCCGCACACGCTTGCAGGACTGGCTGCCGAAGCTCGTCCTTGCTCCCTCCTTCGCCGTGACGCTCCTCTTCGTTTACGGTTTCATCCTCTTCACCGTGGTCCTGTCGTTCACCGGCTCGAAGATGCTGCCCAAATACGACTGGGTCGGCTTTTCGAACTATGAAAAGCTCTTCGCCCTTCCTGCCTGGACCACCGCGATCACCAACATCGCGATCTTCGCCACGCTTTACATCGTCATCTGCACCGTCATCGGTCTGATGCTGGCCATCTTCCTTGACCAGAAGATCCGGGGCGAGGGCGTGCTGCGCCCGATCTACCTTTACCCGATGGCGCTGTCGTTCATCGTGACCGGCACCGCCTGGAAATGGTTCCTCGACCCCGGCATCGGACTTGAGCGGATCATGCACCAGTGGGGATGGGAAAGCTTCTCGTTCACTTGGATCAAGGACGGCGAGATGGCGCTTTACACCATCGTCATCGCCGCTGTCTGGCAGACCTCGGGCTTCGTGATGGCGATGTTCCTCGCGGGCCTGCGCGGCATCGACAACGAGATCCTGAAGGCCGCCCAGATCGACGGCGCCTCAAACTGGCAGCTTTACCGGCGGATCGTGATCCCGCTCCTCCGCCCCGCCTTCCTGTCGGCCTTCGTCATCCTCTCCCACCTCGCGATCAAGTCCTATGACCTCGTCATCGCGCTGACCGGCGGCGGGCCGGGCCGCGCGACCGAAATGCCCGCGACCTTCATGTACTCCTACACCTTCACGCGGAACCAGATGGGCATCGGCGCCTCCTCTGCCGTGATCATGCTGATGACCATCGCCGCGATCATGGTCCCCTACCTCTACGCCGAGCTGAAGGAGAAGAAGTGATGGCTGCCGTGACCCAGGACACTGCCGTCTCCACCGGCCGCATCACACGGGCCTTCATCTACCTGGTCCTGATCCTTTTCGCGCTCTTCTACCTCTTGCCCCTCTACGTGATGGGCGTGAACTCCCTCAAACCGCTGGCCGAGATCACCGGCGGCAACATGATGGCGTTGCCCTCCACCTGGACGCTCGACCCCTGGCGCTCGGCCTGGTCCACCGCCCAGATCGGCGTCGAACCGACGGGCCTCAAGCCCTACTTCCTGAACTCGATCCTTATGGTCGTTCCCGCCGTCGCCATTTCGACCATCGTCGGGGCGCTCAACGGCTACGTCCTGACCAAATGGCGCTTCCGGGGCGATACCTGGGTCTTCGGGCTGATGCTGTTTTCCTGCTTCATCCCGTTCCAGATCGTGCTGATCCCGATGGCCGTGGTCCTGGGCAAGCTTGGCCTCGCAGGCAGCGTCTCCGGCCTGATCCTCGTCCACGTCGTCTACGGGATCGGCTTCACCACGCTTTACTTCCGCAACTACTACGCCTCGTTCCCCACCGAGCTTGTCCGCGCCGCGATGATCGACGGGGCAGGGTTCTTCCGCATCTTCTGGCGCATCCTATTGCCCGTCAGCGGCCCCATCGCCGTCGTGTCGGTCATCTGGCAATTCACCAACATCTGGAACGACTTCCTCTTCGGTGTCTCCTTCGGCGGCACCTCGCAGCCGATGACTGTGGCGCTCAACAACCTCGTCCAGTCCTCGACCGGAGTGAAGGAATACAACGTCCACTTCGCGGGCGCGATCCTTGCCGCCCTTCCCACCCTCTTCGTCTACATCGTCGCAGGCCGCTACTTCGTGCGCGGGCTGATGGCGGGCTCTGTGAAAGGCTGACCCAATGGGCTTTCTCGACATCCGCAACGTCACCAAATCCTACGGGCCGGTGGAGGTTCTGCACCGCATCGACATCGCGGTCGAGGAGGGAGAGTTCCTTGTCCTCGTCGGCCCATCGGGCTGCGGGAAGTCCACGCTTCTGAACATGATCGCGGGGCTGGAAGGCATCTCGGGCGGCGAAATCGCCATCAAGGGCCGCGTCGTGAACGGCGTCCACCCGTCCAAGCGCAACATTGCGATGGTGTTCCAGTCTTACGCGCTTTACCCCAATATGACCGTCGGCCAGAACATGACCTTCGGGCTGGAGATGCACGGCGTCCCCAAACCCGAACGCGACCGCGCCCTCGCCGACGTGGCCAAGCTCCTCCAGATCGACCACCTCCTCGACCGCAAGCCCGGCCAGCTCTCCGGCGGCCAGCGCCAGCGCGTCGCGATGGGCCGCGCCCTGGTCCGCAACCCCGACGTCTTCCTCTTCGACGAACCGCTCTCAAACCTCGATGCGAAGCTGAGGGTCGACATGCGGACCGAGATCAAGAAGCTCCACCAGAAGCTCAAGACCACCATCGTCTACGTCACCCATGACCAGATCGAGGCCCTTACGCTCTCCACCCGCATCGCCGTCATGAACAAGGGCCACGTCCAGCAGCTTGGCACGCCCAAGGAAATCTACGACACCCCCGCGAACCTCTTCGTCGCGACCTTCATGGGCTCGCCTGCCATGAACATCGTCCCCGCGACCGTCGTCATGGAAAACGGCCACCCCCACGCCGCCCTCACCGATGCCGACGGCGGGGTCCACCGCCTGCGCTTCTCCCAGGCCAACCTCGCGGCATGGGAGGGCAAGAACATCCTTCTCGGCATCCGCCCCGAGGCGATCACCGACCCCGAAGGTGCCGACCGCAAGTCGCAGAACATCCAGCCCTTCACCAACCGCGTGACCGTCACCGAACCAGCAGGGTCAGACACCTTCGTCACCATGACCCTCTCCGGCAAGGACGCCATCGCCCGGATGCGCGCCGATGCCTCCGTCGAACCGGGCCAGAAATTCGACTTCGCCATCAACATGGAAAAGGCTGTAGCCTTCGATCCGGCAACCGAGGAACGGATCACCCCCTGAATGCAACCTGACGTCATCATCATCGGCTCCGGCATGGGCGGCGCGACCCTCGCCGCCGCGCTCGCGCCCACCGGCCGCCGCATCCTGATCCTGGAGCGCGGCGATTACCTGAAAGACAGCCCGGAGGCCCGCGACCCCGCCGCCATCTTCCAGCGCGGCCACTTCAAGCCGAACGAGACCTGGCGCGACATCACCGGCGAACCCCTCCACCCCGGCAACTACGCCTATGTCGGCGGCAACACCAAGTTCTACGGCGCGGTCCTCCTCCGCTACCGGGCCGAGGACTTTCGCCCCCTCCGCCACATGGAAGGCACGACCCCCGGCTGGCCCATCGCCTACGCCGACCTCGAACCCTGGTACTCGAAAGCCGAAACCCTCTACCGCGTACGGGGCGACGTGGCGAACGACCCCACCGAGCCCCCCCATTCCGCCCCCTATCCCTTCCCCCCGGTCTCCGATGAGCCCGACATCCAACGCCTCCGCGCCGCCTTCCAGGCGCAAGGGCTCCACGTCTCCGCCCTTCCGCTTGGCGTCGACATCGACGCCTGGCTCAAACGCGCGAGAACCGGCTGGGACGCCTTCCCCTGCACGACGGGAGCCAAATCCGACGCCGAATCCTGCGCGCTCGCCGAAGCTCTCAAACACCCAAACGTAACCCTCCAGACCAACACGAAAGTCATCCGCCTCCTTGCCAAAGGCCGCCGCGTCGCCGGCATCGAAGTCGAACGCTTCGGCACCCGCGAAACCCTTTCGGCACCCATCGTTGTCCTGTCAGCTGGAGCCATCCTCTCCTCCGCCCTCCTTCTGGCCAGCGCCAACGACGACCACCCCACGGGCCTTGCCAACCGTTCCGACCAGGTCGGCCGCAACTTCATGAACCACAACCTGACCGGGATGGTCGCCTACAACCCCTTCCGCCGGAACCGCACGACCTACGAGAAAACCATCCAGATCAACGACTTCTACCTGAGTGGCGGCCCGAACGGCGAACCCCTCGGCAACATCCAGATGCTTGGCCGCATCACCGGCCCGATCCTTGCCGGGGAATCAGGCTTGCCGCTCTGGCTCTCCCACCACATTGCCGACCGCTCGATCCACATCATGGCCATGTCCGAGGACCTGCCCGACCCCACCTCCCGCGTGTTCTGGCGGAATGGAGAGGTCGTTCTCGACTGGAAGAAGACCAACACGAAAGCCCACGACCTGCTGGTCCAACGCCTCAAGCAGGCCATGCGCAATGCCGGTTGGCCCATCACCCTGTCCCGAGGCTTCCCCAAATCCAAACCCTCCCACCAATGCGGCACCAACCGCATGGGCGCGGACCCGGCGACCTCGGTCGTGGACCCGAACCTCAAGGCGCATGACCTCGACAACCTCTATATCGGCGACGCCTCGGTCCTGCCGACCTCTGCCGCCGTGAACCCCTCGCTCACCATCGCCGCGCTCGCCCTCCGCGCCGGAGACCATATCGCGAGGGCCGCATGAAACCGCTCGCCCTTGTCACCGGCGGCCAGCAAGGCATCGGCCTTGGCATCGCCGAAGCCCTTGCAAAGCAAGGCTTCCGCCTCGCAATCGCCTCCCTCCCGCCCGAGGCTGAGGCCGTCGCAGCCCTGCAAGCCTTCGGCCCCGATGCCCGCTACTACCAGCACGACCTGGCCGACCTGACAGCGATCCCCGCGCTCCTCGACCGTATCGAGGCCGCTCAGGGCCCTATCAATGCCCTGATCCTGAATGCCGGAGTTGCCGCAAAAGTCCGCGGCGACCTCTTGGAGCTTACGCCCGATAACCTCGACTGGATCCTAGACATCAACCTCAAGGGCAGCTTCTTCCTTGCCCAACAGGTCGCCAGACGGATGCTCACCACACCGGCCGAAAATTATCGCTCCATCACCTTCATCACCTCGGTCTCGGCCCGGATGGCCAGCCCGGAACGCGCCGACTACTGCATCTCCAAGGCCGCTGCGTCGATGGCCGCCCAGACCCTCGCCCTGCGCCTCGCCCCACACAACATCGGCGTCTTTGAACTGCGCCCCGGCATCATCGAAACCGGCATGACCGCAGCCGTGAAGGACAAATACGACGCCCGCATCGCGTCAGGCCTCGTCCCCGCAGGCCGCTGGGGCCAGCCCTCCGACATCGGCCAGGCCGTTATCCCCCTCGTGACCGGCCAGCTTGCCTTCGCCACCGGCGCGGTGATCCCGGTCGACGGCGGCCTCTCCATCGAAAGGCTCTAGGCGATGCTGCATCCACCCCGCGCACCGCAAAAGTTTTCGAAAACTTTTGCCCGGAATTTTCGAAAATTCCGGTCCCCCGGCCGAACCGAGGCACTCCAATGACCTACGACTACATCATCATCGGTGGCGGCAGTGCGGGATGCGTCCTAGCAGCCCGCCTCACGGAAAACCCCGCAGCAAAGGTCCTCCTGCTGGAGGCCGGGGGCCGCGACCGCCATCCGTTCTACCACCTCCCCGCAGGCTTCGCGAAAATGACCAAGGGGATTGGCTCCTGGGGCTGGCAGACCGTTCCGCAGCGCCACATGAAGGGCATGCAGATCCGCTACACCCAGGCCAAGGTGATCGGCGGCGGCTCCTCAATCAACGCCCAGCTCTACACCCGCGGCAACGCCCAGGACTACGACGACTGGCGCCAGATGGGCTGCCCCGGCTGGGGGTATGAGGATGTGCTGCCCTACTTCCGCAAGTCCGAACACAACGACAGCTTTGAAAACCGCTATCACGGCAAGGACGGCCCCTTGGGCGTCAGCCAGCCCCGCGCCCCCCTGCCGATCTGCGAGGCCTTCTTCGCCGCCGGGGCCGAAATCGGCATCCCCCGCAACCGCGACTTCACCGGAGAGGCGCAGGACGGCCTCGGCTACTACCAGCTGACCCAGCGCTGGTACCGTCGCTCCTCCACCGCCACCGCTTTCCTGAAACCGGCGCTGGGCCGCCCCAACCTGACGGTGAAGACCGGTCAGCAGGTCCTGCGGATCGTCGTCGAAAAGGGCAGGGCGGTCGGCGTCCAGACCACGGAAACCACCCACCGCGCCACGACCGAGGTCATCCTCTCATCG
>JAIXSA010000032.1 GCA_027484915.1 Paracoccaceae bacterium | reverse complement strand
GGGGCTGCATCTGCCGATTCCCCCTCTTCCACCATCGTGGCGATGGGCGTGTTCACCTTCACCCCTGCCGTGCCTTCAGACACAAGCAGCTTGCCGACGATGCCTTCATCGACCGCCTCAAACTCCATCGTCGCCTTGTCGGTCTCGATCTCGGCTATGATCTGGCCGGATTTGACCTTGTCGCCTTCTTTCACCAGCCATTTGGCCAGCGTGCCTTCCTCCATCGTCGGAGAAAGCGCGGGCATCAGAACTTGCGTTGCCATTCTCTTTCCCCCCCTTACGCGTAGATATCCGTCCAAAGCTCGTCCAGCGGCGGCTCCGGGCTTTCCTTGGCGAATTCGGCACTTTCGTTGACCGTCGCCTTGATCTCTTTGTCGATGGCCTTCAGATCGTCATCCGACGCAAGGCCGCCCTGCAACAGCAGATCGCGCACATGTTCGATGGCGTCCTTTTCGCTGCGCATCTTTTCCACCTCTTCCCGGGTCCGATACTTGGCGGGGTCCGACATGGAATGGCCGCGATAGCGGTAGGTCATCATCTCCAGGATATACGGGCCCTTGCCCGCCCGGCAGTGCGCCACGGCCTTCTCGCCCGCGGCCTTCACCGCCAGCACGTCCATCCCGTCGACCTGCTCGCCGGGAATGCCATAGGCGAGGCCACGCCCGAACAGCGTCGTCGACTTGGTCGACCGCTTGACGCTGGTGCCCATCGCATAGCCGTTGTTCTCGATCACGAAGATCACCGGCAGCTGCCAAAGCTCGGCCATGTTGTAGGTCTCATAGACCTGGCCCTGGTTCGCCGCGCCATCGCCAAAATAGGTGAAGGTCACGTTGTCATTGCCGAGGTACTTGTCCGCGAACGCGAGACCCGCCCCCAGCGGCACCTGAGCGCCAACAATCCCGTGTCCGCCGTAGAAATGTTTCTCTTTCGAGAACATGTGCATCGAGCCGCCCTTGCCCTTGGAATAGCCCCCGATGCGGCCCGTGAGCTCCGCCATCACGCCCTTCGCGTCCATCCCGCAGGCCAGCATGTGTCCGTGGTCGCGGTAGCTGGTGACGCGCTTGTCACCTTCCTTGGCCGCCGCTTCCAAGCCCACGACCACCGCTTCCTGCCCGATATAGAGGTGGCAGAACCCCCCGATCAGGCCCATCCCGTAAAGCTGCCCCGCCTTTTCCTCAAACCGCCGGATCAGCAGCATCTCGCGGTAATACTTCAGCAGGTCTTCCTTCGAGACATTCGGTCTCGCGTCGGGCTTCTTCGCCATCGGGTTCCTCCCAGGCAGTTTGCAGGTGCAGAAAATAGTTTAGTGTTAAACCATCCATACAGCATCGGTGTTTATTGGGTCAAAAGGAATCTCCCGCCACGAGAGCGGGGCGGCGACATGGCACCTATGCGCCCCGTGCAAGCCGCAAGACAGCATCTACCTGCAAGGATGGCACGGAAAGGCGCTTTCGACGCCCGGATCAGCGGATCGCGATCTCGTCCGACCGCATGTAGCCCAGAACGTCCCGCGTCTGCTGGTCCAGCAGGTCAAGGTCCAGATAGTCGTCCGACAAGCGGTGCGTCAGATTTTGCATCTCGGCCAGTTCGGCCTGCAACCGGTCACGCTCGGCGGTCAGTGTCTCGGCCTCGGCATGGATCGCGACCCGCGCGAACATCCCGTAATCGCCCTGTACCGCCGCAAAGGTGAAGTAGACCCCCAACGTGCCAACGAAAGCCAGATAGACCAGCCCACCTAAACCGCGTTGTGAATGACCTGCCGACATATGCCTTCTCCAGCCCCTCTGTCGGGGGCCTGAGCGCACCATGCCATAAGCCGAATCGCTTGTGAATCCTGAAAATGCATCCCGCTCAAACACTTGAGCGGGATGCGGGGCAGCGAGATCAAATACAACCCAGGCTTGTGCTCAGGTGATCGACGCCGCGTAGATCCCGTCGACCGCACCCTGCAGCACCTGGTCGAACTCCGCGTCCGACTGCTGCGCCGACAGGCCTTCCGACAGCGCGCGGCTGAAGCTGGCGATGATCCCGTGGTTCTGCGCCAGGATCTCGTTCGCCTTGTCGCGGGAATGCCCTCCAGACAAGGCAACGACCTTCAACACCTTCGGATGCTTGACCAGCGGCTGGTAGAAATCCGGGATCGTCGGCAGCGACAGCTTCAGCATCACCTGGCCCTCAAGCCTTTCCAGATGCTTCAGAATCTCCTCCTGCAGGATCGCCTCCGCCTCGGCCTTGTCAGCGATGGAGATCGTGACCTCAGGCTCCAGGATCGGCATCAACCCATGCGCCGCGACCTGCCGCCCCAGCTCGAACTGCTGCGCCACCACGTCCGCAATCCCCTTGCGGTTGGCCGCGTTCACCACCGACCGCTCCTTGGTCCCGAAGATCCCCGCCTTCGCCGCCCGAGCCAGCAACGCATCCAGCTCCGGGATCGGCTTCATCAGCTGCACCCCGTCGGCTTCCGCCTCCAACCCCTTGTCGATCTTCAGGAACGGCACCACTCCGCGCGTTTCCCACAGGTAGGTTGCCGTCGGGATGCCGTCGATCGTGCGGTCCATCGTCTGCTCGAACAGGATCGCGCCCACCACCTTTTCGCCGGAAAAGGCCGGTGACTTGATGATCCGCGCCCGCATCGCGTGGATCAGGTCGAACATCTGCTCCTCGCCCGAGTACTCACTCTCGGAAACCCCATACAGCTTCAGCGCCTTCGGGGTCGATCCGCCCGACTGGTCAAGCGCCGCTATAAAGCCGCGCCCGTTCCGCACCTGTTTGGTCATCTTCGCGTTGGTCATGTCCGCCTCCAAAATGTCCTACCCGGCATAGCCCGCGCGCCCGCGTCACTCAACCCATCAAGGCCTTCACGCCCGGCAATTCCTTGCCCTCCATCCATTCCAGGAAGGCCCCGCCCGCGGTGGAGATGAAGGTGAAATCCTCCGCCGCCCCCGCCGCATTCAGCGCGGCGACCGTATCGCCGCCGCCCGCCACGGAAATCAGCCCACCCGCCTTGGTCAACCGCGCCGCCGCCCGCGCCGCCGCATTGGTCGCCGCATTGAACGGCTCGATCTCGAAGGCCCCCAGCGGCCCGTTCCAGATCAGCGTCTTCGCGGCCGCAAACACGCCCTCCAGCTCGGCCACCGTCTTCGGCCCCGCATCCAGGATCATCGCATCCGGCGGGCATTTCAGCACGTCCACCGTCTGGCTTTCCGCCCCCGCCTTGAACTCCCGCGCCACCACGACATCCACCGGCAGGTGGATCTTGCACCCGGCCTTCTGCGCCCGATGCCGGATTTCCCGCGCCGTCTCCGCCATCTCGCGTTCGGCTAGGGACTTGCCCACCTCGATCCCCTCGGCCACGAGGAACGTGTTCGCCATCCCCCCGCCGATCACCAGATGGTCGACCTTGGTCACCAGGTTCGCCAGCAATTCGATCTTGGTCGACACTTTCGCGCCGCCGACCACCGCCACCACCGGCCGCTTGGGCGAGCCCAAAGCCGCCTCCAGCGCGCGCAGCTCCGCCTCCATCAACCGCCCCGCCGCCGCAGGCAACAGCCGCGCAAGCCCTTCAGTCGAGGCATGCGCCCGGTGCGCCGCCGAAAACGCATCATTCACATAGACATCCCCCAGCTTCGCCATCTGCGCCGCCAGCTCGGGATCGTTCTTCTCCTCGCCGGGGTGGAACCGAGTGTTCTCCAGCAACACAACTTCACCCGGACCAGCCTTGGCTATCGCCGAGGCTGCAACCTCCCCCACGCAATCCGCCCCGAAGACGACCTTCCGCCCCAGCGACCCCGCCAAAGCCTCCACCACGTGGCCCAGGCTCATCTCCGGCACCACCTTGCCCTTTGGCCGGTCAAAATGCGCCAGCAGCACGACCTTCCCGCCCTTCTCGACAATCGCATCCACCGTCGGCTTGATCTTGTCGATCCGGGTCATGTCCGTAACCCGGCCCGCTTCCATCGGCACGTTGATATCCACGCGCACCAGCACCGTCTTGCCGCCAAGCTGCATGTCGTCCAGCGTTTTCCAGGCCATCGCGTTTCTCCGTCTGTTGGAACCTGCCCGCTTTTGGCGCGGGGATCACGCCTCCGTCAACCGCTTCCATCGCTTTGCCCTTTCCTTGGGCGGATGCCGCCGCTACGGTCGCGCCCGACGAAAACCAAGGAGACCCCGATGCCCGACATCAAGGACCCGGAGAACACGATCATCCTCACGCTCAAGGACGGCGAAGTGGTGATCGAACTGCTCGCCGACGTGGCCCCGAAACACGCCGAGCGGATGAAGCAGCTTGCCCGCGACAAGGCCTATGACGGCGTGGCCTTCCACCGCGTGATCGACGGCTTCATGGCCCAGACCGGCGACGTGGAAAACGCCAAGATGGACAGCCCGACCTACAACCCGCGCCGCGCAGGGACGGGTGGGTCGCAGTACCCCGACCTTCCGGCGGAATTCTCGAAGCTGCCGCATGACCGGGGCACCTTGGGTGCTGCCCGCTCGCAGAACCCGAACTCGGCCAACAGCCAGTTCTTCATCAACTTCCGCGACAACCATTTCCTGAACAACCAGTACACGGTCTATGGCCGGGTGATCTCGGGCATGGAACACGTCGACAAGATCACCCGGGGCGAGCCGCCGGCGAACCCCGACCGCATGATCACTGTCCGGGTGGCCGCCGATGTCGCGTAAGCTGATCCTCGCCGCCGCCTTCGCGGCCCTCGCCGCCCCGGCCTTTGCACAGGCGACCGACGGCCCTGGCCCGAACCTGGTGATCGAGGTCGCAGGTGCGGCCAACGGCACCGTGGTCATCGATCTTCTGCCCGACGTCGCCCCGCAGCACGTCGCGCAGATCACTGCTCTGGCCAAGGAAGGCGCCTATGACAACGTGGTCTTCCACCGCGTGATCGACGGCTTCATGGCTCAGACCGGCGACGTCCAGTACGGCAAGGCCGGTGGCGACACCTCGATGGCGGGCATGGGCGGCTCCTCGAAGCCGGACATTCCGGCCGAATTCTCCAGCAGCCTGAGCTTCCAGCGCGGCGTCGTCGGCATGGCCCGCGCGCAGGACCCGAACTCGGCCAACAGCCAGTTCTTCATCGTCTTCGGCGACGCCAGCTTCCTCGATGGCCAGTACACCATCGTCGGCAACGTCGTCTCGGGGATGGAGGTCGTGGACGCGATCAAGCGCGGCGACGGCCAGAATGGCGAGGTCTCCGGCACCCCGGACGTGATGAGCAAGGTCACCGTCCAGGAATGACAGCAAAAAGGGGGCCTTCGCAGCCCCCTTTCCCTTAGTCTAGCGGCACTTCCGCCACCTTGTCCTTGTAGTCCTGCTGCGGCTTCACCCCAAGCAGCGACTTGATCCCCGCCATCAGGGACGAAGCATTCTCCCAGATCTCGGCGCTTTCCAGGTCCATCCGCATCAGCGCGATGTCGGGGTCATCCTTGCCCTCGTACCATGCGGCCACGAAGGGGTTCCACAGACGCTCGATCATCACGGGGTCTGTCGCCTCGACCAGCCTGCCCTCGATCCGCGCGAAAAGATCATGATCCTTCGCCACGAAGACCGCCGTGGCCGCACCTCCGCCAGGCTCCACAAGGCTGCTGTCCTGGCTCATGAAGAACCAGAACGGGCCCCGGTTCTCATCGCCTGCGATCTGCGCCGTCATCGGCCGCGCCGGTGCGGTCTCGTCCACCATGCCCAGCATGACCGTCCGCTCCGAGCGCAGCCCCGCCCAAAGCTTCGTTTCCAGTTCTTCCCGTGTCGGCATCGCCAGTCCTCCATTCGCTTGGAATGGGGAACAGATGCGCCGGACAAGGGTTCCCGCCGCACACGCAACCGTCAGATGACTAGCCCAGCACCACCAGCGCGTGACGCTTCTTGCCCGCAGTCAGCTTCATCGGCTCGACCAGATGGCTTGCCCCATAGCGCAGGCCCGTGTCGGTGACGATCTCGTCGTTCACCTTCGCGCCCCCCTCGGCGATCAGCCGTTTCGCATCCTTGCCCGACGCCGCCAGACCCGCTCGCACGAACAGCTGCACGATCCCGACGCCCTCGGCCAGTTCCCCGGCCTCCAGTGTCACGGTGGGCAGGTCGTCGCCGATCCCGCCCTTCTCGAACACTTCCCGCGCCGTGGCTTCCGCCGCTGCCGCCGCCTCTGCGCCATGCAGAAGCGTCGTCACCGCATTGGCCAGCACGATCTTGGCCCCGTTGATCTCTGACCCGCCAAGCGCACCCAGCCGGTCGCACTCCGCCACCGGCAGCTCGGTGTACAGCTTCAGGAACCGGCCCACGTCGGCATCCGTCGTGTTGCGCCAGAACTGCCAGAACTCGTAGGGGCTGAACATGTCGCCATTCAGCCAGACCGCGCCCGACTGGCTTTTGCCCATCTTCTTGCCGTCGCTCGTCGTCAGCAGCGGCGAGGTCAGCCCGAACACTTCCCCGTCGATCACCCGCCGCGTCAGGTCGACGCCGTTGACGATGTTCCCCCACTGGTCCGACCCGCCCATCTGCAACAGGCAGCCGTAGCGGCGGTGCAGTTCCAGGAAGTCATAGGCCTGCAGGATCATGTAGTTGAATTCCAGGAACGACAGCGACTGCTCCCGGTCCAGTCTAGACTTCACGGACTCAAAACTCAGCATCCGGTTGACGGAAAAATGCCGCCCGATGTCGCGCAGGAAGCCGATGTAGTTCAGCTTGTCCAACCACTCGGCGTTGTTGACCATCACCGCGTCCGTCGCGCCCTCGCCAAAGCGCACATAGGGCGAGAAGGCGCGCTTGATCCCCTCGATGTTCGAATTGATCTGCGCATCGGTCAGCAGCGGCCGTTCCTCGGCGCGGAACGACGGGTCGCCGATCTTGGTCGTTCCCCCGCCCATCAGCACGATGGGCTTGCCCCCCGACTTCTGCAGCCAGCGCAGCATCATGATCTGGATCAGGCTGCCGACGTGCAGGCTGGTGGCCGTCGCGTCGAACCCGATGTACCCAGGCACCACACCCTTCAACAATGCCTCGTCAAGCGTCTGATAATCCGTGCAATCGGCAACAAAACCGCGCTCGAACATCACACGCATGAAGTCAGATTTCGGATGGTAGTTCATGGCCGCCTCGGTCTAGGATGTCGCGGCGGTATATCTGTGCGAAGGTTCCAAGGGAAGATGCGGAAGGACGGGGCTTTATGGGCGCTCGGCACCATGTCCGGCACCTCGCTGGACGGCGTCGATGCGGCGATGATCAAGACCGACGGCCAGGCGATCTTCGCCTTCGGCCCCGCCGCCTATCGCCCCTACAGCCCGGATGAGCAGGAGATCCTGCGCCGCGCTCTCGGACAATGGCCCGGCGATCCGGATGTCGAGGCCGCGGCCGAGGTGGTGGAAACCGCCCATGCCGAGGTCCTGGCCCGCTTCTCCGGGGCCGAGCTTCTGGGTTTTCACGGCCAGACCCTGGCCCATGACCCGAAAGGCCGCGGCACGCATCAGTGCGGCAACGGCGCCATCCTCGCCCAGGCGCTTGGCCTGCCGACGGTCTGGGATTTCCGCTCTTCCGACGTGACCATCGGCGGGCAGGGGGCGCCGCTGGCCCCCTTCTACCATTACGCGCTTGCCCGCCATATCGGCGCTACTGAGCCGGTCGCCTTCCTGAACCTGGGCGGCGTCGGCAACATCACCTGGATCGACCCCACCGCCCCCGGCCCCGAAAGCCCCGGCGCGCTTCTGGCCTTCGACACCGGCCCGGCCAATGCGCCGCTCAACGACCTGATGCGCGAACGGCTGGGTGAAAGCCATGATGCAGGCGGGGCGCTCGCCGCCCAGGGCGAAGCGGATGAGGCTTTCGTCGCCTCGGTCCTGAAGCACCCCTGGTTCGACACGCTCCCGCCCAAGTCGCTTGACCGCAACGATTTCCACGGTCTCCTCGACCGGCTCGAGATGTTGTCGGACGCCGACGCCGCCGCGACGTTGACCGCCGTCGCCGCCGCAGCCGTCGCTGCGGGCCAGATCCACTTCCCGGCCCCGGTGACCCGCATCCTCGTGACCGGCGGGGGCCGCAACAACCCGACCCTCATGGCTGAACTTCGCCGCCGAATCCCCGTCCAGATCGACCCGGTCGAAGCCGTGGGCCTTGACGGCGACATGCTTGAGGCGCAGGCCTTCGCCTTCCTCGCCGTCCGGGTGCTGCGCAAGATGGCGACCTCGGGCCCCGACACCACGGGTGCGCCCGCGCTCGTCGGCGGTGGGCAGATCAGTCGGCCGGATTGACCCGACCCGCACCGAACCGCGCTGACAGAATCGGTGCCGAGTAGATCACCAGCGCGGTCCAGATCAGCGCGAAGGCGACCATCTTCACCCCGCTGAACGGCTCGCCGAAGATGAAGACCGCGGTGAGGAAGATCATCGTCGGCGCGATATATTGCATGATCGCGATGGTCGAAAGCGTCAGCCGCTTGGCCCCGTTGGCATAGATCATCAAGGGCACCGCCGTGACGATCCCGCAGCCAAGCAGCAGCGCGGTGTCCCAGGTCACGCCTTCCATGAAATGCCCGCCGCCCATCGCCATCAGCCAGCCGATGTACCCCAGCGCCGGGATCAGCAGGATCAGCACCTCCAGGGTGAAGCCCTGGTTCGGGCCGATGGGCAGCCGCCGCTTGAGATAGGCATAGAACCCCCAGGTCAGCGTCAGCCCCAGGGCCACGACCGGAAGCCGCCCGGCCTCCCAGGTCAGGATGCCCACCGCGACGACTGCCAGCGCAATCGCCGCAGCTTGCGTCCGGCCCATCCGCTCACCCAGCAGCACCGCGCCAAGGAAGATGGAGAACAAGGGGTTGATGTAATACCCAAGTGCAGCATCCAGCGCATGGCCGGACCCGATGGCCCAGACATAGATCCCCCAGTTGACGCTGATCAACGCCGCCGTCGCAGCACCCATGCCCAGCATCCGGGGCGACCGCAACGCCGCCTTCAGATCCTCGGTCCGCCCCAGCCAGGCGATCACCGCCACCGCGATGGGCACCGACCACAGCACCCGATGCGCGATCACCTCGACGGGCGGGATATGCGAAAGGGCCTTCATGTACAGCGGCAGAAAGCCCCAAAGGAGGTAGGCCGTCAGCGCGTAAAGGAAGCCGGGCAGACTGTCGCCAGTCGTCGCACCGGCGCGGGGCAGGGCAGGGGTCTCGCTCATGCCCCCTGCCTACCGAAAGCCCCCGCCGACAACCACCCCGATCTTGTGCCCCGCACAATCGGACAGCGCCCGACCCGGGACAGCCGCAAACGCACCGGAACCGCCTTTCAGACTGGCTCAAATATCCCCGCCGGAGGCAGCGACCCCACCCTTAAGCGGCCCCGCCTCCCGCCACATTCTGCCATTCATCTTTGCCCAAATATCCCCACCGGAGGCTCCCGCCGCCAGCACCCTTAGCCAACCGCCGTCGCAATGCACCATCGCGACCAGCGGCCTGCGAACCTCCCCCGGACATCTACCAAAATCCTGCGGGCTCAATGTTTGCGCAACTCCTTAAGGATATGTGAACGCTCGCAGCCAACCCATTGATTTCAGGTCGTCCCGGACCCTGTCCACCGTGGGCGCCGCGCCAGATACTCTCGCATGAACGCCGCATAGCCGTCGGACGTCACCTTCAGCTCCTCCCGCATCAACCCGTGCACTTCGGGCAGCCGGTGGAACGGCACCGTAGGCCAGACATGATGCTCGACATGGTAGGGCATGTTCCAGGCCAGGCACCGCACCACCCGCGTCGTGAAGGTCGTCCGGGTGTTCTCGAACATGTTCGCGACCTCGGGGCAGTCGCCATGCTCGGCCAGCAGATAAAGTCGCAGGACCGGCTGCCCCAGCAGCACCGGCACCAGCCAGACCCACAAGACCAGGTCCGTCCAGACCAGCGACAGACCCGCCGCAAGGTATACCACCGCCATCCCCCGCGCCTCGGCCACTACGCGGGCCTTCGCCCCCTCGGCCACGAAACCGTCTGTCACCCGGCCCCGGACCAGGTCTACCATCAGCCGCACCTCGGCCATCCAGTACGGCAGCCCCGAGACATGCCACACCCAGGCCCCCCGCGTCGCAGGCTTCGGCCCCGCCAGCTCCGGGTCTTTGCCGGGAAGGTTCGTCCAGCGGTGATGCGCCATGTGAAAAGCGCGGAACCATTCGAAGGGCAATACCAGCAGCACCCCGCACAGCCGCCCCACCCAGTCGTTCAGCCAGACCGTCCGGAACGGCGTCCGGTGCGTCGCCTCGTGCTCCAGCATGAAGAGCGAGATCACCAGCACCCCCTGCACTGGCAAAAGCGCCCACCACCCCGGCACCCCGCCCGCGATCCCCGCGCCGATCCCGAGGATCAGCCCCAGATGCAACCCGAGATGCCGCAGCCCCGGCCCGTCCGACCGCTCCACCATCCGCTCGCGCAGATCAGCCGGAACGTGGGCCAGGAACGCCTTTTGGTCCATCTAGAGGCTCCATCCCGGCGGGGCCAGCTCGAACCCCTCGAACCGGAACCCCGGAGACACCGTGCAGCTTACCAAGGTCCAGTCCCCCGTGGACCGCGCCGCCTGCCACCAGCCTGCCGGCACCACCGCCTGCACCACCTCTCCCTCCAGCACATCCGGTCCCAGCCGAACGTCCCGCGCTTCCGCCTCGCCCAGCGACAGGATCAGCGGCGCCCCTGCGTGCCACAACCAGATCTCGTCCGCATCCACCCTGTGCCAGTGGCTCCGCTCCCCCGCCCGCAAAAGGAACAGGATCGCCGTCCCGCTGGCCCGATCCTCGACCACTGGACCCACCCAGGTCTGCCGGTACCAGCCCCCCTCGGGGTGCGGCTGCAGGCCAAGGTGCGCGATGATCTCCGCAGCGCTCATCCTTCCCTCCACTGGCCCAACTCCAGGCCGTTCAGCGTCCACTCCCCCACCCGCCACCGGATCAGCCGCAGGCACGGCAGCCCCACTGCCGCACACATCCGCCGCACCTGCCGGTTCCGCCCCTCGCGGATGGTCAGCTCGATCCACCCGTCCGGTACCGACTTGCGCACCCGGATCGGCGGCACCCGTGGCCAAAGCCACCCCGGCTCCGCCACCGCCCGCGCCTTGGCGGGCAGCGTAGGACCATCGTTCAGCGCCACGCCCCGCCGCAACCGCTCCAGCGCCACTTCGGTCACTACTCCCTCGACCTGCGCGAAGTAGGTCTTCTCCAGCTTGAACTTCGGGTCCGCAATCCGCGCCTGCAGCTTGCCGTCATCGGTCAGGATCAGAAGCCCCTCCGAATCCCGGTCCAGGCGCCCTGCCGGATAGACCCCCTTCACCGGCACGAAATCCGCCAGCACCGCCCGATCCCCCTCGCGGCTGAACTGGCAAAGCACGTCATAGGGCTTGTTGAGCAAGATCACGGTCATGGTCGGACCCTACAGGACGCGTGCTGCACGGTGAAGCCGATTGCCAACCCGCCCGCCCCATGCCAGCCTTCCCCGATGACCCAGACCCTGATCATCGGCGCCGGCATCACCGGGGCGGCCCTGGCCTGGCAGCTTTCCCGCCGCGGAGAGGCCGTGACCATCGTCTCCACCCATGCCGAAGGTGGCCTTGCTTCTGCCGCCAGCTTCGGCTGGCTGAACGCGTCCTACTACCTCAACCACCCGCACTACCATCTCCGGCACGAAGGCCTTGCGGCCCACCATCGCCTGACCAAGCAGCTTCCCGACCTGCCCACCACCTGGCAGGGCTGCCTCTGGTATGAGGCGACGGGCGAGGCGCAAGACGAGACTGCCGCCGACCTTTCCGCCCTCGGCTACCAGGTCCAGCGCCTGACCAAGGCCGAGGTCGCCGCGCGCCTTCCCGCCCTTGGCCCCGTGCCCGAAACAGCGCTCTTCTTCCCCGAAGAGGGCGTCGCCGACCCCGCCCTCCTCGCCAAGGCGCTGATCGCCGCCTCTGGCGCGACGGTGATCCGCGCTACGGTCCAATCCCTCACGGCCAAAGGGGGCAGGGTGACCGGCGTCACCACCGACCTCGGTTCCATTGCCGCAGACCGCGTGATCCTTGCCACCGGCACCGGCACCCCCGCGCTGCTGGAGTCGTTTGGCTATACCCTGCCCATGCTCAAGCGCCCCGGCCTGATGATCGCGACCAATGCCCTACCGCCAATCTGCCCCGTGGTCCTTGCCACGCCCGACCAGGAGGTCCGGCAAGACCCCAAGGGCCACCTGATCGCCCCCGCGTCAGCTGGCCACCAGGGCGACCATGCCGAGACGCTGGGGGCTTTCCCCGTCGTCGTGAATGCGACGCTGATGCGCCTGCGCAGCCTGTTTCCCGGCCACGACATCCACTTTGCCCATCAGGCGATGGCGATGCGGCCCGTGCCGGGCGACGGGCTTCCCGTCGTCGGGCAAGGGCCTGCCGAGGGGCTCTGGCTTGCCGTCATGCACTCCGGCGCAACGCTTGCGCCTGTGGTGGCCGAACACCTTGCGGCCGAGATCACCGGCAGCCCGGAAAGCCCGCTTCTGGCCGGGTTCCGCCCCACCCGCTTCCAATAGAAACGGGCGCCCCGTCGGAAGCGCCCGCCGATTTCTTCAAAGAAATCGGACCGGAATTTTCGAAAATTCCGGTTCCGACCGTCAGGCCTTCAGGATCGACCGACCAGCGTATTCCGCCGTCTCGCCCAGCATTTCCTCGATCCGGATCAGCTGGTTGTACTTCGCCAGCCGGTCCGACCGCGACAGCGAGCCCGTCTTTATCTGCCCGCAGTTGGTCGCCACCGCGAGGTCGGCGATGGTGGCATCCTCGGTCTCGCCCGACCGGTGGCTCATCACGTTGGTATAGCGCGCACGGTGGGCCATATCGACGGCCTGCAGCGTCTCGGTCAGTGTGCCGATCTGGTTGACCTTCACGAGCATCGAGTTTGCACAGCCCGCCTTGATCCCTTCGGCCAGACGGCGCGGGTTGGTGACGAAGAGGTCGTCGCCAACCAGCTGGATCTTCGACCCCAGCTTGTCGGTCAGCAGCTTCCAGCCCGCCCAGTCGTCCTCGGAACAGCCGTCCTCGATGCTGATGATCGGATAATCCGCCGCGAGCCCCGCCAGGAACTCGACATTCTCTTCGATGGACAAGGATTTCCCTTCGCCCTTCATCTCGTACTTGCCGCCCTTGAAGTATTCGGTCGCGGCGCAGTCGAGAGCGAGGTAGATATCCTCGCCCGGTTTGTAGCCAGCCTTCTCGATGGATTTCAGAATGAAATCGAGCGCATCTCTGGCAGAGTTCAAGTTCGGTGCGAAGCCGCCCTCATCGCCGATCCCGGTGTTGTGGCCCGCGTTCTGAAGCTCTTTCTTCAGCGTGTGGAACACTTCCGACCCCATCCGCACCGCCTCGCGGATGTCGGATGCGCCCACCGGCATGATCATGAATTCCTGGATGTCGATCGGGTTGTCGGCATGCTCGCCGCCGTTGATGATGTTCATCATCGGCACCGGCAGCACGCGGGCCGACGTGCCCCCGACATAGCGGTACAGCGGCTGCGCAGTGAACTCCGCCGCCGCCTTCGCCACCGCCAGCGACACGCCCAGGATCGCGTTCGCGCCAAGCCGCGACTTGTTCGGTGTCCCGTCCATCTCGATCATCGTGCGGTCGATCCCGACCTGCTCGGTCGCGTCGAACCCGACCAGTTCCTCGGCCAGTTCGCCGTTCACTGCCGCCACGGCCTCCAGCACGCCTTTGCCCTTGTAGCGCTTGGCATCGCCGTCCCGCCGTTCGTTTGCTTCATGCGCCCCGGTCGAGGCTCCCGACGGCACCGCCGCCCGGCCCATGCTGCCGTCTTCCAGCGTGACGTCCACCTCGACCGTGGGGTTGCCCCGGCTGTCCAGGATTTCGCGGGCGTGAATGTCGATGATCGTGCTCATGGGGATCCCTCAAGGCCGAATGGGTGCTCTCGACCGCCCCTTTACCCCGGCTCACGACATAGGGGAAGCGCGTTTCCTCGCCCGCTCCCGGGCAAAGGCGTAAAGCCCCGACCCGACGACCAAAGCGGCCCCCACCAGGGTCGACGCCTCGGGCCGCTCGCCCAGGAAGACCATCGCCACGATCATGGCGAAGACCAGCCGCGTATAGCGGAACGGCGCGACGACTGACACCTCGCCCAGCCGCATCGCCGCGACCACCGCGTAATAGCCGAAAAGGCCGCTGACCAGCGCCCCCGCAAGCCCCGCCCATTGGCCCGGCGTGGGCATGACGAACTCTTGACCCATCCCCGCCATCAGCAAAGCGCCCGAGGGGACCAGCCCCAGATAGGCCCAGGTCGCCACCTGGAACGTCCCGATCCGCGTAGGCATCACCCGCGTCGCCAGGTCCCGCGCGGCCAGCACCACCACGCAGGCCACCGTCAAGAGGCCCGTCGGATCGAAGGCCGCATCCCAGGGCTTCAGGATCACCAGCACTCCCCCGAACCCGACCAGGATCGACGCCCACCGCCGCCAGCCTACCTTTTCCCCCAGAAACAGCGCCGCCCCGGCCACCACCACCAGGGGCGAGGCTTGCAGCAAGGCCGAGGTCATCGTCAGCGGCGCCAGGGCCAGCGCCACGATATACAGCATCGCTGCCGCCGCCTCGGCCAGGGTCCGCACCAGCGCCATGCCCCGCAGCGCTTCGCTTGACAGGATCTTCTGGCGTTGCCCCGCCGCCAGCGCCCAGAAGACGCAGGCCCCCGCCGCCCCGGTCAGCGCCAGCACCTGGCCGGGCGGCAAGGCCTCGGCCGAGCGCTTCAGGAACAGGTCCTCGACCGCGAAGAACGCCATCGAGCCGACCATCAAGGCGGCAGCACGGGTATTGTCGGCCGCATCGGTCGGGCGGGGGGACATGGCATTCTCCAGTTCAGTCCGAACGCCTACACCGCCCTCGTGGCAAAGGAAACCTCAGCGAAAAGGCCAAGGCGCACCGGTCCCTTCCGCACCGTGACCCGCTGCAAATCCGGCATCGACGACGGCCCTGCAAACTGCGTTCCTTGCCGCCGCCCTCCGCTCAATGCAAAAGGAAGGACGGGCAGGGGGAAAAGATGCGCAAGTCGAAGCTGGACGGGGCAGGGGTGGCAATGCTGCTTGGCGTGCAGGTTCTCCTCGCGGTGAACCAGATCATCATCAAGCTGGTGAACGTGGGCTTGCAGCCGGTGTTCTTCGCCGGCCTCCGCTCGCTTCTGGCCGTAGGCTTCGTCTGGGCCTGGCTGGTCTGGAAAGGCCGCCCCCCTCGCCTGCGGCGCGAGGCCTGGGGAACCGGCCTCCTCATCGGCGCGCTTTTTGCAGCCGAGTTCCTGTTCCTCTTCCTTGCCATCGACCTGACCACGGTCGGGCGATCTGCCCTCATCATGTATTCCATGCCGGTCTGGTTCGCGATCCTCGCGCATTTCGGACTGGGCGAGCGTATCACCGGCCCCCGCGCCGCAGGCCTTGCACTGGCCTTCGCCGGCTGCGCCGTGGCAATCCTGTCACGCCCCGACACCGGAGAGGCCAGCCTGGCCGGCGACCTCTGCGCGCTTGGCGCGGCCTGGGGCTGGGCGCTTACCGCCTTCGTAGCGCGCCGCCCGGTCATGCGTGAGGAGGGCGCCGAGATGCAGCTTTTCTGGATGGTCCTCGTTTCGGCCCCGATCCTGCTTCTGGCCGCACCGCTCTTCGGCCCGCTCCTCCGCGATCTCCAACCCCTACATATAGTGGGTCTGATCTTCCAATCCTCGGTCGTCGTCGCAGGGGGCTTCATCGCCTGGCTCTGGCTTCTGTCGGTCTATCCCTCCTCGACGGTGGCCTCGTTTTCCTTCCTCACGCCGATCCTCGCGCTCCTTCTTGGCGCACTCCTATTTGGCGAAACCCTGGGACTGCCGATTCTCCTCGCGGCCGTTTTGGTGGCAGCGGGAATCGTGTTGATGAACCGACCGGTCGCATCTGCGCGCTAGCTGCAGGCCAAGGAATCATTTTCGTGACGGTTCGGCCGGACCTGTGGGCCAGTGAAGGCCGTGTGGCAAACGGTCCGGACTGCTGGGAAATTTGGCGCACTTCAGAAATTGCGCGAAGACTTTCCCCAAAACTGTCCACATTCCCCGCGTGCACAAGGGAAGTTTTCCTGTGCCGGGAGGGGGCTGTGGCCGAAAAAACGTCAAGCCGAAAATCTGCTTTGGCGCGAAATTTTCTCGTTGCCTGACCCCAAAGAATACGACACTTTGACAGGGCAGCGGGGACAACCACTAAATCTAGTGCCGCAGCGGACAGGCAAACCGACCCACATAAAGGGCATCCAAATCGGATGCGGCCCTCTTGGCGGCGCTCAACCGTCAGGACCGGACCTCTGTTGCCTGACAGCTGCGACGCAAGACGCATGGTTCCCGCGATTTGACATAACCAATGGCCCTTTGGGCCGCAAAAAAGGAGATCAGGGGCGTGAAGATCGAGCGGAAATTTACCACCGAAGCGACTGGGGCTTACGGCGCGATGGCTTTCGCCATCACCACCTCGGAAATCCGTAACCCGGATGGCAAGATTGTCTTCCGCAACGAGGCCGTCGAGGTCCCCGAGGGCTGGAGCCAGGTCGCCTCCGACGTGCTCGCCCAGAAATATTTCCGCAAGGCGGGCGTCCCGGCGGTCCTGAAGAAGGTCAAGGAAAAGGGCGTGCCCGAATTCCTGTGGCGTTCCGTCCCCGATGAAGACGCCCTGGCGCAGCTTCCCGAAGATCAACGTATAGTGGGTGAGACTTCCGCGAAGCAGGTCTTCGACCGCCTCGCCGGGGCCTGGGCCTATTGGGGTTGGAAGGGCGGCTATTTCACCACCGAATCCGACGCGCGCGCCTATTATGACGAGACGCGCTTCATGCTGGCCCGCCAGATGGCTGCACCGAACAGCCCGCAGTGGTTCAACACCGGCCTGCATTGGGCCTACGGCATCGACGGCCCGTCGCAGGGTCACTTCTATGTCGACCACCAGACCGGCAAGCTGACCAAGTCGGCCTCGGCCTACGAACACCCGCAGCCCCACGCCTGCTTCATCCAGTCCGTGAAGGACGATCTGGTGGGTGACGGCGGCATCATGGACCTCTGGGTCCGCGAGGCGCGTCTCTTCAAATACGGCTCCGGCACCGGCACCAACTTCTCCTCGCTGCGCGGGGAAGGCGAGAAGCTGTCCGGCGGCGGCAAGTCCTCGGGCCTGATGGGTTTCCTGAAAATCGGCGACCGCGCGGCTGGCGCCATCAAGTCGGGCGGCACCACGCGCCGCGCGGCCAAGATGGTCATCATCGACATGGACCACCCGGACGTCGAGGACTTCATCAACTGGAAGGTCATCGAAGAGCAGAAGGTTGCCTCGCTGGTGGCCGGCTCCAAGGTCCACTCTGCGCGCCTGAACGACATCTTCGCCGCGATCAAATCCTTTGACGGCAGCATGGACGGCGCGACCGATCCGACCCTGAACCCGGCCCTCAAAGCCGCGATCAAGGCCGCCAAGAAGGCGATGATCCCCGACACCTACACCAACCGCATCCTGCAATACGCGCGTCAGGGCTTCACCTCGATCGAGTTCCCCACCTACGACACCGACTGGGACTCCGAGGCCTACATCTCCGTGTCCGGCCAGAACTCGAACAACTCGGTCCGCGTCACCGACGCCTTCCTGAAGGCCGTGAAGGAAGACAAACCGTGGGAGCTGATCCGCCGCACCGACGGCAAGGTCGCCAAGACCGTCTCGGCACGTGAGCTCTGGGACCAGATCGGCCACGCCGCCTGGGCCTGCGCCGACCCCGGCATCCAGTTCCACGACACCGTCAACGCCTGGCACACCTGCCCCGAGGACGGCCCGATCCGCGGCTCGAACCCCTGCTCGGAATACATGTTCCTCGACGACACCGCCTGCAACCTGGCGTCGATGAACCTCCTCACATTCCAGAAAAACGGCAAGTTCGACGCCGAGGCCTACATCCACGCGACCCGCCTCTGGACCATCACCCTGGAAATCAGCGTGATGATGGCGCAGTTCCCCTCGAAGGAAATCGCCCAGCTCTCCTACGACTTCCGCACCCTCGGCCTCGGCTACGCCAACATCGGCGGGCTCCTGATGAACATGGGCCTGGGCTACGACAGCGACGAAGGCCGCGCCCTCTGCGGCGCCCTGACCGCGATCATGACCGGCGTCTCCTACGCGACCTCCGCCGAGATGGCCAAGGAACTCGGCCCCTTCTCCGGCTACGCCCGTAACCGCGAGCACATGCTCCGCGTCATCCGCAACCACCGCGCGGCCGCCCACGGCACGGCCTACGAAGGCCTGAACGTCCCCGCCGTCGCCCTCGATCACGCGAACTGCCCCGACCAAACCCTTGTCGGGATTGCCAAATCCGCCTGGGACGAGGCCCTGCGCCTTGGGCAGGAACACGGCTACCGCAACGCCCAGACGACCGTGATCGCCCCCACCGGCACCATCGGCCTCGTCATGGACTGCGACACGACGGGCATCGAGCCCGACTTCGCACTCGTCAAGTTCAAGAAACTCGCTGGTGGCGGATACTTTAAGATCATCAACCAGTCGGTCCCCGCGGCCCTCGAAACCCTCGGCTACTCCACCTCCCAGGCCGCCGAGATCGTCGCCTACGCCGTCGGCCACGGCTCCTTGGGCCAGGCCCCGGCGATCAACCACACGTCTCTCATCGGCCACGGCTTCGGCCCGCGCGAGATCGAGAAGATCGAGGCCGCGCTGCCTTCCGCCTTCGACATCCGCTTCGTCTTCAACCAGTGGACGCTGGGCGAGGACTTCTGCAAAGGCACCCTCGGCATCCCAGCCGAGCGCCTTGCCGACCCGACCTTCGACCTTCTGCGTCACTTGGGCTTCACCAAGGCCCAGATCGACGCCGCCAACGACCATGTCTGCGGCACCATGACCTTGGAAGGCGCACCCTTCCTCAAGACCGAACACTACAAGGTCTTCGACTGCGCCAACCCCTGCGGCAAGACCGGCAAGCGGTTCCTGTCCGTGGAATCCCACATCACCATGATGGCCGCCGCCCAATCCTTCATCTCGGGCGCGATTTCCAAGACCATCAACATGCCGAACAACGCCACCATCGCCGAAACGCTGGCGGCCTATGAACTCTCGCACTCCCTCGGCATCAAGGCCAACGCGCTCTACCGCGACGGCTCCAAGCTCTCGCAGCCGCTGGCATCGGCGCTGATCGAGGACGACGAGGAAGCCGAGGAAACGCTGCAGAGCGGCTCGATCATGGAGAAAGCCCAGGTCATCGCCGAGAAGATCGTCGAGAAGGTCATCGTCAAGGAAATCGTCCGCAGCCACCGCGAGAAACTGCCGGAACGCCGCAAGGGCTATACCCAGAAGGCCATCGTCGGCGGCCACAAGGTCTATCTCCGCACCGGCGAATACCAGGACGGTAGCTTGGGCGAGATCTTCATCGACATGCACAAGGAAGGCGCGGGCTTCCGCGCGATGATGAACAACTTCGCCATCGCGGTCTCGGTCGGCCTGCAATACGGCGTCCCGCTGGAGGAATTCGTCGAGGCTTTCACCTTCACCCGCTTTGAACCGGCAGGCATGGTCCAGGGCAACGACAGCGTGAAGAACGCGACCTCGATCCTCGACTACATCTTCCGCGAACTGGCGATCAGCTACCTCGACCGCACCGACCTCGCCCATGTGGCCCCCAAGGGCGCAAGCTTCGACGACCTCGGCCGCGGCGACGAAGAAGGCAAACGCAACATCGCCGAGCCGTCGGACTCCGCCGCCTCGAAGTCGCTGGAGGTCCTGCGTCAGGTCGCCTCGACCGGCTACATGCGGAAACGCGTGCCGCAAGAGTTCACCGTCCTCCAGGGCGGCCAGAACATCACGGCCTTCGGCGGGGGCCTTGCGACGGGCACCGACATGGCCGCCCCGATGACCGCCGTCCTCTCCGAAACCCGCGTCAGCGGATTTTCGGAAAGCACCAGCACCTTCGCCCTCGGCGCCACCGACGCCCGGACCAAGGCCAAGCTGCAGGGCTACACCGGCGACTCCTGCGGCGAGTGCGGCAACTACACGCTGGTCCGCAACGGGACTTGCCTGAAGTGCAACAGCTGCGGCGCGACGACGGGCTGCAGCTGAGTCATCTGGCGCAACCTGTCATCAGCGCGAAACTGTCATCCCCGCGAAAGCGGGGACCCAGTTCAAGCAGAGGCCGTTCCACTGAACGGCCCCACGTCTTTGTCGCGTCTCGCTCGCACCCCCGTTACGCCTCGCGCACCGCTGTCTACCCCGCGCCCCCGTCCACCCCCGCACCCCCTGTCATCCCCGCGAAGGCGGGGATCCAGAATCCTCCGGGACTGCGGTTTCAAAAACCTGGATCCCCGCCTTCGCGGGGATGACAGTCGGGCATAGCCTCCAAGCCCAGCTCAACCCCCAAATCCCGCCATTCCCGGTTCTCCCTCTCGATCAGCGCCAATTTCCACGCCCGGTTCCAGTTCTTGATCCGCTTCTCCCGCAGGATCGCTTCGTTGATGTCCGAATGCTGCTCGAACCACACCAATCGCGACACGCCATACCTGGCCGTGAAGCCTTCAGCCCTGCCTTCCCGGTGCTCGACCACTCGCCGCGCCAGATCATTCGTCACGCCGCAATAAAGGGTCCCGTTCCGGTGCGATGCCATCAGATAAACAAAGTAATTGTGCTCGCCCATGGATCCCCGCTTTCGCGGGGATGACAGTCACAGCAAACGGTAAACGTGCGCTTAACCGTGTTGATGAAACACCTGACCCGTCCCCATCGTAGGGTGCGCTCCAGCGCACCATCCGAAGGCGCGCTGTAGCTCACCCTACGGTGCCGCCAGCCCGCAAAGCGCCTCCCGCCCCCCTCCGTGGGGGAAGGATGGGGTGGGGGGCTGCACACATCCCCCTTCCCCCCACCGCCCCGAATGCTTACCTCTGTCCGGAACGGAGGGCCGCACATGCAGCACTATTCCTACCTCGACCTGGCCCCGATCCCCGAAGGCCACACCGCCGCCGAGGCGATAAAATCCACCGTCGACCTCGCCCAAGCCGCAGAAAAAGCAGGCTTCCACCGCTACTGGTTGGCTGAGCATCACAACATGCCCGGCATCGCCAGCGCCGCGACGGCCGTCCTGATCGGCCATGTCGCCGGGCACACGAAAACCATGCGTATTGGGGCAGGGGGCATCATGCTGCCGAACCACTCCCCCCTCACGATCGCCGAGCAATTCGGCACCCTCGCGACCCTCTACCCGAACCGCATCGACCTCGGCCTCGGCCGCGCGCCTGGCACCGACATGGCCACCGCCTGCGCGCTCCGCCGCCACATGGCGCAAGAGGACACCTTCCCGCAGGAAGTGCAGGAGCTTATCGCTTACCTCGGCGACACCCCCGGACATGTGCAAGCCGTCCCCGGCACCGGCACCAACGTTCCCATCTGGATCCTCGGCTCCAGCAGCTTCGGCGCGCAACTGGCCGCCTATTTCGGCCTCCCCTACGCCTTCGCCTCCCACTTCGCCCCCACCCACCTGGACGAGGCGCTGGACATCTACCGCCGCACCTTCCGCCCCTCGGACCGCCTTGCCAAACCCCATGT
>JAIXSA010000108.1 GCA_027484915.1 Paracoccaceae bacterium | reverse complement strand
GCCGCGTCTATCGACACTTGCGCGGGGACGGCGCGGTCGCCTTCGGATGCGATCAGGGTGACTTTTGTTTGCGTCTGGGGGAGGCGATTGAGGAGGGGTTGCAGCTTCCAGTCGGCCATCATTCCTAGCGCGCCGGTCACGTGGTCGGGGTCGCGGACGAGCCTCAGGTATTGCGCGCGGCCTTGCGCGTCGAGGGGGGAGCCGGTGCCGGTCAGGATCCGCTCAACCGTGCCGGGGCGGCCGAAGAAGGCGGTGATGGCTGACGACACGAAGGGCAGGGTGGCGAGGCCCTTGGCGATGATCGGGAAGAGGAAGGCGGCGGCGCCGTCGAATTCGCCTAGGGCGGCGTTGAGGCCGATGACTTGGGGCACGGGGCGGAGTTCGGCCATGCGGAGGCCGATGGCGGCCCCGGCGGAGTGGCCGATGATGGCTTGCGGTTGGACTTGGAGGGTGTCGCAGAGGGTCCAGAGGTCGGTGGCCATCGCGTCGAGGCCTAGGCGGCCGTTGAAGCCCTTGGAGGAGCAACCGTGGCCGGGGAGGTCGGGGGTTATGGTGCGGTAGGTAGAGCTCAGGCCGGGGAGGGTGCGGCGGAAGCTGTGGAGGGAGGCTCCGGTACCGTGAAGGAGGAGGAGTGTCGATGCGTCGCGCGGGCCGGTGTCGGCGACCCAGAAGCGGTGGCGGCCTGCGGTGATCAGGCTGGATTGGGCCTTGAACGGCCAGTCGTTGGGCAGGGCGGCGGGAGTCATCTCAGGCCAGCGTTGCGGCAATCGCCCGGGCATCGGCGCGGGGGAGGGGGACGTAGCGGCTGTGCATGGCTTGCGCAAGTTCGGCGAGCGCCGGTTGCGGGCGGTTGGCGACGTCGAGGGTGACGGCGGCGATCCCGGCGGCGCGGATGGCGGTGGCGATCTGGTGGGCGTCGGCTTGGGCTTGCACGCGGTCGGGCTGGCCCGAAAGCGCGATGTTGGCGCGGCCGTCGGTGAGGAGGGCGAGGCTGGGGGTCATCCCCTGGCGGCGGGCGCGGAGGGCGGTGTCGAGCGCCGTGGCAAGGCCCGAGGCGAGGGGGGTGCCGCCGCCTCCGGGTAGCCCGCGCAGGCGGGCCTTGGTGGTGGTGAGGCTGCGGGTGGGCGGGAGGATGAGCTCGGCCTGTTGGCCCCGCAGGACGACGAGGGCGACGTGGTCGCGGCGGCTGTAGGCTTGCGCGAGCATCAGTTCGACGGCGCCCTTGGCCTCGCCGAGGCGGGCCATGGCGGAGGAGCCGGAGGCGTCAACGATGAATATGAGGACGCGGTCGGAGACTTCCTTGTAGCGCTTGAGGCGGAGGTCGGAGCGGTGGACGATCAAAGCGCGGTCGTGCTGGTCGTGGCGTTTGCGGAGGACTTGCCAGGGGGCGGCCTGGCGGAGGGTGGCGACGAGGTCGATGCGGGACTGGCCGTCTGGGCGGCCGGGGCGCGAAGGCAACGGGCGGCCCCGGCGGTTGCCTGTTTTCGCGGAGCCGGTGCCTGAAGCGCCTCGGGCCACGCGGTTGGCGCGGTCGGACTGGAGTTTGGCGAGGATGTCGGGGGGCAGGGCGGCCTGAGCGGCCTCGATCAGGAGGTCGGCGAGGTCCTGGAGGTCTTGTTCCTGCGGCTGCTGGTCCGGCTGGTCGGGTTGGTCCGGCGGTGGGGGCTCGGGGGGCTGGTCGGGCTGGGCCTCGGCCTCCGGCAGGGCGCGGTGGGCGAGGCCGAGTTCGGTGGCCTGGATAAGGTCGTCTTCGGTGACCTCGGCGCGGCCGTCGAGCGCGGCGATGGCGCGGGCGGCGCGGCGGGTGGTGAGGAGGGCGCGGGTGCTGGTGATGCCGAGGCGGGCTGCGAGTTGGGCGAGGGCCTGGGTCAGGTCATCGGGCAGGGTGACGAGGGGGTAGAGGGCGCGGGCCTTGGCGAGGCGGCGGCGGCCGATGGGTTTGGGGAGGAGGCGGGGGCTGCGGTCGCCGTCAAGAGTCAGGAAAAGGCCGAGGCGGTCGGAGAGGGCGGAGGGGAGGCCCTCGCCGTCTTCGGCGGCTTCGTCGAGAGCGATCAAGGCGTGGTGCCCGCGGTCCAAGGCCTGCGCGAGGCGGGCGGTGAGGGACGGCGGGGCGGATTCCGCCATTGGCAGGATGAGGAGCGCGGGGTCGGAGAGGACTCCGGGCCGGTGAACGGGGCGGCCGGCGGCGAGGGTGGCGACGGGATCGGGGCCTCCGAGGAGGGCCAGGTCGTCGATATTGGCGGAGAGGCGGCGCTGGGGGCGGTCGAAGGGGGTTTGCGCGAGGGCCGTGGTGGCGATGTCGCGGATCGGGCCGGCGCGGGAGCGGAGCCAAAGGCCGCCCAATCCCACCGGGTCGACGGCGAGGATGCGCAGCGCGAGGGTGAGGCGCGCCCAGTTGTCCATCAGGCCAGCGTTTCGCTGACGGCGCGGGCGACGCGGTCGGAGGCCCCGGCTTCGTCCAAGGGATCGCGGCGGAGGCGGTGGCCGAGGGACATCGCGGCGATGCGGCGCAGGTGGTCGCGGGAGACCTTGGGGGCGTCCTCGCTGGCGGCGAGGGCGCGGGCGGCGCGGAGGAGGGTGAGTTCGCCACGCACGCCGTCGGAGCCGAGCGCGATGCAGAGGGCGGCGCAGTCTTCCAGTGCGGCGCGGGGGGTTTGGACCTTGGGCAGTGCCGCACGGGCCTGAAGGATGGTGTCTCGGAGGTCGGCTTCGGCCTGGCCCCAGGTGGCTGCGAAGGCGAAGGGGTCGGCCTCATAGGCCTCACGCCGCAGGACGACCTCGACGCGGGTGGCGATGTCGCGGGGGGAGCGGACTTCGACGGAGAGGCCGAAGCGGTCGAGGAGTTGGGGGCGGAGGTCGCCTTCCTCGGGGTTGCCGGAGCCGACGAGGACAAAGCGGGCGGGGTGGCGGATGGAAAGGCCGTCGCGTTCGACGACGTTCTCGCCGGATTGGGCGACGTCGAGGAGGAGGTCGACGATGTGGTCTTCGAGGAGGTTGACCTCGTCGATGTAGAGATAGCCCCGGTTGGCGCGGGCGAGGAGGCCGGGCTCGAAGGCTTTCACGCCCTGGGCGATGGCGCGTTCGACGTCGAGGGCTCCGGTGACGCGGTCTTCGGACACGCCCAACGGCAGGTCGACGACGGGGGTGGGTTTTTCGATGACGGTGGCGTCGGGGATGTCGGCCCAAGGTGGGCACTGGGCGGGATCGGCGCTGTTGACCGGGCAGGATTTGACGGCGCGGATCGGGGGGAGGAGGGCAGCGAGGCCCCGGACGGCGGTGGATTTGCCGGTGCCCCGGTCGCCGAAGACGAGGACGCCGCCGATCATCGGATCGATGGCGGTGAGGGTCATCGCAAGGCGCATGTCGTCCTGGCCGACGATGGCGGTGAAGGGGAAGGGCGGCTTCGTGCCACTGGCGGGCTGGGGCCGCGTGGCCTGGTTGCGGTGAAGCGCGGTCATGCGGCGTGCCTTTCTGTGTCCCAGGCCCCGGCAAGGGGGTCGGCCCCGTTCCACTGGCCCGTCGAGCCAAGGACGTGGAAGCGGGCGTAAAGTTCTTCGGCGAACCAGCCGTTGTCGCGGGCGGCCTTCATCGCCGAAGCGTGAGGGCCCATGTGGC
>JAIXSA010000137.1 GCA_027484915.1 Paracoccaceae bacterium | reverse complement strand
GGCGAGGTAGAGCGCGGCATCCGCAACCTCCACCGGTTCGGCGAAGCGGCGGGCGGGGGTGGCGTTGCGGAAGGGGTCGCCCTTTTCGGGCTTGCCCCAGACCTCGATGCCCATCGGGGCCATCACCACCGTCGGGCAGATCGCATTGACCTGCACATTGTGCCGCGCCCATTCGGCACAGAGCGACTTTGTCAGCGCGTTGAGGCCACCTTTCGACGAGGCATAGGCCGCGTGGTCATCCAGCGCAATCACCCCGGTCTGGGATGAGATGTTGATCACCTTGCCCCACCTTTGCGCGATCATCGCCGGGGCCAGGGTCCGCGCGGTCAGGAAGGGCGCGCGGAGGTTGACGGCCATCATGCCGTCCCAGGCGTCGGTCGTGAAGTCGACGGCGGGGCCGACGTGGGCGATCCCGGCAGAATTGACCAGGATGTCGATCGTGCCCCATTCGCGAAGGGCCGTTTCGCAGGCGATGACGGGTTCAGTCGGGCTTTCCATCTCGGCCACCAGGGACAGGCAGCGGCGGCCGTGGGCCTGGACGGCCCTGGCGGTCTCTGCCAGGTCGGCTTCGTCGCGGCCAAGGGCCACGATATCGGCCCCGGCTTCGGCAAAGACGCGGGCGATCTCGGCCCCGATGCCCTTGGAAGCCCCGGTGACAAGCGCCTTACGGCCGGTCAGCGCGAACCTGTCCTGCCAGCCCATCGCCTACTCCAGGTTGGTATGGCGGGCGCGCATCGCCTGCGGGTCCACTGCCATCCGGTCGCGGAGGGCAAGGACCAGCAACTCGAACGCAAGATACTGCGCGCCTTCAAAGAGAGAGCCCATCGGCAGGACCGAGGTGGCCGCAGCCCCCTGGTCATTGGCCATCGTCTGGGCAGGAATGAGGAACACACGGTCGGCGGCGCGGGGGGCGCTGCCGTTCGCTTGCGCGGTGACGCAGGCGATCCTGGCACCGGCCTTGCGGGCGACGCCGATCAGACCGTCCACTGTCGAGAACCCGCCAGGTCCCGCGCTGACGACCAAGAGGTCGCCGGGACCTACTGGGGGGCAGGACATGTCGCCCACCACATGTGCGTCCAGGCCCATGTGGTAAAGCCGCATCGCCAGTGCCCGAATCATCAGCCCCTCACGGCCGACTCCGTAGCAGACGACGCGGTTGGCCTGGGCGAGTTCGGAGACCATCCCGTCAAGGGCTGCGGGTTCGATGGCGGCGACAGCATCGCGGATTTCGCCGGCGGCGCGGGTGGCGAGGTCGGAAAGGGTCATGTGCCCACCTTTGATTGCGCGGCCTTCGGCAGGGCGGCGACAGCAGCCTGATCCAGAAGCCCGACCTCGTCCAGCAGGTCCAGCACGGTATAGCGGCTGCGCAGGAAGCGGGCCTTCAGGATCGTTCGGTAGAGGTAGGCCGGATCGACGCCGATGTCCGACGCCTCCACCGGGGCTCCGGCGCGGGCCAGATGGGCAGCCATGTGGTCGGCGGTCCAGAGCCGGGCGCGCAGGCGGGTGGACAGATCTGGCCAGGCAGTGCGGAGACGGGTCAGCCGGGCCTGAAGATCGGCCCCCTGAACATGCTTGGCGCGGGTTTCGATAATGGCGCGGTCGGCAATCTCGCCCGGGCCGAAGCGGTCGCGGATCTCGGCCTCCTTGGCGGCAAGGCTTGGGGCATCGGCGGTGCGGCGGGCGGGGTCAAGGGTGGTCAGGTCACGCGCCAGAAGCCAGTCGTACATTCGAAGCGCGGCCATCGTGCCCACCGCGACGCAGGCGCCGTGGCTGACACGCTCGCCGCCGTGATGCAGGTCGTCCATCTCCCACAAGTGGGCGATCTGGTGGTCGGCGCCGGAGGCCGGGCGGGAGGAGCCGTGCGTCTCCATCGCGAGACCGACCAGCGTAAGACCGAGGAACAACCCTTCGACCGCGTCCCGGTCGCCTGCGGCGATCTTGTCGGGGTGGGACAGCCAGCCCTCAAGCCCGCCTTGCACCATTGGCCAGGCGATGTCGTCGATGGGTTCGATGCCCAAAGCATCGGCGATGATCCAGTCGCCGCCGGCCGGGACTTTTCCGGCAAGGTCGCCATAGCCCCAGCCGGTCATTTCGGGCGGGGCGGCGGCGATGACGTCGAGGTCGGCCAGCAGGACCTTGGCCGGGCGGCAGGGAATCGTCTTCTTGAACCCCTTTTCGGACAAAGGTGCGCCCGCGGAAGTGTAGCCGTCCATGCTGGCTGCAGTGGCCACGCACATGTAGGAAATGCCGGAGGTGAAGGCCGCGTGCTTCACCACGTCGTTCATCACGCCCGACCCGATGGCGATGGGTGTCTCGCCCGGCTTGAGCACCGCGCGCAGGGCGTCGGCAAGGTCGACCGTGGGTTTTGGGTGCGGGGTGGCCGGGATGACGTGGCGGCGCGCGGGGATGCCGGCCTGGGCCAGCGCCGCCTCGACGGCAGGACCCGCCGCGCCCCAGCCCCTGTCGTCGGCCATAAGCACGACCGGGCCAGAGAAATGCCGCGCGTAAAGCGCCCCGGCTTCGGCCAGCACGCCGCGACCGATGCGCACTTCGGCCACGTTGGCCGACCGTGCGACGGCTGCGCCGATCAGGTACTCTCCGCTCATGCCGCCACTCCGCCCGAGGCAAGCGTGCGGGCGTCCGCCGCGAAATGGTGCTGGCGGTGAACGGGGAGGTCGAGGCCGATCTCGGCACCGTGGTCCAAGGCCGTGTCGCCTTCGGCGCGGACGACGAGGGTCTGGCCGCCCTTCAGTCGTACGTACAGGTAAGCGTCGCCGCCCAGCGTCTCGGTGATCGACACGGTGGCTTGAAGTTGGCCCTGTCCGGCGGGCCGCAGGACAAGATGCTCGGGTCTTATGCCCAGTTTCACCGTCCCGGCCGGGGCCGTGCCCAGGGTTACGCCCTCGACCACCACCTGCCCCTCGCGCAGGTCGACCGGCAGGAAGTTCATGGCCGGTGCCCCAATGAAACCGGCCACGAATTCGCTGGCGGGGCGGTTGTAAAGCTCCATCGGCGCGCCGACCTGTTCGATGCGGCCCGCGTTCAGGACGACGATCTTGTCGGCCATAGTCATGGCCTCGACCTGATCGTGGGTGACGTAGATCATCGTGGCCTTGAGGTCGCGGTGCAGGGCTTCCAGTTCCACCCGCATCTGCACCCGCAGCTTTGCGTCAAGGTTCGAGAGCGGCTCGTCGAAGAGGAACACCTTGGGTTCCTTCACGATGGCCCGGCCGATGGCGACGCGCTGACGCTGGCCGCCGGAAAGCTGGCCGGGCTTGCGGTCGAGGTAGGGTTCCAGCTGCAGAATTCGTGCTGCCTCGCCGATCCGGCGCTGGCGGTCGGCTGCCGCGAAATTGTTGACCTTCATCCCGAAATCCATGTTCTCGCGCACCGTCATGTGCGGATACAGTGCATAGGACTGGAACACCATCGCCACGTCGCGGTCGGACGGAGCGGTGCGGGTCACGTCGCGGTCGCCGATATGGATGGTGCCGCCCGAGATCTCCTCCAGCCCGGCGATCGACCGAAGCAGCGTGGACTTGCCGCATCCCGAAGGCCCGACGAAGACCGCGAATTCACCGTCTGCAATATCCAACGAGACGGAATGCAGCGCCTGCGTGCCGCCATAAAACTTGTCGACGCCCGACAGCCTGACCTCGGCCATGCCGATCCCTTCCCTTGCGCCGCCCCGGGTCCGAAGCGGTAAATTTCTGGTTGACTCGTCCCATATTCGATACATTTATATGTGCAGCGTTACAAATGGAAGTCAACTCTGCAACGCTGAACCTTAGGGAGGTTGGAATGAAACTCAAGTCGCATGTCAGCGCGCTTGCGCTGGCGTCCGCGTCGCTTGCCGGTCTGACCGGCGCGGCGCAGGCCTGGTCGCTGGAAGAAGCGGCCAAGCCATATGCCGGGACCGAGCTGGAAGTGCTGTTCTTGGACCGTCCTGGCTATAACGCCGCGATCCAGATGCTGCCCGAATTCGAGGCGGCGACCGGCATCAAGGTCAACTACACCACCGTGCCGTACGAGAACGCACTGGGGGAGCAGGTGCGTGACTTCGTGGCCGGGGGCGACCTCGACGTCGCACTGATCGACCTGGTCTGGATTGGCAACTTTGCCGAAAACGGCTGGCTGGTGCCGTCCGAGACCTTCATCAACAATGCCGAGCTGGCCGATCCCGAGTTGGACATGGCGGACTTCTTCCCGCTGGTGCTGGACGCCTTCGGATCGTGGAACGGGGTGAACTACGGGCTGCCGTTCGACAACTATTCGGGACTGCTGTTCTACAACAAGTGCATGCTCGCCGACGCCGGGTTCGACAAGCCGCCGGCCACCTGGCAGGAGGTGATGGACACCTACGGCCCCGCGCTGACCAAGGACGGCAAGTTCGCCTATGCGCTGCAGTCCAAGCGCAACGAAACCCAATCGGCCGACAGCTTCGCGCGCTTCCTCTGGCCCTTCGGCGGATCGTTCCTGAATGCCGAGTTCAAGTCGAACCTGCTGTCGCCTGAATCCCAGGCGGGCCTGCAGTTCCGTCAGGACCTGATGAAGTTCATGCCCGAGGGCATCGTCGCCTATGACCATGCCGAGACCGTGAACGCCTTCGCCCAGGGCGATGTCGCGATGATCACCGAATGGTCGGCCTTCTATTCGACTGTGGTCAGCCCCGAGACCTCGAAAGTCGCGGACTGCGTTGAAATTGCTCCGGAACCCACGGGTCCGGCAGGCCGGAAACCGGCGCTTGGCGGCTTCTCGCTGGCGGTGGCGACGCAGGCGGATGATGCCGAAAAGGCGGCCGGCTGGCTTTTCATCCAGTGGGTGACCTCGAAGGCCAAGGCGGGCCAGTACCTGGAGATGGGCGGCGTCCCGGCGCGGCAGTCGGCCTATGCCGATCCCGCACTTGCCGAGACGTTCAAGTTCATCCCGGCGCTCGTCGAAAGCTGGAAGGAAGGCGTGCCGGAGTTCCGCCCGCGCTTTGCCGAATGGCCGGCGATCACCGAGATCGTGCAGGAATGGGGCACGAAGATGATGCTGGGTGAAGTCACTCTTGAAGAGGGTGCGAAGAACATCGGTGAGAAGATGGAAGCGGTCCTTGCCGAGGCTGGCTACTACGACGGCAAGAAGCCCTTGGCGCAGTAAGCCGGTCCTGTAATCTCCTCCCAGGAGACGTGCCTACGGGCACCCCGGGCCCCCGTCCGCGTGGCGGGGGCCTTGCCAACCGCAGACCGATTGCCCAAGACCTGAACGAGGACCCCGATGACCTTCCGCGTGCCCCGGCGCACTGTCGCCGCCTTCCTTGGCCCCGCCGTCGCGGCGCTGGCCATCGTGGGCATCGCACCGCTGCTTTATGCGGTCTGGAAAAGTCTGCACTACTTCAACCTGACCAAACTGGCTCAGCAGAGGTTCGTTGGGCTGGAGAACTACTGGGCCGTCCTGACTGACCCGGTCTTCTGGCAGGCGATGGGGCGGACGGCGTTGCTGTTCATCATTGCGGTGCCGATCCAGATTGCGCTTGGCCTTCTGATCGCGCTGGTCCTGCACCGGCCCGGCCTGACCTTCTGGAAGACGCTGACACGGCTTTCCCTCGTCCTGCCGATGGCCACGACCTATGCCGTGGTGGGTCTTCTGGCGCAGGTGATGCTGAACCAGAAATACGGTGTCATCAACCAGATGCTGGGCTGGGTGGGCGTCGACGCGATCAATTTTATCGGTGACCCAACAAATGCATTCATCGCCGTGGTTATGTGGGACATCTGGCAGTGGACCCCCTTCGTGGCGCTG
>JAIXSA010000069.1 GCA_027484915.1 Paracoccaceae bacterium | reverse complement strand
CCACCGCGCTTGCCGCCGCAGACTACGTACGCACCCGGAAGAAACCCGCCTTCCTCCACGTCCGCACCATCCGGCTTTACGGCCACGCCGGGGCCGACATGCCCACCACCTACCTCCCCCGCGAAGAGGTGGAGGCCGAGGAAGCCAACGACCCCCTCCTTCACTCCGTTCGCCTCCTCGACCAGGCCGGTGCGCTGCCCCCCGACCAGGCCCTCACGATCTACCAGGAAACGGGCGACCGCATCGCCCGCGTCGCCGCCGAGGCCGTCACCCGCCCCCGCCTGAAGACCGCCCCCGAGGTCATGGCCTCCATCATCCCGCCCCACCGTGACTGCCGCCCGACGAACGGTCCCACCCAGCAGGCCCGCGAACAGGCCTTCGGAGGCGACCTCAAGGCGATGGACGACCCGCAGATCATGTCGCGCCTGATCAACTGGGCGCTCACCGACCTCATGCTGACCCACCCCGAGATCGTGATGATGGGCGAGGACGTGGGCCGCAAGGGCGGCGTCTACGGCGTGACGCAAAAGCTGACCCAGCGCTTCGGCCCCGACCGGATGATCGACACGCTTCTCGACGAACAATCCATTCTCGGCCTCGCCATCGGCATGGCGCAGAACGGGTTCATCCCGCTGCCGGAGATCCAGTTCCTCGCCTACGTCCACAACGCCGAGGACCAGATCCGGGGCGAGGCCGCGACACTCCCTTTCTTCTCCAACGGCCAGTTCACCAACCCGATGGTCATCCGCATCGCCGGGCTTGGCTACCAGAAGGGCTTCGGCGGGCATTTCCACAACGACAACTCCTTGGCCGTCCTGCGCGACATCCCCGGCGTGATCCTCGCCGTGCCCTCGAACGGCGCCGACGCGGCGATGATGCTGCGCGAATGCGTCCGCCTTGCGCGCGAGGAACAGCGTGTCGTCGTCTTCGTCGAACCCATCGCGCTTTACCCGATGCGCGACCTCCACGCCGACAAGGACGGCGCCTGGATGCGCCGCTACCCCGACCCCTCGCAGACCATCCGCCTGGGCGAAGTCGGCACCCAAGGCACCGGCACCGACCTCGCCATCGTCACCTTCGGCAACGGCTGCTACCTCTCCCACCAGGCCCGGCCCGAGCTGGAGGCCGCAGGCCTGAAAACCCGCATCATCGACACCCGCTGGCTCTCGCCCCTGCCCAAACAGGCGCTGACCGCAGCCGTCAAAGGCTGCAAACACATCCTGATCGTGGACGAAACCCGCCACACCGGCGGCGTCGCCGAAGGCCTGATGGCGCACTTCCATGAGGCCGCCCCCGGCACCCCCCTCGCCCGCCTGACCGCCCACGACAGCTTCATCGCCACCGGTCCGGCCTATGCGGCGACGATGCCGTCGAAGGACCAGATCGTGACGGCTGCCCGCGCCCTGACAGGTGCCAAATGACCCGGAAGACCGCCGTCGTCATCTGCCCGGGCCGAGGCACCTACAATTCCACCGAACTCGGTTACCTCTCCCGCCACTTCCCCGACCCGAAGCTGCTCGCCCGCTTCGACACCCTCCGCAGCGCCCAAGGCCAGGACACCCTCACCGCCCTCGACAGCGCCGACCGCTTCACCCTCGCCCGCCACACCCGGGGTGACAATGCCAGCGCACTCATCTACGCCGCGACGCTCGGCGACTTCCTCTCCCTCGACCGCGACGGCATCGACGTCGTCGCCGTCACCGGTAACTCGATGGGCTGGTACTCCGCCCTCGCCTGCGCCGGGGCCGTGACACCCGAGGACGGCTTCACCATCGCCAACACGATGGGCCGCCTGATGCAATCGGCCCTGATCGGCGGGCAAATCGTCTACCCCTGGGTGGACGAGGACTGGGTCCCCCGCCCCACCCGAAAGGCCGCGCTCCTCGCGCTGGTGGACGACATCGCCACGCGAAAGGACCACGTCCTCGCCCTCTCCATCGACCTCGGCGGCCTTCTGGTGATCGCCGGGAACGAGGCCGGCCTGAAGGCGTTTGAGTCCACCGTCGACCCGGTCCAGAACCGCTTCCCCATGCGCCTCGGCAACCACGCCGCCTTCCACACCGCCCTGCAGGCGCCCGTCGCTGAACAGGGCCGCGCTGCGCTTTCCCACACCCTCTTCGCCCAACCGGACCTCCCGCTCATTGACGGACGCGGCGCGATCTGGTGGCCCGGCACGGTCGAGCCGCAGACCCTCCACGCCTACACTCTCGGCCACCAGGTGACCGAACCCTACGACTTCACCGCCGCCATCCGCACCGCCGCCCATGAATTCGCCCCCGACCATTTCATCGTCACCGGCCCCGGCACCACGCTGGGCGGGACCGTCGCCCAATCCCTGATCCTCGCCCAGTGGCGCGGGATGGGCAGCAAGACCGATTTCCAGAACCTGCAGGCCGAACGGCCAATGCTTGTCGCGATGGGGCTGCCCGAACAGCGCCCCCTCACGACCTTTGAAGGAGCCCGAAAATGACCCATTCCGCCACCCTCGCCGCCGCCGGCCTGACCCCCGCCGACCTCACCGGCGGCACCCTGACCGTCCGTTCGCCGATCGATGGGGCCGATCTTGCCCGGGTCCACGAAACCCCCGCCTCCGAGATGCCCGTCCTCATCGCCCGCGCCAAATCCGCCTTCACCCAGTGGCGCACCGTCCCCGCCCCGCGCCGGGGCGAACTCGTCCGGCTCCTCGGCGAAGAGCTTCGCGCCGCCAAGGCGGACCTCGGGGCGCTCGTGACCCTGGAAGTCGGCAAGATCACCTCCGAAGGCCTCGGCGAAGTGCAAGAGATGATCGACATCTGCGACTTCGCCGTCGGCCTTTCCCGCCAGCTTTACGGCCTCACCATCGCCTCCGAACGCCCCGGCCATCGCATGGCTGAAACCTGGCACCCCATCGGCCCCGTCGGCGTCATCAGCGCCTTCAACTTCCCCGTCGCCGTCTGGTCCTGGAACGCGGCCCTCGCCCTCGTCTGCGGCAACCCGGTGATCTGGAAGCCCTCCGAGAAGACCCCCCTCACCGCCATCGCCACCATGCGGATCATGGAGCGCGCCCTCGCCCGCTTCGGCGACGCGCCGCAGGGCCTGTGCCAACTGGTGATCGGCGGGCCGGAGATCGGCGCGGCCCTCGTCGACAGCCCCGACGTCCCCGTCCTCTCCGCCACCGGCTCCACCCGCATGGGCGGGATCGTCGGCCCCAAGGTCGCGGCCCGCTGGGGCCGTCCGATCCTCGAACTCGGCGGCAACAACGCGATGATCGTCGCCCCCTCGGCCGACCTCGACATGGCCGTCCGCGCCATCGTCTTCGGCGCCGTCGGCACCGCCGGGCAACGCTGCACCTCGCTCCGCCGCCTGATCGTCCACCGTTCGATCCGCGACGATCTGGTGGCCCGCCTGACCAAGGCCTACGCCAGCCTCCCCATCGGCGACCCCCGCGCAGAGGGAACCCTGATCGGCCCCCTGATCGACGAAGCCGCCCGCGACCGGATGATGCACCAACTCACCCGCGCCCGCGCTGACGGCGGCACCGTCCACGGCGGCCAACCCGTCACCCAAGGCGTCTCCCCCGGCGCCTACGTCACCCCCGCCCTCGTCGAAATGCCCGCCCAGACCGCCACCGTCCGCGAGGAAACCTTCGCCCCCATCCTTTACGTCCTGACCTACGACGCTTTCGACGACGCCATCGCGCTTCAGAACGACGTCCCCCAGGGCCTCTCCTCCTGCATCTTCACCCTCAACCTCCGCGAGGCCGAAACCTTCCTCTCCGCCGCCGGCTCCGATTGCGGCATCGCCAACGTCAACATCGGCCCCTCGGGGGCGGAAATCGGCGGGGCCTTCGGGGGCGAGAAGGAAACCGGCGGCGGGCGTGAAAGCGGCTCGGACGCCTGGAAGGGCTACATGCGCCGCCAGACCTCGACCGTGAACTACTCCGCCCACCTCCCCCTCGCCCAAGGGGTCCGCTTTGACCTCTGAGCCGAACCTTTGGCGGGCGACCGCGCGGGAAACCTTCACCGCCCCGCCCCTGAACGCCGACCGCACCGTCGACCTCGCCATCATCGGCGGCGGCTTCACCGGCTGCGCGGCGGCCCTCGAAGCCGCCCGCCAAGGCGCTTCCGTCTGCCTCCTGGAAGCCGAAACCATCGGCCACGGCGGCTCGGGCCGGAACGTGGGTCTCGTCAACGCGGGCCTCTGGCTGCCCCCCGACACTGTCCGCGCCCAGATGGGCGAGGACCCAGGCAACCACCTCCTCGCCGCCCTCTCCGAAGCCCCCTCCCGCGTCTTCGCCCTCATCGACCGCGAAGCCATCGACTGCGATGCCACCCGCAACGGCACCCTCCACCTCGCCCATTCCCCGAAGGGCCTTGCCGACCTTGCCGAACGCCACCGCCAGGGCCGCGCGATGGGCGCTCCCCTCCAGCTTCTCGACGCCGAGGAGACCGCCCGCCGCACCGGATCGACCGCTTTCCACGGCGCGCTCCTCGACCCCCGCGCCGGGACGATCCAGCCCCTCGCCTACGTGCGCGGCCTCGCGCGGGCGGCCTCCAAGGCAGGCGCGACGCTCCACGAACGCAGCCCCGTCCAGTCCATCGACCATACGTCAGACCACTGGACCGTCACCTCCGGCCGCCACCGCCTGAAAGCCCGCCGCCTCCTTGTCGCCACCAACGCCTACCACCTGACCCTCGGCCCCGCCTTCCAGCCCGCCTTCGTCCCGGTCCACTACTGCCAATACGCCACCGACCCCCTGCCCCCGCCCGTCCTCGACACCATCCTCCCCGGCGGCGAGGGCTGCTGGGACACCGCTCTCGTCATGTCCTCGGTCCGCCGCGACCGGGCAGGGCGGATCATCATCGGCGGCATCGGCAACGGCCAAGGCCCCGGCGCAAAGGTCCACAAAGCCTGGGCCCACCGCAAACTCGCCGCCCTTTACCCCGCGCTGAAAAACGTCCCCCTCACTCACGGCTGGACCGGCCGCATCGCCATGACCGGCGACCACATCCCGAAGATCGTCGCCATCGGACCCGACGCCTATGCCGTCTTCGGCTACTCCGGCCGCGGCATCGGCCCCGGCACCGTCTTCGGCACCGAAACCGCCCGCGCGCTCCTCTCCGGCACCGCCGAAACTCTGCCCCTCGAACCCATCCAGCAGCACCGCGAAACCGCCCCCGCCGTCCAGGCCGCGTACTATGAGACCGGCGCCTGCGTCACCCACGCGCTGGCCGCGCGTTAGCCCCGCGCCTGCGCCAGAAGCCAGTCCCGCACTTCCTGCGCCGGGCGGGGCAGCGTCGCCTCGCGCGGCCAGATGACGTGGAAATCCATCCCCGTCACCAGCGCATGATCCGTCAGCCGCACCAGCACGCCCTGCCCGACCAGCCCCTCGACCAGATGCCGCCAGCCCAGCGCCACCCCCTGCCCTGCAATGACCGACTGCACAACCAGCACGTAATCGTTGATCTGCAAGCCCTTCGGCACCCGCCGCCCCTCGACCCCCACCGACGCGAACCAGTCCCGCCAGGTCGCCGCCTGCCGGAACGGCTCCTCCAGGTGGATCAACTGATGGTCCAGCAGCTCCTCCGGCCCCGAAGGCCGCGCCCGCCCCGCCAGATACCCCGCCCCGCAGACCGGCCAGATCTCCTCCGCCGCCAGCGGCTCCGCCGAATACTGTGGCCAGTCCATCGGGTTTCCACCCCGGACCCCCAGCGGGATCCCCTCGCCCACCAGGTCCAGGTCATGGTCCCCGGTCTGGATGCGCAAATCGATCTGCGGCAGGTCTGCCCGAAGCTGCGCCATCCGCGGCACCATCCAGAAGGCCGCAAAGGCGGTAGAGCAGGACAAGGTCACGTGCCCCTCCGCCGCCACCCGCAACTCGCGGGCCGACCGCTGGATATGCGACAGTCCGATCGCCACGTCGGCATGAAACCGCGCCCCCGCTGACGACAGACGCACCCGCCGATGCTCACGCAGGAAGAGCGTGATCCCCAGATGCTCCTCCAGCCGGTGGATCGCATAGGACACCGCCGCCTGCGTCATCCGCAACTCCCGCGCAGCGGCGGTGAAACTCCCCAGCCGCCCCGCCGCCTCGAAGACGACAAGGGCGTTGATCGACGGGACCAGAGAGCGCAGGGTTTCCATAAACCCAGCTTATCAACTCCATCAACCTTTTCCAGCGTCACGCGCGCCCCCGTGCGGCATAACATGGCGCGGACTTATCGAAGGACGAAGACCATGGCCGACGGCGACATCCCGGAAAAGCGGCAGCGCGGCGGACGGCAGAAGATGCGCGACGCCCGCGTCGGCGTCGAGGCCGGGGTCCACCGCCCCTACATCGTACGCGGCATCCCGACCTACGACATCCTGTCCGAAGAGAGCCTGCAGAAAATCGAAGCCACCGCCGACCGTATCCTGGCCGAAATCGGCATCGAACTGCGCGACGACGTCGAAGCCATGCGCCTTTACAAGCAGGGCGGCGCGGAAATCACCGAAACCACCCAGAACATCTGGCGCGTGAAATTCCCGCCGCACACGCTGCGCGAGGTGCTGAAGACCGCTCCGCCCGTCTTCACCCAACACGCCCGAAACCCCGCCAACAACGTCCAGATCGGCGGCAACAACGTCGTCTTCGCGCCCTCCTACGGCTCGCCCTTCGTGATGGACCTCGACCGCGGCCGCCGCTACGGCACGATCGAGGACTTCCGGAATTTCATCAAACTGGCGCAAAGCTCCCCCTGGCTGCACCACTCCGGCGGCACGGTCTGCGAACCGACCGATGTCCCGGTGAACAAGCGCCACCTCGACATGGTCTACAGCCACATCCGCTATTCCGACCGTGGCTTCCTCGGCTCGATCACCGCGCCCGACCGCGCCGCCGACAGCGTCGAAATGGCCCGCATCCTCTTCGGGGCCGAGTTCACCGACCAGAACTGCGTCGTGATGGGCAATTTCAACACCACCTCGCCCCTTGTCATCGACGGTGTCACCGCAGCCGGCATCCGCACCTACGCCGCTGCGAACCAGGGCTCGATCCACCTGCCCTTCCTTCTGGGAGGAGCTGTCGCCCCCCTGACCATCGCCGGAATGGTCGCCCAAGGTCTTGCCGAATCGATGGCCTCGTGCGCGCTGGCCCAACTCACACGGCCGGGTGCACCGACGATCCTTGCGTCCTTCTTCTCCTCGATGTCGCTGAAGACAGGTTCGCCCACCTTTGGCACGCCCGAACCCGCCATCGGCTCCTTGGCGATGGGCCAACTTGCCCGCCGCCTGAACATGCCCCTGCGTTGTGCGGGCAACTTCTCGACCTCCAAGCTCCCCGACGGCCAGTCGATGTGGCAAAGCATGATGTCGATGATGTCGGCGATCCAGGGCGGCGCGAACTACGTCCTCCACTCCGCCGGTTTCCTCGACGGCCTGCTGTCGATGTCCTACGAAAAGGTCGTGATGGACACCGACATCTGCGGCGCGCTTCACGCGTACCTCGACGGGATGCTGGTGAACGAGGATACGCTGGCGTTCGAGGCGCTGAACGAACTTGGCCCCGGCCAGCACCTGTTCAGCACCCAGCACACGCTCCGGCATTACGAGACCGCCTACTGGGACAGCGCGCTTGACGACAACCAGCCGTGGGAGACCTGGGACGAACAGGGCGGCATCGACTACGCCCAGCGCGCCAACACCCGCTGGAAGAAGATCCTGCGCGAATATGAAGCCCCGCCCCTGGACCAGGCCACCGACGAGGCGCTGCAGGACTTCATCGCCCGCCGCAAGGCGTCGATGGACGACATGTGGTACTGACCGCGAAGGGTTAACGTCATCTGAACGTCCACGCCCAAGCCCTTGATTTACAAGGGCGCGCAAACCTGTCCACGCGTGGGCACTCCAAACCCTTCCCCACCGGTATTCCGACGGCTATCCTGCCGCCCATGACGGAAAACCGCATCTCCGCCCCCGCTCTGCGGACCCCCATCACCCCCGTGACGCGGGTCACCTTCGTCATCGTCCCCCGCTTCAACATGGCGACCCTGATCAGCCTGATCGAGCCCCTCCGCGTCGCCAACTACCTCGCCCCCGAACCCCTCTACCAGTGGGAGATCCTCTCCCCCGACGGGCCCGAAATCCCAGCCTCGAACGGCCTGACCATCACCGCCCACCCTCTTTCCGACCGCCCCCGACGCGGGGAACTGATCTGCGCCCTCGCCTCCTGGGGGGCCGAGGACTATTCCAACCGCGACCTCTCCGCCTGGCTCCGCCGCCAGTCCCGCGACGGCGCCCGCCTCTGCGCGGTGGAACTTGGCTGCTACCTCCTCGCCAAGGCCGGCCTCCTCACCGCCACGCCCATCGCGACCCACTGGTCCTGGGCCCCCGGCTTCCAGGAACGCTTCCCCGACGTCCCCCTCCTCGAGCAGCTCTACACCCTGGACGACCCCATCCTCTCCTGTGCGGGCGGGCTTGGCGGGGCCGACTTCATGCTCCGCCAGATCGCCCGAAGCCACGGCGAGGGCATGGCAAACGAAGTCGCCGACCAGATGCTCCACCACCCCGTCCGCCCACCCGAAGCCCCCCAGCGCCGCACCCTGGGTCAGGGCACCGACCAGTTCTCCCCCACCCTCCGCAAGGCCATCGCCCTGATCGAGGCGCACATCGCCGAGCCGCTCCCCATCCCCGAACTCGCCCACCATCTGGGCCTCTCCCAACGCCAGCTTGAACGCCAGTTCCACAAGGGACTTGGCTGTTCGGTGGTGCAGTTCGGCACGCTCGTCCGCCTTCAGCACGCCCGCGTCCTTCTGATCGCGACCAAACTCACGGTCCGCGAAATCGCCACCGCCACCGGCTTCAACGCCCTCAGCCACTTCGCCAGTGCTTTCCGCAAATGCTTCGACCGTCGCCCCAGCGACTACCGCCAAGGCTGGGCGCCCACGGAAGCCACGCCCAGCTGGCCCGGCACCCTTAGCGCCTATATCGAGACGCTCCGCCAGCGCACCACCCGCGCCGTTCGGGGAACCTCCTCGTTCGACTTCGTCTCCTCGTCGGGGGACGCCCGCGAGGAGTGACGAAGTCATCGACGAGCCGCCTACGCAAAGGCTGGGATAACCTCTTTGCAGAAGAGCTCCATCGACCGCTTCTGCTCTGCCAGCCCCAGGCCCAGCGAGGCATAGTAGATGAACTCATCCACCCCGATCGCCTCATACATCTTCAGCTTGGCGATCACCTCGTCCGGCGTCCCGAACATCAGGTTCCGGCTCAGCATCTCCGGGTCATACTCCGCCCGGTTGCCCAGCTGATCGAAGGGGATCGACTTCGGGAAGCCGTTCTCCACATCGCCCATGTTCTTGAACAGGTTCTCGAACTGCGACAGCTGCCTTTGCGCCGCCCGGACCGGGACCATCCAGTCCTCCTTCCGGTCATAGACCGCCGTGTGCCGCATCATCGCCATCACCGGCCGCTTCTTCCCCGGGTTGTTCGCCAGCGCCTCGGCCATCCGCGCCATGTACAACTCGGCCTCCGACATGTCGCGGGTCAGCGGCCAGGACTGGATGTTGCAGCCATGCTTGACCGCATAGTCATAGGTGATCGGCGCCCTTGCGGCGACCCAGACCGGAACCTCGGCCTGCACCGGCTTCGGCACCGAAGTGGACGCGGGGAACGACCAATGCTCCCCCTCATGCGCGTAATCGCCCTTCCACAACTCCCGGATCACCGGCAGCATCTCCTGCATGTACCGCCAGGCGTCGGTCTGCTTCAGGCCCGGCCGCATCCGGTCGAACTCGCGCTGATAGGCGCCCGAGCCGATACCGAATTCCAGCCGCCCGCCCGAGATGAGGTCAACAAACGCCGCCTCCCCCGCCGCCTTGATCGGATGCCAGTAGGGCGCCGCGATCACCGCCGTGCCAAGCCGGATGTCGTTCGTGTGCTCCGCCCACCAGGTCAGGATGGAAAACGGGTTCGGCGCGATGGTCATCTCCAGCGCGTGATGCTCTGCCGCCCAGGCGATGCGGAAGCCACCCGCGTCGGCCATCTGCACCATCTCCAGCGTGTGGCGCGCGACCTCCTTCATGTCTAAGGAGTCGTCGATCCGCTCCATATTGATCGCCAGTTGGAACTTCATGTCGTATCTCCTTGAAAACTCAGCGCATCACGAAGGGGTTGGCGATGGGCTCGGATGAGGTGTTGACCCAGATCGTCTTGGGCCGCGTGTAGTCGTACAGCGCCTGGAACCCGCTCTCGCGCCCGTAGCCCGATCCCTTGACGCCCCCGAAGGCCGCAATCGGAGACACCGCGCGGTAGGTGTTGACCCAGACGATCCCGGCGCGAATGGCCTTCGCCACCCGCATCTGCCGCGCCCCATTCAGCGTGAAGACGCCCGCCGCCAACCCATGCACCGACCGGTTCGCCAAAGCGACAGCTTCCGCCTCGTCCTTGAAGCGCAGGACCGACAGCACCGGCCCGAAGAGCTCGGTATCCACGATGGTCAGGTCGGGCGAGGGGCAGTCGACAATCGTCGGCTCATAATACGTCCCGCCCAGGCTCGGCTGCCGACCCCCGGTCAGGACCGTCGCCCCCTCCGTCACCGCCAAAGCCACCTGAGCCTCGATCAGCCGCACCTGTCCTTCCGTGCACAGCGGCCCCATCTGCGTCTCGTCTGCCAGCGGGTCGCCAATGCGAATAACCTTCGCCGCCGCCACCAGCCGCGCCAGGAACTCGTCGGCCACAGACTCCTGCACGATCAACCGGGACCCCGCCACGCAGCTTTGCCCCGTCGCGCCGAAAATCCCCGCCATGCAGCCGTTCACCGCGCTGTCGAGGTCCGCATCCTCGAACACCACAAACGGAGACTTCCCCCCAAGCTCCAGCGACACTTCCGCGAAATTCTCGGCCGAGTTCCGCACGATATGCCGCGCCGTCTGCGGCCCCCCCGTGAACGACACCCGCGCGACGAGGGGGTGAGAGGTCAGCACCCGCCCCACCTCGCCATGCCCTGAAATGATGTTGACGACGCCAGCCGGAAACCCCGCCGCCTCGATCAGCCGCCCGAACTCCAGCATCGGCACCGAGGCGTGTTCCGACACCTTCAGCACCACCGTATTCCCCGCCGCCAAGGCCGGCCCCAACTTCACCGCCGACAGGAACAGCTGCGAATTCCACGGCACCACCGCCGCCACCACGCCCAAGGGCTCGCGGTTGGTGAAGACCAGCATGTCCGGCTTGTCGATCGGCAGCACCTCGCCCGCGATCTTGTCCGCCGCCCCGGCATAGAAATGGAAGAACTCCGCGATGTACTTCGCTTGCCAGCGCGTCTCTTTCAGCATCTTGCCGGTATCCAGCGTCTCGGCTCGCCCCAGCTCTTCCGACGCCTCCGCCAGCAAATCCCCCAGCTTGCGCAAGCATTTGCCCCGGGCCGAGGGCGTCATCGAACCCCAACGCCCCGCCAAAGCACGATCCGCCGCCCGCACCGCCCGGTCCACATCCGCCGAAGTCGCCTCCGGCACCTCGGCCCAGACCGCGCCCGTCACGGGGGACACCGAGGGGAATACCGCCCCGTCCGAGGCCCCAACCCACTCCCCGTCGATCAGCATCTGGCAGCGCTTGATCTCAGACATCCCCGTCCTCCCGGCTTTCCCCGTTGATGCCGCGCTACAGCGCGCCATGTTTGCGATTTTCCGCCACCTCCTGACGAAAATTCGCAACCCGTCGCTGCGACGATCTGGCACATCGGACAGCATGGAGCGCACAAAACAGATCATCGGCGGCCCCCTCGTCATCAACGGACGGACACTTTCCCTCTCGAAAGCCGTTCGCGCAGGGGATTTCGTCTTCCTCACCGGCCAGGTCCCGATGGTGGACGGCCAGGTCCTCACCACCGGCACCATCGAGGACCAGACCCGCGCCTGCCTCGACCGCATCACCGAGACCCTTGCGGAAGCAGGCTGCACCCGCGAGCATGTGGTGAAAACGATGGTCTGGCTGAAGGACCGCGCCGATTTCCCCGGCTTCAACGCCGTCTACGCCGAGTATTTCCCGACCAATCCACCGGCCCGCTCCGCCCTCGTCTCCGACTACCTCGTGGACATCCGGGTCGAGGTCGAGGTCATCGCCTGGAACCCACAATGATCCACGATGGCACCACTTACGAGATCACCGGACCCAAGGACGCGCCGACCGTCGTCCTGATCCACGGCCTCGGCCTCACGCGCGCTGTCTGGCAATGGCTTCTCCCCGACCTGACAAAATTCCGCGTCCTGACCTATGACCTGATCGGCCACGGAGAAACCGCCCCGCCGGAAGGGGACCCGACCCTCAAGGACCTGTCCGACCAACTCGCCCACCTCCTCGACCACCTGCAGATCGACAAGGCCGCCATCGTCGGCTTCTCCCTCGGCGGCATGATCGCCCGCCGCTTCGCGCAGGATTACCGCGACCGAACCACGGCCTTGGTCGTCCTCCACTCCGCCCACCAGCGGACCGAGAAACAGCAGGGCGCGATCCTCTACCGCGTCGACCAGGCCCGTGACCACGGCCCCGAAGCCACCGTCGAACTCGCGCTCCAGCGCTGGTACACCGAGGCCGCCCAGGCGCAACGCCCCGACCTGATGGACCTCACCCGCAGCTGGATCCTCGCCAACAAGCGCGAGGTCTACGTCAAGCTCTACCGCATCCTCGCGCATGGCGTGGACGAGATCGTGGCCCCCAATCCCCCGCTGACCGTGCCGACCCTCGTCCTCACAGGCGACGAGGATCACGGCAACAACCCGGACATGAGCATCGCCATCGCCACCGAAATCCCCCGCGCGCGGCTTGTCATCTTGAAGGGGCTGCGTCACATGGCCTTGGCCGAAGACCCCGCCGCGGTGAACCGCCCTGTGGTCGCTTTCCTGACCGAGGTGCTGCGATGACCGACCCCAAAGCCCTCCGCAACGCTTTCGGCGCTTTCGCGACGGGCGTCACCGTCGTCACCACCCGCCAGCCCGACGGGACGCCCCGCGGCTTCACCGCGAACAGCTTCACCTCCGTCTCGCTCGACCCGCCGCTCCTCCTTGTCTGCCTGGCCAAGACCGCGCATTCGGCGGATGTCTTCCGCGAAGCCCCCCATTTCGCCGTCAACATCCTCTCGGAAGACCAGAAGGCCGTCTCCGGCCTCTTCGCCTCGCGCACCCCGGACAAGTTCCAGAACTGCGCCTGGACCCCCGGCCCCGCCGACATGCCCTTGCTCGACGGCGCGCTGGCCCAGTTCACCTGCGCCGGCCACCAGATCGCGGACGCAGGCGACCACCTGATCCTGATCGGCCGGGTCGAGCACTTCGCGACCGCCGAAGGCCAACCCCTTGGCTATTTCCGCGGCAATTACTTCTCCATCGGCATCGAGAAGGACCTTGCCGAAGCAGCCGCCGCGACCAAGGGCAGCCGCCTCGGGGCCGTGCTGGCCTGCAGCGGCGGGGTCCTTCTGAAACACACGGCCAAGGGCCTCAGCCTCCCCCTCGCGCCCGACCCCTCACTCGACAGCCTGACCGCGAAACTCACCGACCTCGGCCTCACCCCGCAGATCGACTTTGTCTACGCAGCCTTCGACGACCGTACCACCGGCGGCCATGCCGTCTATTACCACGGCACCGTCACCGGCCCCCTGCCGCAAGGCTACCGCATCGTCCCGCTGACGGACCTTGGCACCGCCCAGATCGCCAATGCGGCCGAGGCGGCGATGCTTCACCGCTACGCCAGCGACTTCAAGAACGGCAGCTTCTCGATCTACCACGGCACCGAAACCACGGGCCAAACCCGCCAGATCGGCGCCTGAGAAAGGAACCCCAGATGTCTCTCCCCGAACTCCGCAAGCTTGTGACCTATGACGAGGACACCGTGACCGACGGCGGCCGCGCCTGCACCCCGCCCTTGCGCATGATCGCTGTCGCCGCCGTGGTGACGAACCCCTGGTACGGGCGTGGCTTCGTCGAGGACCTCTCGCCCGAAATCAAGCGCATGGGCCCCGCCCTCGGCAAACTCCTCACCGACCGCCTGATCCGCCTTGCCGGGTCTGGCGACGCCATCGAAGCCTACGGCAAGGCCGCCCTCTGCGGCACGGCGTGTGAGCTGGAGCATTGCTCCGCCCTCATCCACACCCTGCGGTTCGGGAACTTCTTCCGTGAGGCGGTGGGGGCCAAGACCTACCTCGGCTTCACCAACACGCGCGGGCCTGCGAACACACAGATCCAGATCCCCCTGATGGACAAACACGACGCCGGCCGCCGCTCGCACTACCTCACGGTCCAGTTCTCCGTCCCCGACGCCCCCGGCCACGACGAACTGGTCATCGCCCTAGGCGCGTCCCTGGGAGGCCGCCCGCACCACCGCATCGGCGACCGCTACCAGGACCTGAAGGAAATGGGTGGCGAGGTCGACAACCCGGCGGGGGTCTGACCTGCGCAGCACCGGGCGCGGGACCACCGCCCGGTCACCTCGCCCGGCCCGTCCCAGCCAATCCGGATGCTTTTGCAGGAATTCCGTGCATACTGCCGATCATTGGCGGTGAAAGGTTTGCAGATGCGCGTCTTGGGCCTGTTGGGTGTGATCACTTTGCTGTCCCTCTTCGGCAGCGAGGCCCGTGCCTTCAGCTCCACCTGCGAAACCCCCGGCTACATCCAGGCCTTCGACCCCAGCTTCGCACCCCAGCCCTGCGAGGAAATCGGCCAGGTCACGCTGCGCTACGGCGGTGGCACGTCGACCATCCGCTTCCTCCGCACCGCCTCGGACTGGCACACCGACGATGCCTACTGGCTTGGCCTCGCCCAGAACCTGGCCGACCGCATGGGTCCCGCGATGACCGACATGGGCGGGTTGTCGATCCAGCCCTACGTCTCGGTCATGCTGTCACCCACCACGCTGGAGTTTCAGGTCGACTCCGAAACCTTCACCGCCCACGCCAATACGGCCGGCCACGGACCCGAGGAATGCCTGGTCACCTTCTACAAGGCCAGCAGCGACATCAGCCCCGAGCAGTTCATCTATTCCGTAGCGCACGAGCTTTTTCACTGCATCAGCTTCACCACCTATCCCGCCATCGAATACGGGGACGACGTGCGCTGGTGGATGGAAGGCACCGCAGACTACTTCGCTGCCGCGGTGGCACCAGGGGTGCGCTCGCATCAGGGCTGGGTGGACCGGTTCGCCGACAGGTCGCTGACAAGTCGCCTGATCGACGCGAACTATGACGCCCAGGTCTTCTTCTTCGGCATCGCCAACCAGTCCGGCCCGCGCGGGGTGGGCGATCTGTTCCACGCGCTTGGCGCGGCCGGGAACGGCGACCCTCTGGCCATCGCGCAAGGGGCGATTGCGCCGGATCAGTGGACCACTTTCGTAGAGGCCTATCTCAACGGCCAGGTGACCTGGCCCAACGGCGATCCCATCGCGGCCCCCACGAACGTGCGCGCCAACGTGGTCTTTCCGCCGGGCGAAAGCTTCGCGATGGAAACCGACGCCTTCAGGATTGACCGGATCAAAGCGAGTTTCGCCAAGGACCACCATTTCGTCCTGACCTCGCCGCCCCAGACGGAAGGTCTGACCGTCCGCACCCGCCCGCCCAAAGGGATCGGCTGGACCGAGGTGCCGGAAACCGTCGACACCTGCGACGAAGAACAGAACCAGATGATCTACGCGACCAGCTTGGTGGGGCCCGCGACGGCGGACTACGCAGTGGAAACCACCGACCTCGGCCCCGGCGGTTGCTGTCTGGTCGGCGGCTGGCAGCCGGACCAGGCCTCGCTAGAGGCCTTGTCGGACCTTGGCAACAGCATGGGCGGACCGGCGCTGGCGATGGCGGGCGGGTCGCTCAACTGTTCCTACAGCGGCGGCGGCTGGGTGCTGGATTTCTATCCCGATGGCCGAGGGGCGATCACCTACAAGTCCTACGGCAACCAGTGCACCGCGACCATGCAGGGCAACAAGATGAAGGTCGAACAGACCCGCGACGGGACCACCGAATTCGGCTGGCGGGTGGTGAAACCGGGGGCGGCAGAGTTGCAGTTCCTCGACCATTCGATGACCCAGTCGATGGTCCTGCGCATGGGCCCGGTCGAGCAGGTGATGCCCAGCGACTACCCCGGCCCCAGCACCAACGCCAACGGCATGTCCTTCAAGTGTGAGGGGGACCGCCTGACCGTCGAGGGGATGTTCGACCTTCTGTCAAAGGCCGCCGGACACGACCGCATCCCGCCAGAAGAGTAGGTCGGGCTTCAGACCGACTCCGCAATCCGCGTAAAGCCTCCGTCGCCCACGGCCAACCGCTTGATGTCTCTGGTCCCGGAAGGCCGCAGCGGGTTGGTGGGCACGGTGGTGGGAAGGTTCGACGATTCATCCGCCGCCGCCGAGTAGGTCGGGCTTCAGACCGACTCCTCACCCGTTACCAAACCCCTAACACCCGCAGCCAACCCCTTGAAATCCCTCACCCCGAAAACCTGCCCACGCGCGGCGCGTCAGCCGTTGAACAGGAAGTGCAGCACGTCCCCGTCCTTGACCTCGTAGGTCTTCCCCTCGACCCGGAACTTGCCCGCTTCCTTGGCCCCCGCCTCGCCGTTCCCGGCGATGTAGTCGTCGTAGCCGACCGTCTCTGCCCGGATGAACCCCTTCTCGAAGTCCCCGTGAATGACCCCCGCCGCCTGCGGGGCCAAGGTCCCCTTGGTGATCGTCCAGGCCCGCGCCTCCTTCGGACCCACGGTGAAGTAGGTCTGCAACCCCAGCAGCGCGTAGCCCGCCTTGATCAGCCGATCCAGCCCCGCCTCATGCAGCCCCATCTCCTCCAGGAACATCGCCGCCTCATCCTCGGGAAGTTGCGCCAGCTCCTCCTCGATCCGGGCCGAGATCACCACCGACGCCGCCCCCTGTGAGGCCGCCATCTCTGCCACCCGGGCCGACTGGGAGTTCCCCGAAGCCGCCGAAGCCTCCTCGACGTTGCAGACATACAGCACCGGCTTCGCCGTCAGCAGCTGCAGCATCCGCCACTGCTTGCGGTCTTCCTCGGCGATCTTCAACGTCCGCGCCGGACGCCCCTCGTTCAGCGCCGCCAAGGCCGCGCGCAGCAAGCGGTCCTGGTCCAGCACCTCCTGATCCCCACCGCGCAGCTTTTTACCCAGCGCGGTCAGACGACGCTCGATCGACTCCATGTCGGCCAGCATCAGTTCCGTCTCGATGGTCTCGGCATCGGCCACGGGGTCAATCCGACCCTCGACATGGGTGATGTCCCCGTCTTCAAAGCAGCGCAGCACATGGGCGATGGCATCGCATTCGCGGATGTTGGCCAGGAACTGGTTCCCCAGCCCTTCCCCCTTCGATGCCCCCCGAACCAGACCCGCGATGTCGACGAAAGTCATCCGCGTCGGGATGATCTGCTTCGACCCCGCGATGGCCGCCAGCTTCTCCAGCCGCGCATCCGGCACCGACACCTCACCCACATTCGGCTCGATGGTGCAGAACGGGAAGTTCGCCGCCTGCGCCGCTGCCGTCCGGGTCAGCGCGTTGAAGAGCGTCGACTTGCCCACGTTCGGCAGCCCGACGATGCCCATCCTGAAACCCATGCTGCCCTCCATTGGCGGTCGGCGCCTTCTACGGGCGCGCCGCGCCGGGATCAAGCTTCCGCGACTCGGCCCGGCACTGGACTGCGACAAGACATCACAGCTTTGAATATCATGAAATGACCTGCGTCATGGTCTCCGTGCAGGAGACCGCCAGACTTCGGGTGATCGACGCGGCGTTCGCGCTTCGATCGAACTGGAGGAGGAATGACGATGTGGAAACAGGCAGTGCCGGCCGTGTTCATGGCCGTTTGCATCCAGGCCCCGGTCCTTGCAGAAGAAGTGGACGTCGGCGCAAGGCTCTATCAAGAGTCCTGTTCGGGCTGCCACGGCGCCACCGGGAAAGGCGGCGGAGAGTTGAGCAAGCTTCTAACCAGCGAACCGCCCGCCCTGACGCAACTTGCGGCCGCGAATGACGGGGTGTTCCCCATGCTTGAGGTCATCCACACAATCGACGGGCGCAGCGGCGTTCGCGGTCACGGCGGGCCGATGCCGATCTTCGGCAGCCTCTATTCGGCAAGTTCCGTGACCGCGGGCACCGACTATGGCTCGGTGGTGGAAGTCCGCGGGCGGATCCTGTCGCTGGCGATGTACCTGGAGTCGATCCAGGAGTGACCGGCGCCACGGCCTGCCAATAAGGCCCGACGCCCCATTGATTTCCCGGGTGTGCCCGTGGCACATCCGGGGTCAGTGGTTCAGGGGGCCTTCATGACACGGATCGACGACACCTTTGCGCGGCTCAAGGCTGAGGGCAAGAAGGCCTTCGTCGCCTATATCATGGGCGGCGACCCGGACGAGGCGACAAGCCTTGCGATCATGCAGGGCATGCCGGCCGCCGGCGTCGACGTGATCGAGCTGGGGATGCCCTTCACCGACCCAATGGCCGACGGCCCCACTGTCCAGGCGGCCGGTCAGCGGGCGCTGGAACATGGCATGACGATGGACAAGGTCCTGACGATGGTCCGGACCTTCCGCGCGGGCGACAGCAAGACCCCCATCGTCCTGATGGGCTACTACAACCCGATCTATTCCCGCGGCGTCGACCGCTTTCTGAAGGACGCGACCGAGGCCGGGATCGACGGCCTCATCGTCGTCGACCTACCGCCCGAGGAAGATGACGAGCTTTGCATCCCGGCCCAGAAGGCCGGCCTCAACTTCATCCGTCTGGCAACCCCGACGACCGACGACAAGCGCTTGCCCAAAGTGCTGCAGAACACCAGCGGGTTCGTCTATTACGTCTCGATCACCGGAATCACCGGCGCGGCCGCCGCCCAGGCCGGCGATGTCGCCCCCGAGGTCGCACGGATCAAGCGCTCCACCGACCTGCCGATCGTCGTCGGATTCGGGATCAACACCCCCGAACAGGCCCGCAGCATCGCAAGCGTGGCCGACGGGGCCGTCGTCGGCTCGGCCATCGTCAAGGACATCGGGGCCCGGGTGCCGGTGGCCGAGGTCCTTGCCAAGATCAAGGCGCTAGCCGACGGGGCCCATTCCGCCTGACGCCTGTCTTCCCCTTGGCCTCGCGATGGAATGTCGTCACCGGGGTGAAGGCGGCCTCGCATGGCGGGATTGCCGAGGCACGCACCAACCTTCTGCTCTGCATCGGCTGCAGTGGCAAGCAGGGCGACGTGGCGGAAAAGGTCGGGCCTACACAGCATACGGTCCGGCAGGTCTTCAATGACCTGGTGCAGGATGGCGACCGGATCAAGGTTCGGACCGCAGCGCGCTGGCGCTCGCGTCTCGGCGAAGACGGCTTCGACCGGCTCGACAGTGCACTTCGTCAGGTGATTGCGCTTTCCGAACCCTCGGCCTTGCCCCGCATGCCGCAAGGTGGCAAGAAAGACTGACCAATTTCGCCAGGACCCTGCCCCATGCCCGTCATCACCTGCATCGAGGACCTCAAGCGCCTGCATCAGAAGCGCACGCCGAAGATGTTCTGGGACTACTGCGAAAGCGGCAGCTACACCGAACAGACCTTCCGCGAGAACACCTCGGACTTCTCGCGCATCCGCTTCCGCCAGCGCGTCGCCCGAGACCTCTCCGGGCGCAGCCTAGAAAGCACGATGGCGGGTCAGAAGGTCTCGATCCCCGTCGCCCTCGCCCCCGTCGGCTCCTGCGGGATGCAGCACCCCGACGGCGAGATACTCGCCGCCCGCGCCGCTGCGAAATTCGGCGTGCCCTTCACCCTCTCCACCATGTCGATCTGTTCGATCGAGGACGTCGCCGCCGTCAGCCCCGACCCGTTCTGGTTCCAGCTTTACGTGATGACCGACGAGGATTTCGTCGACGCCGCCATCGAACGCGCCCGGGCCGCGAAATGCTCGGCGCTGGTGCTGACCCTGGACCTCCAGATCCTCGGCCAGCGGCACAAGGACCTGAAGAACGGCCTCTCGTCGCCGCCCAAACTGACGATCCCCAACATCATCAACATGATGACAAAGCCGCGCTGGTCGATGGGCATGGTCCGCACCCCCCGCCGCCAGTTCCGCAACATCGTCGGCCATGTGAAGGGCGTCACCAACCTTGCCGACCTTGCAGCCTGGGCGAATGAGCAGTTCGACCCCAAGCTCGACTGGGCCAAGGTCGCCCGCATTCGCGACCAGTGGAAGGGCAAGTTCATCCTGAAAGGCGTGCTGGACGCCGAGGACGCGAAGATGGCTGCCGACATGGGCGCGGACGCAATTATCGTCTCGAACCACGGCGGGCGGCAGCTCGACGGGGCGCTGTCGTCGATCCGGATGCTGCCGTCCATCGTGCGCGCCATCGGCGACCAGACCGAGGTCTGGCTGGATTCCGGTATCCGTTCCGGCCAGGACGTGCTGAAAGCGCTGTCGCTCGGGGCCAAGGGCACGATGATCGGCCGCGCCTATATCCACGGCCTCGGCGCGATGGGAGAGGCCGGGGTGACCAAGGCGCTGGAGGTCATCAAGAAGGAAATGGACATCACGATGGCCCTCTGCGGTGAGCGGGACGTCAAGAACATGGGTCCCCACAACGTGCTCGTGCCCGAGGATTTCGAAGGCCGCTGGGCCTGACACAACGGAATAACACCCGCTCGTCGTCCGACTTCGTCGCTCCTCGCTGACCGCCCCGCGAGGAGAAGTCGAAGACGCACGACGAGCCGCCGCTTGCTATTTGATCAAATTCCGGCATAAACGCAGCGACAGTTGCCGGGGCCTGCCATGACTGCTGAAACCATTGCCGGAATTCCGACCGATCGCCTGGCCGCCTTCGCCCGGCGCGAGGCTGAAATCTACTCCAGGGCCCGCCCCAAGGCCCTGAAATCGCTCAAGGAGGGCGCAGGCACCTTCCTCGGCGGCGTGCCGATGCACTGGATGGCCGACTGGCCGATGCCACACCTTCCCCTCGTCGCCAAAGCCCACGGTGCGCGGATTCAGGATATCGACGGCCTCACCCTGGACGACTTCTGCCTCGGCGATACCGGGTCGATGTTCGGCCATTCCCCCGCGCCCGTCGCCAAGGCCATCCGCCACCAGGCCCGCCGCGGCCTGACCTACATGCTGCCGACCGAGGCCGCGCTTGAGGCCGGTCGCCTCCTGACCGACCGCTTTGGCCCCTTCCGCTGGCAGATCGCCACCACCGCCACCGACGCCAACCGCTTCGCCCTCCGCGTCGCCCGCGCCATCACCGGGAAACCCAAAGTCCTGGTCTTCAACGGCTGCTACCACGGCACGGTGGATGACACTTTCGTAAGCCTTGAGAACGGGAAAACCGTCAACTCCCCCGGCCTCCT
>JAIXSA010000103.1 GCA_027484915.1 Paracoccaceae bacterium | reverse complement strand
TCCCGCGCCCCCTCCAGCGCGGTCTTGGCATCTGGGAACGCCTCGGACAGGAACCCGCCCGCCAGCGCGGAAGGATCCGCCACCCGATCCGCCAAGATCGCATCCACCAGACCCTGCAACCCCGCCTCGCGCGCGATCATCGCCTTCGTGCGGCGCTTGGGCTTGTAGGGCAGGTAGATGTCTTCCAATTCGGCCTTCGTCACCGCCCCGGCAATCGACCGCGCCAGCGCATCGGTCATCTTCCCCTGACTGGAGATCGACTCGGCAATCGCCCCCCGCCGCGCCTCAAGTTCGCGCAGATAGCCCAGCCGTTCTTCCAGCCTCCGCAACTGAGTGTCGTCCAAGCCACCCGTGACCTCCTTACGGTAGCGCGCGATGAAGGGGACCGTCGAGCCGCCATCCAGAAGCTCCACCGCCGCAGTGACCTGCGCGGGCGTCGCGCCGATTTCGGTGGCGATCAGGCGGGGGATCTGGGTCAGGCTCATGCGAATCCTCAGGGCTTGGGGCGGGCACCTTAGCCGCGCCCCGGACAAGGGTGAAGTCCGCAGGGCAGTTTCTAGCGGTAGCGGGCCGGGCTTGTCCCGAAGCGCTTTCTGTAGGCTTTCGAAAAGCTTGAACGCGAGTTGAAGCCGGTGGCGATCGCCACTTCCAGGATCGACAGTGTGGTGTCGGCCAGAAGGTTCCGCGCCTCCTCTAGCCGCAGGCCGAGGTAGTGGCCCTTGGGGGTTTCCTGCAGGACCGCCTGGAAGATGCGTTCCAGGTGCCGGGGCGAACGGCCGAAGACCTCGGCCAGCTGCTCGCGGTCCAGAGGTGTTGCAATATTGGCCTTCATCGCGGCGATAACGCGGGCGACAGCCGGGTTCCGCGCAGCCATCGGTGCCGGATACGCGGCCTTCTGGGTGGCATTCGCCTCTCGCCGGCGGCTGTGCAGACACATCTCGGCCACCGCATCGGCAAGCTTCTGGCCGTGGTCCTGCGCGATCAGCGCCAGCATGAGGTCGACCCCCGCCTCACCCCCGGCGCAGGAAAAATGCTTGCGGCCGATGACGTAGATCTGCTGCAGCGGCTCGACATCGAAAAGCTCGCGGAAGGCGGGGCGATTTTCCCAGTGCACCGCCGGGCTGTCGTCCCCCAGCAGGCCCGCGCGGGCCAGCGTGTAGGCGCCGGTACAGATCGCCCCCAGTCCGCCGCCCCTGCGGGAATGGTCGCGCAGCCAGCTCAGGACCTTGCGGTCCGCAGCCTGGCTGGCGTCGGTGCCGGAACAGACGATGGCGGTCGTCTCGCGGCTGAGGGGCTCCAGACCCTGGTCAACCTCGATCCGCACCCCGGCCGAGCTTTCCACCGGCGCGCCGTCCATGCTGACTAGACGCCAGCGGTACAGCGGCAGCTGGGTCAGCTGGTTGGCGATGCGCAACGGCTCGATGGCCGACGAGAAAGCAAGCAGCGTGAACCGTGGCAGGGCGAGGAAGGCGAAATCCCGGGTCGCAACCGGACCCGACAGGTGGAAATGCGCCACCCCGCGCGGGATCACGGCCGTGGCACGCTGAAAGCTCTGGTCGTCGGCGGGAATGGTCACGGCGCAAAATATCCCTGATGAGCCGGTCGGCAGACGAAGTGCCCGCAGCTTCTGATCCCGTCCGGGGATTCTGTCAACGGGTGGGCATGGCCGATCTAGCTGCGGCGATAAGGGTCCGGCAAGGCGGGCCCCCTGCAGGGTCCGACGGCCACCATCGGGGGTCAGCCCGACCTCCAGTGCGATGTCGTAAAGCATCCGGCCAGATTCTTGCAGATGCGGCAGAAGCGGCACCTCTTGGGGCGGGGTCGGACAGCGGAAAGGCGCCAACGCGCGTATCACGATCCAACGCAAAATGGTCGTTGCCGTCGCCGCGACGTCTTTGCCGACCTCGGCCCTGGGCCATCGACTACGATCAGGCGCTGAGGGTCCAACTGGTGGCCGATATCGCGGGCCACTCGGACGACCTTCTGTGCCGCATCATCGCCCAGGAGCCGACACTCTCGCGGAAGATTAAACCGGGCACGGCATCGGGCGGCAAGGACCTAGCTGGGCACCGCGCTTTCCAGGACGACTCCCGGAAAGGCGCGGCAAAGCCCGTCGATCCCGGCGCGGTCGTCCGCCAGGCAGGCGGCGGTCGACAGCGCATCGGCCAGCGCGGCCCGGGGTGCCGAGATAGAGACGCTCTGCCAGCGGCTAATCACCGGACGCCCGGTCCGTGGGTCCAGGATATGGCTGGAACGGCCATCGCCGCCGAAGGTCATTCCAAGCGGGGCCGAGGTCGCCAGCGCCCGGTTCTGCAGGCCGACCGGGCCACCCAAGGGCACCGCGACCGGCCAGGTGCCATCCGGCAGCGCAACCATCTCTCCGGTGTCGATCAGCGCCCGTGTCAGGCCGTTCTCTGCCAAAAGGGCCGCCACGCGGTCGGCGATGTAGCCCTGCGCGATGCCGTTCAGCGTCAGGGCCATCCCGGGACGCAGGGTTATCGCCTCAGGCGCAAGCGAGACCGATGCGCAGCCGATCAGCGCCCGGGCAGCCTCGCGATCCGCGACCGCCAGCACTTCGCCCGCCTCGCGCGCCAGCGCCTCGGCCCGCCAGAGCGGCTGGACCGTCGGATCGAACAGGCCGTGACTTGCGGCATGGACGGTCTTTGCCAGGCCAAGGCATTCCAGCAGCTCGAAGGGCGGGTCGTCCAGCCTACCCTTCCGGTTCAATCGAACTAGCGCCGAGTCCGCGAGGTAAAGCGAGAACACCCGCTCCAGCCGCCCGATCTCGGCCAAGGCCAGCGCCGCAAGCCGGGGGGCGTCGGGATGGTCCAGCCGCAGGGTCACCTTTGCGCCCAGCGCCCGCCCGGTCTCGACATGCAGGGGCGTCCGGGCCAGGCCCATCGCAGGGGCAAGCGCCGCGGAAATGGCAAGGAAGCGTCGGCGCGTCAGCATGGGTCAGCCCTCCGACAAGGATTTCAGGCGGCGGGAATAGTCGTCGTCGCCCTCGGGTTCGGATATGGCCAACGGGGCGATGGCGCTGTCCGGAATCGATGAAAGGTCCATCACAGTGCCGCCGTGCCGGGCGGCAAAGGCCTCGGCCGCAGCCGCATCGGCGAAGGGTACCAGCTCGGGCGCGCCCATGCCGCCGGTGACGTCAGCACCGACGACATAGGTCGCCGTGGTGGCGTCGGTCCAGTTCGTCGCACCCGGCTGTTCCCAGGTCGCGCCTTCGGCCCCCATGTCGCTGACATAGACGGCAAGGACCTCGCCGCTTTGCTCGGGCAGCCGCAAATACGTGACCAGATCGCTCACCTGGCTGAAGAACAAGGGGGCGCCCGGAAAGCCTTCCAGGTGCACCTGCCCCTTCGGCCCGTCATGCTCCAGCAGGTTCATCTGGCAGAAATGCCCCAGCGTCTCCGGCGTCAGCGCCACGGGGTCGGTGTTCTGGGCGACCTCGTCCCGGCAGGCAGCCAAGGCAAGGGCGAAGAGGAGGAAGCGTTTCATGGGGTGACCTTTCGGAAGGCGGCGGCGGCAAGGGCCAGGGCTGCGATGGGCCAAAGAAGAACCGAGGCCAACGACTGCCACAGCGGGATCGCATCGGCCGCACCGCCCACGCCGGACGCCGCAGCGGTGGCGCCGCTTGCAGTCAGGTTGAACAGCCGGAAGGCGTCGGCGGGGTTTGCAAGTAGCGCGATGGGGAAGGCCTCGGTGCTGAACCAGCCGCCGTTGTCAGCCACAATGGCCGACAGAAGCGCGAGGTCGTAAAGCACGACGAGGCCAAGCCAAAGCCCGATCGCCAAACCCGCGGCGCCCGAGGGGCGACGGGATAGCGACGACAGCGCATAGCCAGCGCCAAGGAACGTCGCGCCGAGAAGGATCGACGACCAACTTAGCCGGACCAGGGACGGTAGACCGGCCAGTGATGTCTCATCGCTCCAGATCGCAACCGCAGCGGCAAGGCCGTGGCCAAGAACGACCGCAAGCGCCAGGATCGAAAGATGCGCGATCAGCTTGCCCACCAGGATTTCCCACCTCGCGATTGGGTAGGCGAGGAGCAGCGACAAAGTGCCCCGCTCCGTCTCGCCCGCGATGGCGTCGAAGCTCATCAGCAGCGCGAGGAGCGGGATCAGGTAGACGGACAGCGACGTCAGCGAAGCGACGGTCACCGAAAGCCGGTCGACCCCAAGCCCGCCCGTAGGAGCGGACCCGGCAAGCGACAGGACCAGCGAGAACACCGCCATCAGCACCAGCGCGATGGCGACCCAGCGGTTGCGAAGGGCGATGCGGAACTCGGTCCGGGCGGTGGAGAGGATGCGGATCATTGCGCGGCCGCTTGGCTGAAATGGGCGTAAAGGTCCTCCAGACTGGGCGGCAGGACCTCCAGGTCAGTGATCTTCTCGCCCAGTCCGGCGATGGTCCCCAGCGTTTCCAACTTTGCCGACTGCCTGCAGGTCAGATGAAGCGCGCCATCCACCAGGATCGCGCCAGGAAGCAGGCGGGCGATGTCGGCGCCATAACCGTTCCGCGCCGTGACGTGCAGCATCACCGGCAGGTCAGCGCGCCGGCGCAGGTCGGGAAGCGAGCCCTCGGCGACAAGGCGGCCCTGGGAAAGGATGACGATCCGGTCGGTTCGGGCTTCGACTTCCGTCAGGGCATGGGACGACAGCAGGATCGACGCCCCCTGCGCGGCAAGGTTATCGAGCAGCACATAGAACTCGCGCCGGGAAACCGGATCCAGGCCGGAGGTCGGCTCGTCCAGGACCAGCAGCCTCGGGTTGCCGATCAGCGCCTGCGCAAGGCCAACTCGCTGGCGCATGCCCTTGGAATAGGTGCCGATGCGGCGGCGGGCGGCCTTCCCCAGACCGACCATTTCCAGAAGACGCATGGCCTGACCTTGCTCCTCCCCCCGCAGGGCAAGGTAGTGCCGGATCTGCTCCAACCCCGTCAGCGCCGGGTGGAAGGCCGCATTCTCCGGCAGGTAGGCCACAGCGCGCCGGGCGGCGGGCGAGCCGGGGGCGGCGTCGCAGATGGTCACCTCTCCGCTGGTGGCGGGGATCAGCCCCAGGATGATCTTCATCAGCGTGGATTTCCCAGCGCCGTTGTGGCCCAAGAGCGCCACGCGTTCGCCGGGTGCTACGGACAGGCTGACGCCGGTCAGCGCCGCGACCTCGCCGAAACGCTTAGTGAGAGCCGAGATCGTCAGCGTCGATGTCATCGTAGGTGCCTTCTGTCCAGCGCCCCGCGACCTCGGCCTCGTAAGCCGAGATGTCGTCGGGGACGGGTATGGTGATGGGCTGCATCAGCGGATGGCTGTCGGTCACTCCTCCCGGCAGGATGGCCGGAAAGGAGGACTGCGACCAGCGCACCAGCTGCACGGCGGGAGAACCGGTCAGGAGTGCAGCGGCGGGTTGCGACCAGAGGATATGGTCCATCAGGTCGTTCGGGCGGTAGACCCCGTCGGCGATGCCGTCGCCGTTCAGGTCAAAGGCGGGATGGTCGGACCAGTAGTTGCCGCGGCCCTCGAAGCTCCACTCCATGAAGCGGGTGCCGACGTATTTCACCTGTTCTTCGTTGCCGATGAAAGCATTGCCGGTCAGCATGTTACGCTCGGACCCGGCGGTGAAGTGGATGCCGATGCCGCGGCCTTCGAAGCGGTTGTTGGCGATCAGGTTCTTGTGGGCGTTGTAGATGAAAAGGCACTTCGTGGTGCCGCCGCGCACGAGGTTTCCGGCAACGTCGGCGCTGTTGGCGAAGTTCAGCATCACGCCATGTTCGCGGTCGCCCAGAGACATGTTGTTGGTCAGCACCACCCGGTCGCTGAACATGATGGCAAAGCCCAGGTGGTTGCCGATGCTGATGTTGCCCGACACCTCGCTGTCGTGGGTGTACATGTAGTGGACCGCAAAACGCAGGTCGCGGAACAGGTTGTTCCGGTAGATCCCCTCGCGGGAGGCGTTGGAAAAGATGCCGTCGCGGCCCCAGCGGACAGAGTTGCCCTCGACCACCGTGCCGGGGCTGTTCCAGACGTAGATCCCGTTGCCCCGTTCGTTCATCCGGGGGTTCTGACGGCCCTCGATCACGTTGTTCCTGACCAGCGTGTCAAGGCCCCCATGGACGTCGATGCCATGCATGTTGTCGGTCAGCCGGTTGCCAATGATCTGCGCGCGGTCGGCGCCTTTGGTGATCTTGATCCCCGCGTCGATGTTCTGGTTCAGCTTGCCGGAGTGTGTGACGTGAAGGCCTTTAAGAAGGACATCATCGGCGATGATGGTGATGACAGTGCCCTGCCCCTGCCCGTCAAGGGTGGCCGTCCCGTCACCCTGCAGGGTCAGGGTCCGGTCGATGGTGACGGGCCCCAAATAGGCACCGCCCGAAAGGATCAGCACATCGCCGGGGGTCGCCCCGGCGATGGCGGCGGCAAGCGTGCCCGCGCCCGGCGCGACATGCACCTCCGCCGCCCAAAGGGGCGTCGCAAGCAGCAGAAGGGCTAGGACACGCAGCATCGTCATGCGCCCGCGGGTTCCACGAACATCCGGCCGCGCATCTCCATGTGAAGGGCGTGGCAGAACCACTGGCAGTAGTACCAGTAGACCCCGGCATTGGCCGCGACGAAGGTGACCGAGGACGTCGCTTGCGGCCCGATCTCCATCGCCACGCCGTGGTTGCCCATCGTGAAGCCGTGCGTCAGGTCGTCGATGTCATCGAGATTGGTGATCGTCACCGTTACCTCGTCGCCCTCCTTGACGGTGAAGCTTTCCAGCGCAAACGACGGCGCCTGGCTGGAGATGTAGACGCGCACCTTCTTCGGGTCGTCCTTGTCGCGGATGACCATGTCCTGCCAGTCGTCCAGGTTCACCCCGTCCGCCTCGGCCTGTTTCCGCGTCTCGGCCCACATCTTGTCCTGCCGGTTCCAGACCGAGAGCGGGTTCACCTTGCTGGCCGCCACTGCGATGGCGTCATGCGGCTCGGCAAAGTTCGGCCCGTCGTGGACCACGACCATCTTGTCGCCCCGGATGTCGATCAGCTGGTCGTTCTCGGGCTTCAGCGGGCCCACGTTCAGGAAACGGTCCTTACTGAACTTGCAGAGGCAGACGAGCCAGTTGGACTCGGCCTCGGACGTCTCGCCCATCACCGTCTTCAGGTGGCCCGGCTGGTACTGCACGTCGACCTTGTCCTTGATCGGGTCCACCGCCTCACCGGCATAGGCCTTGATCGCGTCCTCGATCGACCACTTCACCACCTGGCTGTCCAGGAACAGCGACGTATAGGCAAAGCCCCGCCCGTCAAAGGCGGTGTGCAGCGGGCCAAGGCCAAGCTCGGGTTCCGCCACCACCACGCTGCGCGGGTCGACGTCGCTGTCGAAGAGGGTGTCAAACTTCGTCACGTCCAGCACCGTCACCGTGGGCGACAGCTTGCCCCCGATGCAGAGGTGCGTCTTGTCAGGCGCCATGTTGCAACCGTGCGGGTTGTTGGCGATGGGGACGTACCGCGTGAACTGCGACTTCGCGTCCTTGCGGCCGTCGAGGATGCGCACCCCGTTCAGCTCCTGCCCGTCACCCGCTGCGACGGCGGCTTCGATGGCGGCGATGTTGAAGATCACCACGTGGTCCATCTCGGACGCCGTCATGTCCGACAGCGTCATCCCCATTTCCGAGTTGTACGACGTCGAGAACGCCCACTTCCCCTCGTAATCCGCGTCGCAGTTGTCGAGGTTGCCCGACACCATCACCTGCCAGGCGGGCAGCATCGCTTCGGCATCGACAGCGGTGAAGACGTTCACATAAGTGCTGACGTCCTGCATCGTGGACCCGTCGTTCACCAGCGGCGCCTCATCCTCGCCGTTGCAGAAGACGTATTTTGTGAAGGGTGCCTTCTGCGGCCGCATCCCGTGGATCGCCTTGGCGTTCGGGATTTCCAGGATCGCGTCGCACTTCATCACGTCGGCACGGACCCGGGCGACGCGGGTGTTCGCCTTGTCGTTCATGAACAGGTACTTGCCGTCGTACTTTCCGTCGGTGAACGACATGTGGACGTGGTGGAGGTCGCCGTTGTCGTGGATCTTCTTGCCGTTCGCGGCGAGTTGCTTCCTCGTCTTGTCGCTCATCGTGCGCTGGTGGATGCGGACCGATTCATTGGTCTCGCCCCAGCCGGTGGCCGAACAGCGGTTGAAGACCGGGACGCGCATCAACTCCCGCATGGACGGGATGCCAAGGATGCGCATCTCGCCGGTCTGGCCGCTGGACCAAAAGCCGTAGTGCGTATCCAGCTGGCCGGGGGGCACGTTGAACCCCTCTGCCGCCTGCGCGACGGCGGCCGAGGTGCCAAGCGCCAGCGCCCCGACGCCCGCACCGGTGCCAAGCGCCAGGCGACCGCCCAAGGCCCCGGCCAGTGCTGCGCCGCCTGCCGTGGCCCCCAGAAGGCCGCGGCGTGAAATCCCCGTGTTTTGTTCAGACATGGTCTGTCCCTTTCATTCAGCAGGTTGGGGGTGTTGGTGGTTCGGGTGGCCCGTCAGATCGCGGGCCGGGCCGGCGGCAGCCGTCTCGCGCCGCTTCACTTTCTTGATGACCACCGGGCATTTGGTGGTCGACTGGTACAACACCTGGCAATGCAGGCAGTCGATGCATTCGTTCGGGTTGATCTCGCCCGTCGGGTGGATCGCCTGAACTGGGCATTCATGCGCGCAGGTCTGGCAGGGGTTGCCACATTCCCTGTAGCGCTTCAGCCAGTCGAACATCCGGATCCGGGCCGGGATCGCCAGCGCCGCGCCTAGAGGGCAGAGGTAGCGGCAGTAGAACCGCTCGACAAAGAGGCCCGCCGCCAAAAGCGCCACGGCATAGGCGACAAAGGGCCAGGCACGGACGAACTTGAGGATGATGGCGGTCTTGAACGGCGCGACCTCGGCCAGTTGCTCGGCCTGTTCGATGCTCATCAGGCTGACGCCGAAGAGACCAAGGAAGATCATGTATTTGACCGGCCACAGACGCTCGTGCAGACCCCAGGGCAGTGTCCATTGCGGGATGTGCAGACGACGGGCGATCTGGTTCGTCAATTCCTGCAGCGCGCCGAAGGGGCAAAGCCAGCCGCAGTAGGCCCCGCGCCCCCAGAAGATCAGCGCGGCCGCAACGCTGAACCACAGGATGAAGGTCAGCGGGTCCAGAAGGAACGCCTGCCAGGAAAAGCCCGAAGTCAGCACCCCGAAGAGGGCCATCAGGTTCACGACGCTGAGCTGCGCATTGGCGTACCAACCCAGGAACACCAGCGTCACCGTCAGGAAGCCCATCCGGAACCAGTAGAAGTGCCGCTCGTTCCGGGTGGCGAAGCCCTGGAAGAAGAAGACCAGCGTCAGCACACCCAACATCGCCGCGGTGATCGCGATCTCGACCCGCTTGTCCGCCCAGATCCGCTTCCACAGCGCTTGCTGGGCCGCTCCTTCCTGCTGATCGGCCATCGCCTCGGCCGCTGTGGTGTCCGAGGTCGGCGCAGCAGGGGCCGCCACGGGCCGCAGATATTTCTCGGGCAACTGATAGCCCAGGTCGAAGGTGGTGAAGAGCTTCTCGATCGGCCCGACCTCGCGCTGGACCAGAAGCTGGATGCGGAACGGCTTCGTCGGGTCGAAGCCCAGATCGGCCGGTAGCTTGAAGAGGTCAGCTTCGGCATAGTCCGGCGCTCCATCGGCCTGAACCGAGACGACCCGCTTGTGCATCTTGTCGCGGAAGCGGACCGACAGGTCGTCCTGGATCAGCACGATCCGGTCAAAAATGCCCCCCCGCACGTAGCCGGAGCCCTTGAAACTGTAGAGCCCGCGACCGACGATCATGATCGCGTGCTCTCCGGGTTTCAGCCATGCGGTCAGGTTCGCCGCCTCGCCCTCGCCCAGCACGGCCTTGGCAATCGCAGGATGCGAAACAAGCGCCACCTCCATATCGACGAAGGGGGTCTCTGGTGGCTCGGTCAGTGCCCTGCCGGTTGTGCGCGGATCGCCAAGCCCGGCAAAGGCAGCGTTGACCTGCCCCACGTCCAGCGACAGGCGGCGAAGCGTGCCGTCGCCCTCAAGCGTCGCCCAATCGGAGGCGGCCGTGGCGGTGGGGTTCAGCTCGAAGGCCGGGCCGGTCGGGGCGGCATCCGGCGCCAGGCCCCCCAACCCCAACGCACGGGCAACCTTCAGCCCAGCGCGCACAATCCCATCGTCGATCACCATCACCGTGACGGTTGCACCCGAGATGATCTCGACTTCGTGCGTCTCGCCGCCCGACTGCGCCTCGGCGACAAGATCGACCCCAATATAGCTTTGCACCAGCGCGTCGATCTTCGCCTGCGGGATGCCGATCAGCACGATCGGTTCGGAATGCTTCAGAAGCTTCACCCCGATGATCTTCGCGGCCTTGTCGAGGGCGACCATCGTGTGGATCGGCTTGCCGGAGTACCCGGTGGTCGACACGAAATCCGAGGTGACGAAGACCCAGCAAAGGGTCTCGCCGTTCCCAAGGACCGGGGCCACGGCAACGTCGGCCTGCATCGGCCCGAAGGCGTCGGCCCCCGCCACAAGGCTCGAGGCGGGCACCTCCTCGAGGTAATGCTGCAACACCGGCTCACCCCGGACGGGCCCCGCGCAAAGGCAGACCACAAGGCCAAGCAGTCGCAGAAACAGGGCTGCGCGACGGGTCATTCTGGTATCTGGCCCCTCTGATTTTGATATTTATCAATCAAATGCTCTGACCGTACGCTGACAGACGGCAGGCATCATGCGCGGCACGGCTCCGCCCGATCGGCGGACAAGAACGCCCAGCGTCTGGTCGAGGTCACGCGACTCCACCTCCCAAGGCCAAAACCGGGAAACATGATTAAGTCCCCTATAAAAAAGGCACAAATCGTTCGCTCACTCCCGTCACTCAGCCTTGCGGCAGCCAAGGATGGGCAACTTTCTGGCACTGCACCGCTGGACAGCGGCGTGTGGGTGATTCGGCAGAGATTCTCTTCCATGACTCAACTTTGGCACGTCACTCAGAACCTGACCTTGATAAAGATCAAGTCTACTATCCGCCCGCCGGCAACCTTTGCCGAAGACGGTCAAAATGAGTCCCGGCGCAAAGGCCCCGCACGCCTCAAAGGAAAGCCGCTTGACAGATGCAGGGGGGCAGAGGAAGTGCACTCAGCCTTCGGGGATCACGGATGCATCCACAGGACCTTGCCGAAACCCGCAATCTGCCGCTGTTCCGCACGATGCTGAGCGCAAGTTTCGACGCGCTGATGCAAAGTGCAATGACCCAGCGGTGTCCGGCCGGGCAAGAGCTGATCCGGCAAGGCGCAAGGGCCGAGTACCTGCATGTCGTCGTCGAGGGCAGTGTCGAACTTTACGCCGAATGGCAGGGACGCCGCACGACGATGGCAGTTGTGCAGCCGGTCGGGACGTTCATCCTTGCGGCCTGCGTCAAGGACCTGCCCTACCTGATGTCGGCGCGGACCCTCGAACCCTCTCGCGTGCTGCTGATCCCGTCGTCGGACCTGCGGGCGATCTTCCGACGCGACCCGGAATTCGCGGTGTCCATCGTCGGAGAGCTTGCCGCCGCCTTCCGCTCGATGGCGCGGCACGCGAAGAACCTGAAGCTCCGAACCTCCCGCGAACGCATTGCCGGGTATCTGCTGAAGCAATCCGCGCTTGCCGGGGGCGCCGACCGCTTTGTGCTTCAGATCGAAAAGCGGCTGGTCGCGTCCTATCTTGGGATGACGCCCGAAAACCTGTCCCGCGCGCTGAAGTCGCTGGAGGGAAGCGGGGTCGAGCTGCATGGACATGCGGTGACCATCACCGACCGCGCCCGCCTTGCAGAGGCCTGCGAGGCCGACGTGCTCATCGACGGACCGGATTCCGAACCCCTGAGCGACGGGGTCAGCCTGCCCGGTCCGGCCCTCTCGGAAGACTAGGCGGGCGGTCCGCCGTCCATGTGCCCGCGCCGACAGCCCTGCCTAACGTGCCCCGTCTTCCACCACCTGCAGGAAGAAGCGCAGCATTTCGGCTGATGCATCGGGACCGGACGGGTCGGTGTAACTTCCTTCCGCATTGCCACCAGACCAGGCATGCCCGGCACCGTCGATCCGCCAAACCTCGACCAGGTGACCCGCAGCGTTCCGGCCCGCAAGAACGTCATACCGGCGCGACGGACCTGTCCTGCCACGCCGTTCCGGCGACGTGAGAGGCCCGGCAAGCCGTCCCGCGTTGACCGGCGCCACCGTCGCGTCGGCCGATCCGTGAAAGATGATCGCGGGTACGGTCAGGGCCTCGGCCCGATCTGCGGCTTCCCCCCGCATGGCGGCGAAGGCCGTGACCACATCCTGTGCAGACCCAGCCGCCAATCCGGAATGGATTGCGGCTGCCGTCACCAGATCGGGATGGGTGTTCGCCAGCAGCGCGGCCATCGCACCACCCGCCGAAAGACCGGCGACAAGAAGGTTCCCGGCTCCCGGTGCCTGCTCTGCCATCACCCTGGCGGCGAGGTCGGCCAGTAGCGCAGTCTCTCCGCCTTCGCGTCTCTGGTCGCTGGGCCTGAACCAGTTCCAGCAAAGCTGCATGTTCTCGCCCCGGGGCTGTTCGGGGTAGACGACGACCAGCCCCTTGGCGGCGGCGTGCCGATTCATCGCGGTTCCTGCCGCAAAATCCTCCGGCGTCTGCGTGCAACCGTGCAGCATCATCACGACCCCGCGGATCGGTCCCTGCTCTGTCGAGGGTCGGAACATAAGGTAGTTCCGCGCGCCATGCATGCTTTGGTGTCGACGCCGCTCAAAGACCGCACCGTCGGGCAAATCCGGCACTGGCGCAGTCGGGCGCTGTGCCGGCGATGGCATCGGCGGGCGCCGCCCCAGGTCGGCAATCACATCGGACAAAGGCCGCGCCCGCCGCCGCGTGCCCAACGGGGACGGCGCGGCTTCCTGTCCGGACACCGCCAACGGGACGGGCGTTTCGGACAGCGCGCGCTGAATCAGGCGCGTCCCCTTGGCGGGTTGTCCCGCACGCACCGCCGCCAGCGTCTGGCGCATCACCGCCAAGAAATCATCGCTCATTCTGTCTGCCTTTCCTGGACGGCGTGACCGTCAGTGATCGGAGCGCATGACGCGTCCGGAGGGCACGTCCCGACCGGGACAGCCTTGCATGTCGCAGCACACCAACCCGCGAACTCCGGTTCGGTGCCCGACGACCTGCAACGCACACCGGTTTCCCGCCACCCGCCCCGTGGGCCAAGGTGGCCCAGCGATCTTGCCTGCCTCTGGAACTGAAATGCCGTCGACGGCGTTCCTTCGTCACACAGCCAGATTTCGGAGAACGCCTTGACGGATACACCGATCAGAACCGTCATCATCCCGGCTGCGGGCAAGGGCACGCGCCTGCTGCCTGCAACCCGGGTCACCGCGAAAGAGCTTCTGCCGGTCTATGACCGTGTCGTGCTCGACTTCGCCGTGGAAGAAGCGGTCGGTATGGGGGCCGAGCGGATCGTCGTGGTCATCAGCTCCGAGAAGGTCGCGATCCAGTCCTATCTGGGCGGCCTTCCGAACCGGGGGCCGGCGACCGCAGCCCGAACCGGACCCGAACTGGTCTTCGTCTTTCAGGAACAGCCCCGCGGCCTTGGCCACGCCGTGCTGTGCTGCAGGAATGCCATCCTGCCCGGCCCGGTTGCGGTGGTTCTGCCCGACGACCTGATCTTCGGTTCGAATTGCCTGGCCGAGATGGCTGCACACTACACCCGGGGCCACATGGTTGCGGCCATGCAGGTGCGGCCCGAAGAGACGTCCCAGTACGGGATATTCCGGCTGGGCGGTCCCTTGCACGACAGATGCTATCCCGTCGCGGGCATGGTGGAAAAGCCTGCCGCCGGGACAGCCCCCTCCTCCATCGCTGCTGTCGGTCGCTACATCCTAGACCCGGGGATCTTCGACGCGCTGGAGCACACTCTTCCCGGCAAGGGGGGCGAGTTGCAGCTCACCGATGCAATCGCGCTGTCATCGGGCACGACGCCGCTGGTGGCCTTCACCTTCAGCGGCACCCGGCATGACTGCGGCAACCACGATGGCCTTCTTGGCGCAGCGGTTGCGCGGAAAAAGATCGCCCGGCAGGAATTCGCCTCTGGTGCCGTTGCGGCCTCGCATTCCGATACCCTCTCGGGGGGCGGTCATGCTATGCTGTCGCCAGTGAAGGTGTTGGGCCATACCGTCAGTGCGGCGCGTGCCACGGCCACCACGGATATTCAGTGAAAAGATGCCACAGGCGCGGCCCTTCATTCGGGCCCGCCCCGATTTCATTGCCAACGCTTTGCACGTCGAAGACCGACGCGATGGACCTGCCGCACCTCTTCCTGCGCCAGCCCCTCGCTTCGCTGTTCTGGGCACTGCCATGACCGGAAAGGACGACCAGATGAAATGGGAGCAGATCGAAACCAAGTGGGCAGCGATGACCCAACGGATCCGCGCGGATTACACCTCCGACCGGATCGAGCCGACGGGAAGATCCCTGCGTGGACCACTGGGCCGTGACACGATGGCAGCAACCATCGCCGACAGCATGACATCGGCGCAGCAGTCCGAGCGCAAGACTTCGGCGAAGTGACAGTTTCGAAGGACCGCATCGGCATCCTGCGATCCCGGTTCGGCGCGGTGCCCCCTGTCCCCGGTGTCTGGCAGGACAGCGCACCGATCCGCGCCGACCTCTTCGGGACCGAACGGCTTGAGCATCACGCCCAAAGCCTTGCGGCGGCGCAATCGGTCCGCAGCGGACCGCCCGTTCGGGTCGCCTCGCTCAGCCGCAGGGTCGCCGAGAACGCCGATGTCCTTCTGCAAGCCTACCGCACTTGCGCCGAGGCCCTGCAGGCGGGCCAGGTGATCTCGCCCGCAGCTGAATGGCTGCTGGACAACTTCCACCTCGTCGAACAGCAGCTTCGACAGATCCGCGACGACCTTCCTCCCGGCTACTACCGGCAACTGCCGAAGCTGTCCGAAGGTCCGTTCACCGGCTACCCGCGCGTCTTCGGGCTGACCTGGGCCTATGTCGCCCATACCGACAGCCTGATGTCAGGTCCCGGCCTTGCGGGCTTTGTACGCGCCTACCAGCAGGTCCAGCCCCTGATGATCGGCGAGCTTTGGGCCGTGGCGATCACCCTGCGCATCGTCCTGGTCGAGAACATGCGCCGCCTCGCGATCCAGATCGTCGACGGGCACGCTCTGCGCCAGCAGGCCGATGCCGTGGTCGATGCGGTGCTGGCCGCGCCCCGGACGCCCGGCCAGACCGCATTTTCGACCCTGCAGCGCGTTGTCGCGCCGTTCGAGACGGCGCCGCTGCCGGACATCGTCGCAAGTCAGATCGCCAAGCGCCTGCGCGGCCTCGACCCGCTGCAGACCCCGCTCCTTGGCTGGCTGGAAGAGCGGCTGGCCCGGCAAGGCACCTCGCTGGACGAGGTGATCGCCAGCACCCAGACCCGGCTTGGGGCCTCGAACGTGACGATGCGGAACATCGTCACGTCGATGCGTCTTGCGTCCGAAATGGACTGGGCCGACTTCTTCGAGGAGGTCAGCCTTGTCGACGCCCGCCTCCGCACCCATCCAACCTATCCCGAGATGGATTTCGCGACACGGAACCGCTACCGGACCGAAATTGAGCCCTTGGCCCGTCATTCGGACCTGACCGAAGACGGCGTAGCGGCAGCGGCACTGAACCTGGCCGGAACCGCCACCGACGCGCACCGTCAGGATCCCGGATACTGGCTGATCGGCGAAGGCCGGCCCGCGCTTGAAGCGGACATGGGATTTCGTCCCCCTGTGCGACTTAGTCTGCCCCGCTGGATCGGGAAGCTGGGTCCCGCTGGCTATATCGCCGCACTGGGGTTCACGACCCTTGCCCTGCTGGCCCTGGCTCTTTCGCTGATGGCCAGCGCGGGTGTGGGCACCCTTCCCTTGCTGGTCCTCGCGCTGGTCGGGGCCGCGCCCGCCGCCGAGCTTGCCACGGCCATCGTGAATACCGTGGTCACGCGTTCGGTCCCGCCGCGGCCGCTGCCCGGCCTTGACCTGGCAAAGGGGATCCCCCCACATCTGCGCACCCTGGTCGCCGTTCCGGTCATCCTGCGCGATGCGGACGACCTCGCCGAACAGATCGAACGGCTGGAGGTGCATCACCTTTCCAGCGCGGGCGGTGCGGTTCATTATGCGCTCCTCTCCGACGGACCGGACGCGGCGACCGAGACCGACCCGCTGGACGCAAGCCTCATCTCCTCCGCAACCGAGGCCATCGCCCGTCTGAACGACCGCTACCCGGCCGAGGACGGCAACCGGTTCCACTTCCTGCACCGCCGTCGGCTCTGGAACCCGGCCGAGGGCGTCTGGATGGGGTGGGAAAGAAAGCGCGGCAAGCTGGCCGAGCTGAACCGCCTGCTGCGGGGCGCCAAAGATACCAGCTACGGCGTCGTCAGCAGCCCGCTGCCCCCCGACATCCGCTATGTCATCACGCTGGACGCCGACACCCGGCTTCTGCGCGGGACCGTGGCGCAGATGGTCGGCAAGATCGCCCACCCGCTGAACCGCGCCCGGTTCGACGTTGCCAGCCAGCGCGTCACCGCTGGCTACGGCATCCTGCAACCCCGCGTCAGCCCCTCGCTTCCGGCCGGGCAGGACCGGTCCGTCTACCAAGGGCTCTTCTCCAGTCCGGGCGGGATCGAGCCCTATGCCGCCGCCGCCTCGGACGTCTACCAGGACCTCTTCGGCGAGGGCACCTTCACCGGAAAGGGCATCTACGACATCGACGCCTTCGAGGCCGCGCTTGCAGGCCGGGTGCCGGAAAACACGCTTCTCAGCCACGACCTGTTCGAGGGCACCTTCGCGCGGGCGGGCCTCGCTTCGGACATCGAGGTGGTCGAGGACTATCCCGCCCGCTACGACGTCGACATCCGCCGCCAGCACCGCTGGACGCGTGGCGACTGGCAGCTTCTGCCCTGGATTTTCGGGCCAAGACGGCTGGACCGGGGTGGGCTTCCGGCCATCGGCCGCTGGAAGATGATCGACAACCTGCGCCGATCGCTGCTGGCACCGCTTGTGCTTCTGTCCCTGTTCGCCGGCTGGCTTCTGCCCTGGCCCCAGGCCGTGATGTGGACGCTGCTCATCCTGACGATGCTTGCGCTGCCGCGTCTGCTTGCGCTGCCCTTCGGGTTCTTCCCCGCCCGTGCCGGGGTGACACCCAGCAGCCACTTCGCCGCGTTGAAGGCAGATGCGCTGACCGCCCTCGGCCAGATCGCGGTCAGCCTGGCGCTGCTGGCCGACACCGCCGCGACCATGGTGGACGCCATCGCAAGGACGGCCTGGCGGCTTGGTGTCTCGCGCAAACATCTTCTGGAATGGATGACCGCCGCCCAGTCCAGCCGCAGCAAGCGGCCCGGCCTTCCACAGCACTACCTTGTCATGCTGCCGGGGCTCGCCCTCGGCCTTGCGGCAAGTGGCTTTTCCGTGGTCCTGAACCCGGAGGTCTGGCCGCTTTCGCTGGGCTTCGGGCTTCTGTGGATGCTCGCACCGGCCCTTGCCTTTGCGATCAGCCTCCCACAGGCACGGGCGCCCGCCACGGCCCTGACACCCGGACAGGCACAGGAACTGCGGCTCATCGGCCGCCGCACCTGGCGCTATTTTGAAACCTTCGTCACGCCGGAAGAGAACTTCCTGCCCCCCGACAACTTCCAGGAAATCCCGCGCCCGGCCATCGCCAACCGGACCTCACCCACCAACATCGGGCTTTATCTTCTGTCCACCGTCGCCGCGCATGACATGGGCTGGATCGGCCAGCGCGCCGCCCTGCAGCGGATGCTCGACACCCTGCACACCCTGCAGCGCATGCCCCGCTTTCGCGGGCACCTCTACAACTGGCACGACACGCGCGACCTGCGCGTGCTTGAGCCGGCCTATGTCTCCTCGGTGGACAGCGGCAACCTGGCCGGGCACCTGATCGCCGTCGCGCAGGCCTGCCGCGACTGGGCGGGCCAGCCCGCGCCCGACGACAGGGTCGTGCGGCAGGCAATGGCCGACTGCGCCCTTCTTGCGCGCCGCTCACTCGGCTCCCATGCCGACGACCTCGACCTTATCCGCGCCCTGTCCGACCTGTCGGCGGCGGCCGCAGACCCTGCGACGCCTCTCACCACGCTGACCGGCCCGATGGAGCAGGCGCTGGCTTTGGCCGGAGATGCCCTGTCCGAGGCGAAGATCTGGACGCTGGCCATGCAGACCGCCCTTGCCGACCACCTGCAGGACCTGGCCAGCCCGCCCGATGCGGCGCTTCGGCAGGAAGTAGAGGCCCTGTGCCGCATCCTCGCGCTCGAGATGGATTTCCGTTTCCTCCTTGAGCCTGACAAGAAGCTTCTATCCATCGGCTTTTCCGTCGCGACCAACCGGCTGGACAGCAACTGCTACGACCTCCTCGCCTCGGAAGCGCGGCTGGCAAGCCTTTTCGCCATCGCAAAGGGCGATGTGGAAACCAGGCACTGGTTCCATCTGGGACGACCCGCCACGCCCATCGGATCGGGCTCGGCGCTGATCTCCTGGTCGGGCAGCATGTTTGAATACCTGATGCCCTCGCTTGTGATGCGCGCACCCACCGGGTCGGTCCTTGAACAGACCACCCGCCTCGTCGTCGCGCGGCAGCAGGCCTATGCGGCAGCGCTGGGGATCCCCTGGGGCATCTCGGAATCCTCGTACAATGCCCGCGACCTGGAGATGACATACCAGTATTCCAACTTCGGCGTACCGGGCCTGGGGCTGAAGCGCGGCCTCAGCGAAAACCGGGTGATCGCGCCCTACGCCACGGGCCTTGCGGCAATGATCGACCCCGTCGCCGCGGTCGAGAACTACGCCCGCCTTGCCAGCATCGGGGCCGAGGGACGGTTCGGCTTCTATGAGGCGGTGGATTTCACCCCCGCACGCCTTCCAGCGAATGAGGACCACGCCATCGTCCGCAGCTTCATGGCGCATCACCAGGGCATGACGATCACCGCCATCGCCAACACGCTGCAAAATGGCAGCCTGCGCGACCGCTTCCACGCGGAGCCGATGATCCAGGGGGCCGAGCTTTTGCTGCAGGAGCGTATCCCGCGTGACGTCGCCAGCGCCCCGCCGCGCGCGACCGAGGTTCTGGTCGCCCCCGTCGAACAGCTGGACGCCCCCGCCGTGCGGCGGTTCGAGGACCCTGCCTCTGCGCCACCGACGGCGCATCTTCTGTCCAACGGCAACTACGGCGTTATGCTGACCGCGACCGGCGAAGGCTTCAGCCGCTGGCGCGACATGGCTGTCACCCGCTGGCGGGACGACGCGGCACAGGCAGCACTTGGCGCCTTTGTCTTCCTGCGCGACCGCGACTCGGGCGCGGTCTGGTCGTCGGGCGTCCAGCCCACACGGGCGGACGCGGACCACCACCGCGCCGTCTTCTGCGAACACCACGCCGCCTTCACCCACCACGGGCCGCGCCTGACGACGACCACCGAAGTCGTCGTCTCGGCCGAAGACGACGCCGAGGCCCGCCGCATCACCCTAACGAACAGCGGCCGCCGCCCGCGCGACATCGACCTGACCTCCTACGCAGAACTGGTGCTGGCCCCGCCCGCGTCGGACCTTGCGCATCCAGCTTTTTCCAAGATGTTCGTGGTGACGGACTACCTGCCCGAACTCGGCGTCGTCATCGCCACCCGCCGCCGCAGATCCCCGCACGACCCGGAAGTCTGGGCAGCGCATATCGCCGTGGTCGAAGGCGAAGATATCGCCCCGATCCAGATCGAGACCGACCGCGCGCGTTTCATCGGGCGCGGCCGCAGCATCGCGACGGCCGCCGCGATTGACCAGCCGCTGTCCGGGACCACCGGCACTGTCCTTGACCCGATCTTCTCGATCCGGCGCAGTGTCCGCGTCCCGGCAGGGGGCACAACCCGCGTGACCTTCTGGACGATGGTCGCCGACACGCCCGAAACTCTTCTCGACCTCGTCGACCGGCACCGCGACGCCTCGGCCTTCGCCCGCGCCGCAACGCTCGCCTGGACCCAGGCCCAGGTCCAGTTGCGCCACCTTGGCATCACCCATGCCGACGCCGCCGACTTCCAGACGCTGGGCGGGATGGTGCTGCGCAACGACCACCGCCTGCGCGCGTCCCCGTCCCAGATCGTCGCGGGCGCCGCGCCGCAGTCCGCGCTCTGGGCGCTCGGCATTTCCGGGGACCTGCCCATCGTGCTGGTGCAGATCGACGACGCCGAGGACATCGACGTCCTGCACCAGGCGATCAGCGCCCATGAATACTGGCAGATGCGCCAACAGGCGGTGGACCTTGTCGTCCTGAACGACCGGATGTCATCCTACGTGCAGGACCTGCAGATCGCCATCGAAAGTGCCGTGCGCGCAGCCAGGTCCCGCCCCCAGGCACCGGGCATCCAGGCCCCGGCCAAGGGAACGATCCACGCCCTGCGCTCGGACCTTCTGCACGCCGGGGCGCGGGCGCAGCTCTTCTCGCTGGCCCGCGTCATCCTTGTCGCCAGCCGGGGCGACATAGCCCACCAGCTTGCCCGCCTTTCCCCGCTGCCGCTTCCTTCTCCCCTCGCGTTTCCCTCCCCGGAGCCGGCCTCACCACCGCCCCCGTCGGACCTTCCCGTCCTTGAGTTCTTCAACGGCACCGGCGGGTTCGACCACGACGGGCGCGAGTATGTGACGGTTCTCCAGGACGGCAGGACAACCCCCGCCCCTTGGATCAACGTGATCTCGAACCCGGGCTTCGGCTTCCAGGTCTCGGCCGAGGGCAGCGGCCATGTCTGGTCGGAAAACAGCCGCGAGAACCAGTTGACGCCGTGGTCGAACGATCCCGTCACCGACCCGCCGGGCGAGGCGATCTATCTGCAGGATCTGGAAAGCGGCGCGGTCTGGACCGCAACCGCCCTGCCGATGCGCGGGCGCGGGACCTACATCGCCCGCCACGGTTTCGGATATTCCCGTTTCCAGCACCAGGCCCACGGGATCGCCGCCGACATGGTCCAGTTCGTGCCCTTGGACGCCCCCGCCAAGATCAGCCGCCTCACCTTGCGCAACAGCGGCACCACCACGCGGACCCTTGCGGTAACCGCCTATGCCGAATGGGTCCTCGGCACGTCACGCGGTACCACGGCCCCCTACATCGTTACCCGGACCGACCCCGCAACTGGGGCGATCCTGGCGCAGAACACCTTCAGCACCGCCTTCCCCGGCCGTGTCGCCTTCGCCGATTTCGGCGCCGGGGTCGCCAGCCTGACCACTGACCGGGTGGAGTTCATCGGCCCCGGCGGCACCCTGGCCGCGCCTTCGGGCCTGCGCAGCGCGACCCTGTCGGGCAGGACCGGGCCGGCGCTCGACCCCTGCGCCGCGCTCCAACGCCGCGTGACCCTGCGCCCTGGCGAAAGCGTCGACCTCACCTTCCTCATCGGCCAATCCGACAGCGACACCGCCGCCAGCGAGCTGGTCCAGCGCTTTCGCGCCGAGGACCCGGACCTCCTGCTGGCAAAGGTTCAGGACCATTGGGCGTCGCTCCTCGGCACCGTCCAGATGAAGACACCCGACCGCGCGATGGACATCCTCCTGAACGGCTGGCTGATGTACCAGACGCTGGCCTGCCGCATCTGGGCGCGGGCCGGGTTCTACCAGGCGAGCGGCGCCTACGGCTTTCGCGACCAGCTGCAGGACGGCATGGCCCTGACCTTCGCCCGGCCCGAGATGACGCGCGCCCACCTTCTGCGCGCCGCAGCGCGACAGTTCCCGGAAGGCGACGTCCAGCACTGGTGGCTCCCGCATTCCGGCCAAGGCGTTCGCACCCGCATCTCGGATGACCGGGTCTGGCTTGGCTACGGCGTCGCGCGCTATGTCACCGTGTCCGGCGACACGACGATCCTCGATGCGGAAGTTCCCTTCCTGCAGGGTCCGCCCGTGCCGCCCGGCGCACATGACGACTTCTTCCAGCCCCAGGTCTCGGAAGCCACCGCCACCCTCTACGAACACTGCGCCCGCGGACTTGACCAGGCCATCGACCTGACGGGCGAGAACGGGATGCCCCTGATCGGCACTGGCGACTGGAACGACGGGATGAACCGCGTGGGCGAGGGTGGGCGCGGCACAAGCGTCTGGCTCGGCTGGCTTCTGATCGCCACCATCGACCTGATGGCCCCGCTGGCCGAAGCCCGCGACCCGGCCCGAGCCGCGCGCTGGCGGGCCCATGCGAAAACGGTGCTTGAAGCCATCGAGACCAACGGCTGGGACGGCAAATGGTACCGGCGCGGCACGTTCGACGATGGCACTCTCCTTGGGTCCTCCACGTCCGAGGAATGCCGCATCGACAGCATCGCGCAGTCCTGGGCCGTACTGTCGGGCGCAGCCGACCCCCAGCGCGCGCGGCAGGCGATGGCCTCGATGACCCGGCACCTCATCCGCCCGGATCCCGGTCTTGCACTTCTGTTCACGCCGCCCTTCGACCGCACGCCGATGGACCCCGGATACATCAAGGGCTACCCGCCGGGCCTGCGTGAGAACGGCGGCCAGTACAGCCACGCCGCGATGTGGGCGATCCTTGCGCAGGCAAAGCTTGGCGATGGAGACGCCGCACACCAGCTTTTCGCCCTGCTGAACCCGATCAACCACGCCCTCAGCCCCCTCGACGCCGAACGCTACAAGGTGGAACCCTATGTCGTCGCGGCCGACGTCTATTCCACCCCCCCGCACGAAGGCCGGGGGGGCTGGACCTGGTACACCGGGTCCGCCGGGTGGATGTACCGCGCCGGGATCGAGGGGATCGTCGGGCTGACCCGCATGGGCGACCGGCTCTGCCTGAACCCCTGCATCCCGAAGTCCTGGCCGGACCTGGCCGTGACGATCACCCTCGGGCAGGCGCGCTATGCCATCCTGATTCTCAACCCCGAGCGTACCGGGACGGGCCTACGCTCTGCCAGCCGGAACGGAATACCCCTTCAGATATCTCCCGAAGGACTGATCCTCCCGCTGGAGGATGGAGATCACAAGCTTACCCTTGTCCTCGGCACAGCCCCCGGTTGAGTCCGGGAACCTGCTGAAAAGGTTGCACTCCGCCCGTCCACCAAGGACCCGACCCCGTCAGGCCGCACCTCTCGCCCGTCGGCACCGCTCCTCAACAAGCACAGAATCTTGGGGAAAACCGAACTGCAGACTTGAAGCACAGGTGGACTGCATTACCCTAGCTGCCGGGGGGACAGTGACCATGAAACGGGAAACGGCTCTCCTCGACCGGCAGATGTTCGACCGTACCAGGTCGCTTTTCGCCACAAAACGCGAAGCCTTGCCGCCCGAAGCTGTCGAGGCCGTTGCAAGCGACATCGTCCGGCGGCTTGTCCAGCTGCCGCAGGTCGCCCAGGTCTTCGACGCGCCCAAGATCGACGAAGCCGAGATTTCAGCCTTCTGCGACACCCTTGTACACCCCGACGCCGACGCCGCCTTGCACTTCATCGAGGATCGCCGCGCCGCAGGGATCACCCGGCAGGATGTCTACCTCGGCTACATCCCCGGTGGCGCCCGCTGCCTTGGCGAGCGCTGGGATCGGGACGAGCTGTCCTTCCTGCAGGTGACCAGCGGATCCGGCCACCTTTACGCGCTGATGCGGGCACTGCGCGCCGAACTCCCCTTCGTTCAACGCAAGTTCGACCGGCGGCGTGTCGCCCTCTTTGCCACCGTCCCGGGCGAAGACCACGGCATCGGCATTACCGTCGCGGCGGACATCTTCCGCGAGGCAGGGTGGGAGATCGATCTGCAGACCGGCACCGAACATGACGACCTTGTCGGCCACGTCGAACAGACCCTGCCCCAGATCATCGGCCTGTCCCTAAGCACCGACCTCAGGCTTGATGCCCTTGTCCGGCTGGTGGTGGCGATGCGCCTGATCGTGCCCGACGCGATCATCGGTGTCGCCCCGTCCGCCAATGTCGATGCGCAGCGGTTGCACGACCTTGTGGACATCGACCTTGTCTTCACCGACGCAGTCTCTGCCCACCGTGAGCTGGATCGCCTGCTCCGCCTGCGGGCCTGACCGCCGTCCAAGGCGGTAGCGCGCAGTCCTCGACCCACTCATCCCATCTGACACCGAAAGAACCCGCCCCACGGAACCGATCGTGCATCCCGTTCGTTAGCCCACGGGAACCAGTGCCTTCACGCCCGGTTCGCCTGGTACCAGGTTGGAAAGGTTCAGAGTGAGCAGACACCGCTCTCAGCATCGCACGTCTTCCACCGGCGCGGGCCGCCTTTGCGCCGGACCGTGCATGAGCCATCCATGACCTCGACCCAGGTGGAGGTCGGCACGGCGTCGCGGGCCGAACTCGTCGGGGCCGTGACGCTGACCAACCTCGACCAGCAACGCAGCTTTCTGGGCCAGCAGTCTGGGGTCGATGTCCTCGATCTTGCCAAAGTCACCACGTTGGATACCGCCGGGGCATGGGCCATCGCCTCGTTCCAGGCGGCGCAGAAGGCCCGGGGGCGCGACATCGCCATCGCCAATGCAACCGAGGCGCAGTCCCTCCTGCTGCAGACCGTGGTCGACGCCATGCCCCCCGTCCGCAAGCGCCGCCGCCGCCTTCCCCACCACGAGGCGCACGACCTTCTGCTGGACCTCGGCAAGGCAGTCACCGTCTTTGCCGTGGGGATCGGCCAGACCCTTGGCTTTCTCGGTCTGGTCCTCAGCCGCCTTGCCGCGACCGCGATCAACCCCTCGCGCCTGCGGGTGACGGCGCTGGCCCATCACATGCAGCAGGCGGGGCTGAACGCCGTGCCCATCGTCGGGCTGATGGGCTTTCTGATCGGCGTCGTCCTTGCCTTCCAGGGTGCCTCGCAGCTGGAGCAGTTCGGGGCCGAAATCTACGTCGTGGACCTGATCTCCATCTCGATGCTGCGCGAGCTTGGCATCCTTCTGACCGCGATCATCGTCGCGGGACGCTCCGCCTCGGCGTTTACCGCGGCCATCGGCTCGATGAAGATGCGCGAAGAGATCGACGCCATGCGCGTCCTGAACCTCGACCCGATAGAGCTTTTGGTCCTGCCGCGCGTCCTGGCCCTGCTGATCCTGCTGCCCGTCCTCGGGTTCATCGCGAACATGGCCGGCCTCCTCGGCGGCGCGCTCATGGCCTGGATCGACCTTGGCATCTCGCCCGCGATGTTCCGCACGCAACTGGCCGCGAACACCTCGGTCACCCATGCGCTGGTCGGGCTGTCCAAGGCGCCCGTTTTCGCCCTGATCATCGCCCTTGTCGGCTGCTACCAGGGCCTGCAGGTCGAAGGAAACACCGACTCGCTCGGCAGCCGGACCTCGCGGTCCGTGGTGGTGGCGATCTTCCTGGTGATCGTCGTCGATGCCGTGGCGTCGATCTTCTTTTCCGTCTGGGGGGTCTGATGGACGACGCGGCCATCACCGTGCGCGGGCTGACCAACCGCTTCGGCAAGACAACCGTGCACCAGAACCTCGACCTCGATGTGCGGCGGGGTGAGGTGCTGGGCGTGGTCGGCGCCTCCGGCAGCGGGAAATCCGTCCTTTTGCGCAGCATCGTCGGCCTGCAGCGACCGGCCGCCGGAACAATCGACGTCCTCGGCACCAAGGTCCTGACCGATGCGCCCGGCGACACCCCGGCCGACGGTGCCAAGGCCGTGCAGAACCGCTGGGGCGTGATGTTCCAGGACGGGGCGCTCTTTTCGTCGCTGACGGTCCGCGAAAACGTCGAGGCCCCGATGCGCGAGAAGCTTTCCCTCGACGCGGCCACCCGCGCGGCCCTTGCCGACCTGCGGGTGGCGATGGTCGGCCTGCCCGCCACGGCCGGTGACCTTTACCCCTCCGAACTCTCCGGCGGCATGCGCAAGCGCGCCGGGCTGGCCCGCGCCCTGGCGCTTGATCCTCAGATCCTTTTCCTGGACGAGCCGACCGCCGGGCTTGACCCGATCAGCGCCTCCGAATTCGACATCCTGATCCGCTCGCTGCAAAAGGCGCTTGGTTTGACGGTCTTCCTGGTGACCCACGACCTTGACACGCTGCACGCCACCTGCGACCGGATCGCCGTCCTGGCGCAGAAGAAGGTGCTCGTGACCGGAACGATGGCCGAGATGATGCAGGTCGACGACCCCTGGGTGCGGTCCTATTTCCACGGCCCACGCGCCCACGCGGCCCAGCCGCAGGCCGTGCACTGATGGAAACCCGGGCACGCTATGTCCTGGTCGGGGCCTTCACGCTGGCGGCGATGGCGGGCCTTCTGGGGTTCCTGCTCTGGCTCGCCAAGGTCGAGATCAACCGCGCCTACGCACAATACGACATCGTCTTCGAAACCGTCTCCGGCCTCAGCCAGGACAGCGTCGTGCGCTACAACGGCGTCGACGTCGGCAAGGTCCTGTCCATCGCGCTCGACAGCGAAAACCCCCAGTTCGTGCGCGTCCGGATCGAGGTCCGCGCCCTCACTCCGGTGCGCAAGGACACGGTCGCGACCCTGTCCTCGCAAGGGGTGACGGGGGTGTCCTTCGTCGCGCTGGAAGGCGGCAGCCCGATGTCCGACCCGCTGGTGGCCGTGCCCCCTGCCCCGGTGCCGCTCATCGTGTCGCAGCCCTCTATCGTGCAGGAATTGACCGACGCCGCCCCCGACCTTCTGAAAGAGGCCATCGCCCTGATCGAGGATATCCGCCAGTTCACCACGCCCGAAAACCGGCAGGCCGTGACAACGATCCTGCAGAACGTCGAAGCCTCCAGCACCAGAATCGAGGGCATCGCGACCCGCGCCGAAACGCTGGTTGCCGCCGCCGAAGAAACCCTGGCCCGCGCCGATGCGGCCCTGGGCAAGGCCGAGGCGGCCTTCGCCAGCGCCGACGGTGTGATCAAGAACGACATCCCTCCCCTCGTCGAAGAACTGACGGCCACCTCGGGCGACATCCGCGCCACGGCGGGCGAACTGAAGTCCTTCGCGCAGACCGGTCTGCCACAATACCAAGACCTTGCCGCCGACGCCCGCAAGGTCCTGGCGACCATCGGGGCGGTTGCCGACCGCATCGGCCGCGACCCCGGACGCTTTTTCCTTGGCAATCAGACACCCGATTACAGGAACTGAACAATGCGCTGGATCACCCTGCTGCTGTTGTCGCTCTCGCTCCCCAGTCTCGCCGGGTGCGGCGCGATCTCGTCCCTGTCCAAGGCCGGGACCGAGCTTGACGCCTATACCTTATCTCCCGCCACCGCCTCCGGACCTCCGGTGGACGGCAGCCGGCATCTCATCGTCGAGCTGCCAACCTCGGCCGGGGCACTGGCGACCGACCGGATCCTGATCAAGCCCCTGCCCTACCAGGCCCAGTACCTGCCCGACGGGCGCTGGTCCGAACCGGTCCCCGCCCTTCTGCAGACCCTGCTTGTCGCGTCGTTCCAGACTCTCGGCGGCTTCCGCCTGGTCGGGCGAACCGCGAACGGGCTGAACCCCGACACCACGCTGATGACCGAAGTGCAGGACTTCCAGGTCGAACCCTCGGGCCAGAAGCCGCCAACCTTCACCATCCGCATCGGCCTGATGATGACCCTGATCCGCGAATCCGACCGTAGCATCATCGGCTCCCGCCGCTTCACCGCGACCGAGACGGTCGGCTCGGACGCCACCCGGACGCTGGTCGGTGCCTTCGACCGCGCGTTGAGGACGGTCTTGCGGGATGTCGTCCTCTGGGCGCGATAACCTGGCGGGCCAACGTCACAGCGCCGCTCGCAGATCTCGACCAACCGTAGCGTTCAGGACGAAGATCGCAGCCTCCCCGCTGGCAAAGCTCTGAAAGTATGGGCGCCGACACTGACTGCGCCAAGACCGATGGACGCACTCTGGAC
>JAIXSA010000071.1 GCA_027484915.1 Paracoccaceae bacterium | reverse complement strand
GGCAAGCGCTCGCGCGCCAAGGGCTCGATGAAGCCGGGCCGTGAAGTCGCCGGTTCGATCACCGCAGCCCAGCTGCGCAAGATCGCCGAGACCAAGATGAAGGACCTGAACGCGAACTCCGTGGAAGCTGCGATGCAGATCATCCTCGGCTCGGCACGGTCCTGCGGCATCGAAGTGAAGGGCTGATCGACATGGCAAAGATTGCAAAGCGCGTCGCCAAGGCGAACGAACTCTTCGCGGGCAAGGCGAACATCACCGTCGAAGACGCGGTGAAGCTGATCAAGCAGGCTGCTTCGGCCAAGTTCGACGAAACCGTCGAGATAGCGATGAACCTCGGCGTCGACCCGCGTCACGCCGACCAGATGGTCCGTGGTGTGGTCGCCCTGCCGAACGGCACCGGCAAGACCGTCCGCGTCGCCGTGTTTGCTCGTGGTGCCAAGGCTGACGAAGCCAAGGCCGCCGGTGCGGACATCGTTGGTGCCGAAGACCTGATGGAGTCGATCCAGCAGGGCAACATCAACTTCGACCGTTGCATCGCGACCCCGGACCTGATGCCGCTCGTCGGCCGTCTGGGCAAGATCCTCGGCCCGCGCAACCTGATGCCGAACCCGAAGGTCGGCACCGTGACGATGGACGTGAAGACGGCCGTCGAAGGTGCCAAGGGCGGGGAAGTCCAGTTCAAGGTCGAAAAGGCCGGCGTGATCCACGCTGGTGTCGGCAAGGTTTCGTTCGACGACCAGAAACTGGCCCAGAACATCCGCGCCTTCGTGGATGCGGTGTCCAAGGCCCGCCCGTCGGGCGCCAAGGGCACCTACCTCAAGAAGGTGTCGCTGTCCTCCACGATGGGCCCTGGCGTGTCCGTCGACATCTCGTCGGCGACCCAGGCCTGAAGGATGGGTGCGCAGTAGCGCACCCTGCGAAATTCCCGATCCGCAAGGGTCGGGATCAGCCGGGCCGAAAGGCAAGCCCTTAGGCCCGGTTCTGTCCGAGACGGTGGGTGGCGCGCAAACGCCATAAATCCTGCCCGAGATGGGGAACGAGATTGAAGGCGCCTTCGGGCGATCTTGGTTTCGGGAACCGTTACGGACCCGACGCCCCTGCAAGGGGGCAAACATGAGCCGGGGGGAAACCCCCAACCTTGGAGTGAAACTGTGGATAGAGCCCAGAAAGAGAAAGTGGTCGAGGAACTCGGCCAGATCTTCGAAAGCTCTGGCGTTGTGGTGGTTGCCCACTACACCGGGATGACGGTTGCACAGATGCAGGACCTGCGCGCGAAGATGCGCGAAGTTGGCGGGTCCGTCCGCGTTGCCAAGAACACGCTCGCCAAGATCGCCCTTGAAGGGAAGCCCGCTGCAAAGATGGGTGACCTCCTCACGGGCATGACCGTGCTGTCCTTCTCGGAAGACCCCGTGGCTGCGGCCAAGGTCTGCGAGGCCTACGCCAAGACGAACGACAAGTTCGTCATCATCGGCGGGGCAATGGGCGAAACGGTTCTGGACCAGGCCGGTGTCAAGGCTGTCGCTTCCATGCCGTCGCGCGAAGAGCTTATCGCTCAGATCGTGTCGTGCATCGGTGCGCCCGCTTCGAACATCGCCGGGGCCATTGGTGCGCCTGCGTCGAACATCGCGAGCATCCTGTCGACCATCGAGGAAAAGGCCGCCGCATAAGCGGGGGCAAGACCCTTTCATCCCGGTCGTGGTTGATACCGCACCGTTGGAACCCATCTTAACATACGGAACGTGAAAAATGGCTGATCTGAACAAACTCGCCGAAGAGATCGTTGGTCTGACCCTCCTGCAGGCTCAGGAACTGAAGACCATCCTGAAGGACAAGTACGGCATCGAGCCCGCCGCTGGCGGCGCTGTGATGATGGCTGGCCCGGCTGCTGCCGCGGCTCCGGCTGAAGAAGAAAAGACCGAGTTCGACGTCGTCCTGACCGACGCCGGTGCGAACAAGATCAACGTGATCAAGGTCGTCCGCGAACTGACCGGTCTGGGCCTCAAGGAAGCCAAGGACCTGACGGAAGCTGGCGGCAAGATCAAGGAAGGTGTCTCGAAAGCTGACGCCGAAGCGATGAAGAAGAAGTTCGAAGAAGCTGGCGCCAAGGCCGAGCTGAAGTAATCGGACATTCTCCGGACGGCCGCTGAAAAGGCCGCCGTCCTGTCAGAAAAGACCCCCGCCGCCCCGCGCTATGTGCCGGGGCGGCGGCGACCTTCCGGAAACTCTCCCGGATGAAAACCTTGCCCAAGCGTCGGAATTCACGGACTTTGCCCTATATCCTTCCCGAGAGAAAGATTGCCGTGTTCTTCTCGCCCAAGTCGGCGGGAACCTCTGTACGCGCCTTTCTCTTCGAGCTGGAAAATGGCTTTCCGCTGCGCTCCTACACTGTGCAGGGTATCCGGCACGATGTTACGATGCTTGCCAACCGCTTGATGGTGAACACGAAGTTCCGGCTGGTCAACCACGCCGACCTTGTTGATTTCGAGCGGATCGCCTTGGTTCGCGACCCGGTCCGCCGCGTGCTGTCGGCCTACAGCAACCGTGTGCTGTACTACCGCGAGCTCTCGGAAGAAGTTGCCGGTCAGGCCCTCCAGGCCAACGGTCTTGAACCTGACCCGGACTTTGACCTGTTCATGGCCAACATAGCGGGCTACATCCGGTGCTCTGCCTCTATCGGTCGGCACCTTTCGTTGCAGGAACGGTTCATTGGCAAGTCGAAGGACTACTTTGCTCGCGTGTTTCGCGTTGAGGACATGACAAGTTTCGAGACCCACATGAACGAACGTTTCGGGACGACATGCTCGGTACCGCGACTGCAGGAAGGCGGCCCAAAGCTTGACTTCTGGTCCTTCAGCGCCGAGACCCGGCGCCGGGTCATCGATTTCGTGCGGTCAAGCGTCGTCTTCGACTGGTTTCCGCAATACAAGGAGGATTACGCCGAATTTCTGACGACCGCCTGACGGTTGTAATTGCTAGGACATCGTCCCTCGATAGATGCTTGCGGGACAAGCATCTTCCAAGGCGCGATGGGGTTCGGGAGCCTCCCTTCGGGACGGGTGGCACGAATGGAACCCTTCGGTCTCTTCGCAAGCGGTGCGCGCCCGTGGCCCGACGGGTGGTGCGCCAGCGAAAAATGGAAAGGTGACCAGACACATGGCGCAAGCTTATGTTGGCCAGAAACGCATCCGCCGCTACTTCGGAAAGATCCGCGAAGTGCTGGAGATGCCGAACCTGATCGAGGTTCAGAAATCCTCCTATGACCTCTTCCTGCGGTCCGGTGACAGCGACAAGCCACTGGACGGCGAAGGCCTCCAGGGCACCTTCCAGTCGGTGTTCCCGATCAAGGATTTCAACGAGACCTCGGTCCTGGAATTCGTCAAGTACGAGCTGGAAAAGCCCAAGTACGACGTCGACGAGTGCCAGCAGCGCGACATGACCTATGCGGCACCTCTGAAGGTGACGCTGCGCCTCATCGTGTTTGATGTCGATGAAACCACCGGGGCCCGGTCGGTCAAGGACATCAAGGAACAGGACGTCTACATGGGCGACATGCCCCTGATGACCTCGAACGGCACGTTCATCGTGAACGGCACCGAACGCGTGATCGTCAGCCAGATGCACCGGTCGCCCGGCGTCTTCTTCGACCACGACAAGGGCAAGACCCACTCCTCGGGCAAGCTGCTGTTCGCATGCCGCATCATCCCGTATCGCGGCGCGTGGCGGGACTTCGAATTCGACGCCAAGGACGTGGTCTTCGCACGCATCGACCGCCGCCGGAAACTGCCGGTGACGACGCTGCTCTATGCGCTTGGCATGGACCAGGAAGGCATCATGGATGCCTATTACGAGACGATCAACTTCTCTTACGTGAAGAACAAGGGCTGGGTCACCAAGTTCTTCCCGCAGCGCGTCTCGGGCACCCGCCCGACCTACGACCTCGTGGATGCCGCCACCGGCGAAGTCATCCTGAAGGCGGGCGAAAAAGCCACGCCGCGCATGGTGAAGAAGTGGAAGGATGAGGGCACCGTCACCGAGCTTCTGGTGCCGTTCGACCACATCATTGGCCGCTATGTCGCCAAGGACATCATCAACGAGGAAACCGGCGAGATCTGGGTTGAAGCCGGGGACGAGCTGACCTGGGAACTGGACCGCGACGGCGAAGTCAAGGGCGGCAGCGTGAAGGTCCTGCTCGACCAGGGCATCACCGACATCCCGGTTCTTGACATCGACAACGTCAACGTCGGCCCCTACATCCGCAACACGATGGCGGTGGACAAGAACATGGGCCGCGACACCGCGCTCATGGACATCTACCGCGTCATGCGTCCGGGCGAACCGCCGACCGTCGAAGCCGCCTCGCAGCTTTTCGACACGCTGTTCTTCGACAAGGAACGCTATGACCTCTCCGCCGTCGGCCGGGTCAAGATGAACATGCGCCTCGACCTCGGCAAGCCGGACACCCAGCGCACGCTGGACCGCGAGGACATAATCGCCTGCATCAAGGCGCTGACCGAACTGCGCGACGGCAAGGGCGAGATCGACGACATCGACCACCTCGGCAACCGCCGCGTCCGGTCCGTCGGCGAACTGATGGAAAACCAGTACCGCGTCGGCCTTCTGCGGATGGAGCGTGCGATCAAGGAACGCATGTCGTCGGTGGAAATCGACACGATCATGCCGCAGGACCTGATCAACGCCAAACCGGCCGCCGCTGCGGTGCGTGAATTCTTCGGCTCGTCGCAGCTGTCGCAGTTCATGGACCAGACCAACCCGCTGTCCGAAGTCACCCACAAGCGCCGTCTTTCGGCCCTTGGGCCGGGCGGTCTGACGCGTGAGCGTGCGGGCTTCGAGGTTCGCGACGTCCACCCGACCCACTACGGCCGGATGTGCCCGATCGAGACGCCGGAAGGCCAGAACATCGGCCTAATAAACAGCCTCGCCACCTTCGCCCGCGTGAACAAGTACGGCTTCATCGAAACCCCGTACCGCAAGGTGATCGACGGCAAGGTGACCGACGAGGTCGTCTACATGTCGGCGACCGAGGAAATGCGCCACACCGTCGCCCAGGCCAACGCCGGCCAGGACGCCGAGGGCCGCTTCACCGAGGAACTGATCTCCAGCCGGAAG
>JAIXSA010000133.1 GCA_027484915.1 Paracoccaceae bacterium | reverse complement strand
CCAGAAATACGGTGTCATCAACCAGATGCTGGGCTGGGTCGGGATCGACGCAATCAATTTTATCGGCGATCCGACAAATGCATTCATTGCCGTAGTTATTTGGGACATCTGGCAGTGGACCCCCTTCGTGGCGTTGGTCCTGCTAGCGGGCCTTTCCACCGTCCCGCCCGAGATCGAAGAGGCCGCGAAGCTGGAGACGAAGTCGAACTGGACCGTCCTGCGTCATGTGCAGCTGCCGTTCCTGATCCCGTCGCTGGTCGCCGTCCTGATCCTGCGCACCGCCGACACGCTGAAGCTGTTCGACATGCCCTTCACTATGACGCGCGGGGGACCCGGCTCGGCGACCGAATTCATCGCCGTCCTGATCGAGCGCGTCGGCAACCGGCAGTTCGACATCGGGATGGCGGCGGCGCAGTCGATCATCATGCTGGCGATCACGATCGTCCTCGCCCGGCTTTACATCCGTCTCTTCTACCGCGAGGTCCGCTGACATGGCCGCCCCCGTCCAACGCCGCAGCCTCTGGGGCGAAGGCACGCTCCTCCTTCTGATCGGGCTTTTCTGCGTCTTCCCGTTCTACTGGATGGTCACGACCAGCCTGAAGACCCAGGTGGTCGCGCTGGAATCGCCGCCGGTCTGGTGGTTCACGCCAACGCTTGCGAATTACTGGGAGGTGCTGTTCGTCGACAAGGTCGGCCCGGCGCTGATCAACTCGATCATCGTCGCGGTCTGCACCACGGCGCTGGCCGTCGGGCTTGGCACCCCTGCGGCCTATGCGCTGGCAAGGTTCGAGTTCCGGGGCAAGACCGACCTGTGGTTCTGGTTCATCACCAACCGCTTCGTATCCCCAGTCGTCCTCGCCTTCCCGGTCTTCCTGATCGCGCGCGAGACGGGCCTGCGGGACACGCATCTGGCGCTGATCCTTATGTACCTGACCTTCACCCTGCCGATCGTGATCTGGATCTGCACGGACCAGTTCCGGTCGATCCCGCGGGAACTGGACGAAGCCGCGATGCTGGAGGGTGCCAGCCAGTGGCGCATCTTCCGGTCGATCTGCCTGCCCTTGGCCATGCCCGGCGTCGCGGTCAGCAGCATCCTCTCGTTCATCTTCAGCTGGAACGAGTTGCTCTTCGCCTACATTCTGGCGCCGAAGGCCGCCAAGACCGCGCCGGCAATGGCGGTGACCTTCATGGAAGGCTACGACGTGCCCTATGGGAAGATCATGGCGACTTCGACGCTGATCGTCGTCCCGGTCTTGATCTTTGCGCTTCTGGCGTCAAAACACCTTGTCCGGGGCCTGACGATGGGGGCCGTGAAGTAGGGCAAAGATGGCGCGCGCACCGAAGCTTCCGCAGATCGACACCGAGGAGAGGTTCCTGGCGCAGGTTGCCTGGGCCTACCATGTCGAGGGGCTGACGCAGGAGAAGGTGGCCGAAAAGCTGGGCGCCACGCGGCTGCGGGTGAACAAGGCGCTGTCCGAGGCCACGGCGCGGGGCCTTGTAAGGATCACCTTCAACACCGCCTTTGCGGCCTGCGCCGAGCTGGAAGCCGCGCTTCGCGCCCGGTTCAACCTGCGCCAGGCCTATGTCGCGCCCGCGCCGATGGACGCGCGCGATGTGCAGATGATCACCGGGGCGGCGCTGGGGAACCTGTTGTCCGAGGTTCTGGCTGACCCCAAGGTGCGACTTTTCGGCATGTCCTGGGGCGGGACGCTGAACATCGCCACCCGCTTTGTCGCGGCGATGGAGCGGCCGGACCTGGAGGTGATCAGCGTGATGGGGGGTCTGACGCGTGGGTCGGACCTGAACAGCTTTGAGATCACAACGCGGCTGGCGGACCTTCTGGGCGCGCAACACAGCTATTTCACCGCGCCGCTTTATGCGGGCAGTCGGGAAAGCCGTGACACCATCATGCAACTCGATGTCTTCCGCGAGGTGCTGGAGAAGCTGCGCAGCGTGGATGCCCTGGCGATGGCGGCGGGGGATATCTCGAAAGCCTCGCTTCTGATGCGGGACGGGTTGCCGGGGGATGTCTCGATGGACGAATTGCGCGCGCTGGGGGCGGTTGGCGACGTCCTTGGCGTGGTGATCGACGCCGAGGGCCGTCCCATCGCGCATCCGATCAACGAGCGCGTCATCGGCATCGGGCTGGATGACCTGGCCGATATCCCGAACGTCATCCTTGCTGCCGGGGGGCCGCACAAGGTGCCGGTGGTCCGCGCGGTCTTGAAACGGCAGGTCGTCAATACCTTGGTGACCGACGAGACCACCGCACGCGCGCTGCTGGAGCGGGCGTGATGCATGTCGGGATCGACCTCGGGACCTCGGGCATCAAGGCGGTGCTGATCGAGGACCTGAGCCGGGTCGTCGCCGTCGCGGCCGAGCCGGTTGCCGTCTGCCGTCCGAAGGCGGGCCATTCCGAGCAGGACGCGGATCTGTGGGTGGAGACGGTCTTTGCCTGTCTTGACCGGCTTGCCGCCGAGGCGCCGCGGGAAATGGCGGCCGTTCGGGGGATCGGCCTGTCGGGGCAGATGCTTTGCGCGTTGATCCTGGACCAGAGTATGAGGCCGCTGCGACCGGCGATGCTTTGGAACGACCAACGCGCTCTGGCCGAATGCGCGGAGCTGCTGGCCGCCGTGCCTGACATCGGACGACGGACCAACGGTACGCCCGACCCCGGCATTACCGCACCAAAGCTGATGTGGCTGCGGAAACATGAGCCGCAGCTCATGGACCGCGCGCGGATGCTCATGCTGACCAAGGACTATGTCCGGCTTGCCTTGACGGGGGAGGTCGCGACCGAACCCTCGGACGCGGGCGGCACCCAGCTTTTGGACGTGGCCTCGGGCCGCTGGGACCCAAGCTTGTGTCAGGCCGTGGGCTGGGACCCGGCCCATCTTCCCCCGGTCCTCGACAGTTGGGCCGAGGCCGGGCGACTGAAGTCCGACCTGTGTTCCCGCTGGGGGATGACCGGCCCGGTTTCGGTTGCGGCGGGGGCCGGGGACAACATGGGATCGACCCTAGGGGCGGGGGTCGCGCGGCCCGGCGATGCGATCCTGACCATCGGCACCTCGGGCGTCGCATGCATTGTCGATGCCGCCTTCCACCCCGGACCGGAGCGGGCGATCCTGACCTCGGCCCATGTGGTGCCCGACGTGTTCCTGTCGATGGGCGTGGTGATGTCCGCGACGGCGAGTCTGGACTGGGTCGGCCAGCTGACCGGGCGGCGTGTCCCCGAACTTGACGCCGAGGCGGCGGCTTTCGTGGCGGCACAGGGTCCTGCCGCAGCGCCGATCTTCCTGCCGTGTCTGACCGGAATACGGACACCGCTGAACCGCCCGGACATGACGGGACGCATCACGGGGCTGCATCCGGGGGTCACCCCTGCGATGCTGGCCTATGCGACGATGGAGGGTGTGGCGTTCCAGTTCGCCGACTGCATCGCCGCGCAACAGGAAGTGGGCGTCCGCCCTGAAAGCTTTACCGTCGTGGGGGGCGGTACCCGCAGCGCGCTGTGGCTGTCGCTGCTGGCCACAGCCCTTGACCGTCCGGTGAACCTGATCGCCGGTGCCGACATGGCAGGGCCACGGGGCGCAAGCCGGCTGGCTGCCGTCGCCGCGGGCGCCCCGGTCAGCTGCCTGCAGGAGCCGGTGACGCCGACCGGCGTGGTGGGTCCCGATCCAAAGTTGCGCGACGTCCTGGCCGCACGGCGCGGTGCGATGTGGGCCGGTCTGTAAGCCGGGACAGACCGGTCAGGGATTGCACAGGGGGCAAGACCCCGGATCAGCTTCCGTCCTGCCATCCTGTCGGGCGACAGGCGTTTCTGCGCCGCAAGCTGTGCAGCCGCGGATTTCCCCGCCCGGGACCAGGGTTTCAGAGCCGCACCAAGCGCAGGGCAGGGCGGGTCCGCGACGCAGAAAGCCCCAGCCCGGCGCGCTGCAGGTGGTACAGCGCCGGGCAAGGCGGTCAGCCATCTGCTGGGCGAGTTGGCCGATCATCGTCATCCGACGCGGGTTGAGATGGGCGCGCATGTCGGTCTGCAGAACGAACGGGCCGTCGTTGCAACGGGCATCGATAAGCTGGCGGAGCTGATCCATGTCCCGGACGCCTTTGGCAATCGGCCGGGTGCGGTCACAGGCCGGCGAGACGACAAGGGCCGTTGCCGGAAACCCTATGCGGGAGAGGAAGCGCTCGGCCTCGGCGATCGAGGCGGCCTCGATCTGGTCGTAGCAGGGGTCGGGGTCGGTCAGGGTCTCGACGATCTCGCGTCCGGTCCGGCTGTCGAGCCAGAGCAGAATTTCGTAGCCCTGGGCGAGGAAGGGGATCACGGGATGCGGGCCGTAGGTGCCCTCGCTGGCAAGACCGACGGGCAGGCCGGTTGCGGCCATGGCGGCCCTTGCCTTGGCGCGGGCTGCCTCAAGCATGCTGCAGGTGCGGGGGACTTCCCCCGAGAAGGTGCCGAATGCATCGGTGTCGAGGTCCGGCGGCACGACGATGCTGAGACCCAAGGAAGCGAACGGCGGCGCTATGGCCGCCGCCTTGCCGTGCATCGTGCCAAGGGCCGCCCGGTCAGGCAGGCTCACGCGGCAAGGCCCGCGACCGATCCGGTCGGCTCCCAGGTCAGTCCACGCTGGTAGCGGGCAGTGATGACGCCATCCTGCAGCGCGAAGAGGTGCAGCCAGCCGTTGTCGAAAAGCTGCCGGACCCCGTCATGCTTGCGCAGGATGTCGGTCATCGCTGCAACCGGGGCCTCGACCAGCACGGAAAGCCGCAGCGGGTCGTGAGCCTGGTTTTCCCCGTCGTGGATCGTCTGGATCGGCAGACCGGGGCGGAGGAGGCCGCCGTTGCCTTCAACCACGCCGATGCCCCCGACGACGTTGTGGATCAGCTTGTTGCCGCCGCCGAAGAGTTTCGGCGCAACGGTCGAGCCATAGTACTGCAGACTGATCCACGAGGCGACGACGACGGGTGCGGTCAGGATCAGCTCGAGCGTGCCGAAGCCCTGGTCATCCTGCCAGTCGTAGCTGTGCAGAAAGGCCCGTCCCTGCAGGTCGCGGCCCGCCGTGGCGCTGCGGGGGGCCGCGATGAAAGCCGCGCAGCCGGCAAGGCCCCATTCGGGCCGAACCTCGGCCCAGTCGGTCGCCCGGCGGGCAAGGTCCTCACCGGTGGCGCTGGGCAGCCGCAGGGCGCGTTCGGTCCGGGCCTGGTTGCCAGCGGCCGCAAGCCAGGCCTGGGCCTGGGCAAGGTCGGCGGCATGATCGGGCGCGGGGGTGTCGCGATAGAGTGTGACCTTGTCTGTCACGGTGTCATGCAGACCCGCGACGAAGTGCGTGTCGTTTGGCAGCGTCAACCCCAGCGCGGGCAGGCCCTTGCGGGTTTCTGGGTCGTTCAGCAGGGCAGCAAGCAGCCGCGACGAGACCTCGCCGGTCTGGCCGCAGCAGGCGCCGCAATGGTAGGCGCTTTCGTGCGGATTGTTGGTCACCTGCGCGCCGTGGCCGATCAGCAGGATCAGCCGGGCGTGACCTTCGGTCAGGCTCATCGCCCGCAGGACGGCGGCAGCGGTCTGCGCCTTGGCCTTGGGCGTCAGCCCGCCCTCGATCTGCGGCATCGGGCCGGGGGTCATGCCATCGCCGCCCAGTCCCAAGGCATCGCGCACGAGCTTGCCACCATACGCCGGGCCCGCCGCTTCGACGAAGGCGAAGGACGAGACCGCTGCCTGCCGGAACCGGCCCCAGGCGCGTTTGGCCCGTGCCTTGATGCGGGTCCCGGTTTCCTGGGCGTCGCTGCCGTGGCTGGTGGAGACGAGGGCGTGGTTCAGAAGTGCGGGCAGATGGGCCTGCAACTCGTCCGTGCCTTTGGGCCGGTGGGCGACGGGCAGGCCGAAGAAGCCCGCAAAGCCGAGGGTCTCGATCTGGTCAGCTTGGGCTTCCAGCGCGCGGCGCAGGACCTCTGACCGGACGTCGATGCAGAAGGCGGCCTGCAGGGCAGGGCGACCGGAGCGGGTGGTCGGGCCGCTGAGGAGGGCTGCCAGATGGCGCTGGTGGGCGCGTTCGGCGGCATCCTGCAGAACCGCGTCCAGTGCCTGATCCGGAGTCGGCAGGACTGGCTTGGCATGCGCAGTGACGGTGGCCTGCCAGTCGGCGGTGATGGCGGGGCAATGGGCAAGCAAGGCCTCTTCCCAGACCAGCCGGATCGCCAGGAGGTCGGTCAGCGTGGCGTCCGTGCCGCCCTTCAGTTCAGCCTGCCACAGAAGCCAGCGTCCGTGCATCGGCCAGCCGCCAAGGTCGACGAGCAGGCGGTGGAAGGCGGTCTCGGCGGCCTCGGCGGTGAGGCCCAGCCGCTCTGCCGCCCGCAGGATGGCGCGTTCGGCGGTGTCGGGGGCCTCGGCCACGTGGGCGCAGAAGCCGGTCAGGCCGGCGATTTCGGGGGTGAGGTCGTGGGTTGCCCATTCCCGCCAGGCGGCATAGGCGCCATGCCCCGAACGGGGCGTCCAAAGCGCCTGGCCCCGGTCGAAGTGGCCTGCGGCCCAAAGGCCGAAGCTGCGGTCGATCACGGCGGGCCAGTCGGTCCCGGTGGCGGTGGCGGCCAGCTCTGCCACTGTGGGCAGGACCTGCGGCGCCGGGGCGGGTGTCAGCATCCGCGCCTTGAGCCAGGCGAGGTCGCGTGGCTTGACTGGCGAGGGCGAGGCGATCAGCGCCGCGGCAAGGTCGTCATCACTGATCTCGCCCGCGACGACCTTCCCGGCAAGAGCGGCCCGTGGCTGGGTCAGCGAGATGCCTGCGACCCGGCCCAGCCGGGCCGAAGCCTGGGCCAGATCCTCATGCGTCTGGCCGAGGAACGGGTTCACGGCGACGGTCGCGTCCAGCGGAAAGGCGGGCGGGATGGCGCGGGCGGCTGCCTCGGCTGCCTGAAGGAGTTGCGAGGCAAGCGAGGGGGCGATCTGGCTGTGCTTCAGGAACATGAGGGTCTCCATCAGATCAGGATTTCGGGGAGGTCCGGAAACCGCCGATCAGGCGGTCCAGGAGCGCGTTGAGATAAAGGCCATTCGCAAGGTGCACCCGCAGACCGGCGGTCGAGGGGTGATGCGCCCAAAGCGGGAACAGCGCCTGGGCAAAGGCGACAAGGCCGAAGGACAGGACCGCAAGCACGATCAGCGCCCATTCCAGCGGACCGGCCACAGGGGCGGCGGGCAGGGCGGGGCCCCATACCGCTTGCGCGACGACCTGGAAGGTGAAGTAGGCCAATGCCGCGCCCAGCGAGGCCGCGACGGTGCGCCGCGTCAGCGCCCCGGGTGCGGCATCGGCCAGGCCTTGCGCGATCAGGTACGAGACGCCGAAGATCAGCATGGTGCCAAGGGCAAGCGCCTGGGGAGATTTCTCGCCCAGAAGCGCGGTGAACCCGGCAGCGACGAGCAGGTAGAGGACCAGTGCCAGGGCGAAGGACCGGGCCACCGCGCCAAGGCCGGGCACGGCCACCGGGCCGGGCTTGCGGACGGCGTTCACGGCCCGGACCGCTCCGCCCGAAGAGAGGAACGCATGTGCCTTGTAAAGCGAGTGCGCGACGATGTGCAAAAGCGCCAGTGCCCAGAGGCCAAGTCCGCATTGCAGCAGCATGAACCCCATCTGCGCAACGGTGGACCAGGCCAGCGCCGTCTTCACGGCACTTTGCGTGAGCATGACCAGCGCACCGAAGATCGCGGTGAACCCGCCGATGATCACCAGCGCCGCCATTCCCCCTGCGCTGTGCTGGACCAGACCGGAAAGCGTGATCAGAAGCACGCCGCCCGAGTTTATGATGCCGGCATGCAGCAGGGCCGAGACGGGCGTCGGGGCCTCCATCACCTCGGTCAGCCAGCCATGCACCGGGAAGGCTGCGGTCTTGAGAGCTGCGGCCAGGACCAGAAGGGCGACGGCCAGATGTGCCAGTGTGGGCAGATCGGGCGCGGTGGTCAGGGTCGCGATGTCGAGTGTGCCGAGGCTTGCCCACAGTAGCACTGAGGCCAGGATCAAGGCCAGGTCGCCCGCACCCCAGACGCGTATGAACTTTGCCGCAGCGCGCCGCGCCTCGGGCCGGTCGGGGTAGAAGAGCAGAAGCTGCCGCAGGATCAACCCGGTCGCGATGAACGAGAGGACGAGGACCGGCAAACCTGCAGACTGGACAAGGATCAGGACCACGGCGACGGCGGCCAGGGTCAGTCCGTGGAAGCGGCCCTCGCGCGCCTCGCCGTCGAGGTAGCGGCGGGCGTAGCGGGTGACCACCCAGCCGACAAAGGCGACCAACAGTGCCAACGTCACGCTGATCGTGTCGAGACGCATCAGGGGAAGTCCGGCAATTGTCAGCACCTGTGGCCCGGCGAGCCAGAGCTGGACCAGACCCGCCACCGCCAGCGCAAGGGCCGCAAGGGCGGCTCCTTCGGCAACGAGAGGCAGGCGGCCGGGGCGGCGGCCTGATTGGGCGACGAAGGCGCCGGCGGCGGCGAGGAGGACGAATGGCGCGATAGCGATAAGCGGCGTGGACATCAGGGGCCTCCATGTCTGGATCTGCCGGTGATGTAGCGGTTGTGCGCCTTGCAGAAAATTACATATAATTCGACAAATCGTTCGATTGGATCGAAGAATGTCGCAACTGAACCTGCATCACCTGCGTCTGTTCCGGGCGGTCGCCAGCGACGGCACGCTGACAGGGGCGGCCCGTGGGCTGAACCTGTCGCAGTCGGCATTGTCCAGCCAGATCAAGACCCTGGAAACCTCACTCGGCCAGGAGTTGTTCGAGCGGCGGGGCAGGGGACTGGTCCTGACCGAGGCGGGTCGCATCGCGCTGGACCATGCCGAGGCGATCTTTCGCACCGCCGACGACCTGACCGCAACCCTGCGCGAGACCGGACGCACGCGCCGCGCTTTAAGGGTCGGGGCGCTGGCAACGCTGTCGCGCAACTTCCAGATGCAGTTCCTGCGCCCCTTGATCGGGCGGTTCGACGTCGAGGTTGTGCTGCGGTCCGGCTCGCAAGAGGAACTGCTGCGCGACCTGGAAGCCTTGGGGCTGGACGTGATTCTGACCAATGTCGCCCCGGCGCGGGATGCGACGACCCATTGGCTGGTGCACCGGCTGGATGAACAGCCCGTCAGCCTGATCGGGACGCCATCCAGGGTCGGCCCGTCCGCCGGGCTGCGCGAGTTGCTGGCGACCCAACCACTGATCGTCCCGACACGCGAAACCGGCCTGCGTGCAGCGTTTGATGCCTTGGCCGCACGGCTGCAGGTGAGGCCGAACTATGCGGCGGAAGTGGACGACATGGCGATGATCCGTCTTCTGGCCCGCGCGGATGCGGGTTTGGCGGTGATCCCGCCGATCGTCGTGCGCGACGAGCTGCAGTCTGGCACCCTGGTCGAGGCCAGTCGGCTTGATGGCATCGGCGAGACCTTCTTTGCCGTGACACGCGAGCGGCGCTTTCCCAACCCGTTGCTTGCGGATGTCCTTCCCGGCTGAGGACGGGTCACTGGGACGCGTGCTCCAGCAGCGCCTGGGTCAGCTGCTCGTCAACCTCTTCCCAGCTGTAAGGCTTGGAAACGACCCGGACCCCAAAACGATCGGAGCGTTCGTTGGAGCCGTAGCCGGTGGTGAAGATGAAGGGAATCCGCCGCATCTTCAGGTCTTCGGCAATGGGGTCGCTCCATTGGCCGTTCAGGTTCATGTCAAGAATCGCGGCCTCGACCGGCTGTTCCTGCAAAAGCAGAAGCGCCTCACCCAGGTTTGCAGCTGGGCCGACGACGATGGCAGACGCATCTTCCAGCATGTCGCACAAAGCTGCCGCGATGAGGAATTCGTCCTCGACGACAAGGATGCGGCGGTTGGCGAGGCGGTTCATCATTCTAGTCCTTCACATAAGGCTTCGATGCGGCACACCAGCCCGTCGGGTTGGAAATCCAGCTTGGCCGCGCCATTGAGTTCTGTGGTCAGACCCTGCTCCAGCATCAGGGTCCCGAAGCCGCGCCGCGAGGGCGGAGCGACCGGGGGACCGCCGCGCTCTTGCCACAGGATTTCGAGCCGCCCCGTAGGGACCGGCTTCCACGCAACCGACACGGTTCCGCCATCGACCGAAAGCGCCCCGTATTTCAGCGCATTGGTCTGCAGTTCATGCAGCGCAAGTGCGATGGCCACGGCCTGCTTCGGCGGCAGCAGGAAGGCCGGGCCGTCGAACAGGATGGTCCCTCGGCCGGACGGAACGCCGGCGAGCACCGCGCGTGCCAGATCCTGCAGGGGCGTGCTTTCCCACCTGACGCCCGACAGAATGTCATGCGCCCGGGCCAGCACCCGAAGCCGACCAAGGAATGTCGACACCGCCCCAAGGTCGCGGTCCGCCTTGAAGGTCTGATGTGCAATCGCCTGGACCACGGCCAGAGTATTCTTCACCCGGTGGTTCAACTCGGCCAGCATCAATTCGCGCTGGCGGGCGATGCTTTCCTGTTCGGTTATGTCGACGTTCACCCCGATCATGCCGAGGAAGCTGCCGTCACTGCCGTACCGTGGGCGCGCCTCGGTCTGCAGCAGCCGCCAGTCGCGGTCCCGGTTCGCGTAACGGCCGCGCAGGGTGACCGGTTGCCCCTGGGCGATGGCCTGGCCCATCTGGCCCAGGACGTGGGTGCTGTCGTCGGGATGGATGGTCCCCGCCCAGTCGAACTGGTCGAGACCGTCCTCGGCAATGCCCCAGAAATCGCGGGCGACGCGGTTCAGCTGTTCGCAATGCCCCTGGGGGTTGCTCATCCAGATCATGACCGGTGCTTCTTCGGTCATCTGGCGGAACCGGGCCTCGGACTGGCGCAGCTCGGCCAGTGCCGCTTCGCGCGAAGTTTCGGCCCGGGCGCGACCGATGCTGAAGCCCAGCTGCCGGGCGATGGTCACTGCCAGCGATCTGGAGCGCGCGTCGAAGCTTTGGCGCTGGGCGTAGTAGGTCATGAATTTGCCGATGACCCGCCCTTCCAGCGTCAGAGGCACGAAGCCCAGGCTGAAGATGTCTTCACCGATGATTTCATCCTTGATCCAGTCGGGCTCATCTGTCTCGCGGATGTCGGTGACGAAGATCGGCGGGGGGTCACGGTCACCCGGCCGCCAGGGCGTGTGTCCGGCCAGCCTGGTGCGATAGCGGTCCGAGAGCCCCCGCCATGCGACGAACTGCATGATGCCATCGTCGTCAAAGAGCAGGATCGACGCCCGTTCGCAACGCAGGGTCAGGGTGATCGCGTCGAGGGCAGAGGCGTAGATCTCATCGACGGATCGGGCATGGTAGACGGCATCGGTGAATTCGTAGAGAGCCTGAAGAGAGTCGCTTGTCGATACCGTCTCGCCGCGCCGACGTGTGCCAGCCACCTTTGCGTCCCCCAAACTCAACGTCCCCCGATGAGATGGCGCAACGCGCTGGACGGCAAACAGTTCCCCTTCCCGAGAAAGTTTCTTTCATCGCGAGGCAGGCAGTTGGCGGGCCGGGAGGCGCAGCGCCGCGACCACAAGCGCAGCCGCCATCCGCAGCGTAGGGCCTCTTACGCCAGAACGGCGCAGGTCAGCACCAACGTCCTGACCTTCCGGGATATGGCACGGACGACGCGCGCTCGCTCGAGGGTGGTTGCGGATCAGCCTGGCCGGGTGAATCCCGTCACTGTGTCCCGCCATTCCGCCTTGCCGAATGTCACGGCCTGACACGCTTAGTGATAGAACGTGCCGGTGGCGTTGATGTCACCACTGTTGATGCCAGAGGCATAGTTGTCTTCGATTTCATTGCCGTTGCCGGTGATGTTGTAATACACGCAGGACCCGCAAGACGTGACGCTTCGGTAGATAGAGGTGATATCCCTGCCGATTGTCGCGATCTGTGCGTTGTTGCCTTCCTGATTGTGGAGGGACGCCGAGGTGGACAGGGGCATAGTCCCCCCCACGGTTCCCCAGGCAATCCCGGTATCGCCCGCATTGGCCGCACCGGCAAGGACCACAAATGCAACCGACGCTCGCGCAACAAATTGGAGCTTTTTCATCGTTCTTTTCCCTGTCTCGCTAAGGCCGGTCAGTCTGTGGAATCCGAGCTGAACGTGATGCTGGCACCGACAGCCATCACGCTCATCGCGTTTCTGTTGGATTCTCCGGACATGGTCGTGCCGTTGAACACCCCCGTGACGGAGATATCGCCGGTATTCTCGGCCGTGGCGTCCATGCTTTCAAAACTGGTCGTCGCCAGGTCACAGTCGATACAGCCAATTCCGTCTCTTCGATGCCACCACCACCAACGACCATGATAGTGGTCGTGACCGCTTTCGGCCAACTGGGTGACGGCGATCGATGCGCCGACGCCGTTGACGCTGATCGTCGTCTTCTCGGCATCTTCAAGCGTGGGCAAATCATCGTTGGGATTGAACTCGCCATACACGGACAGGTTGCCCGAGTTGATCGACGTCAAGACGGTGGGACCGTAGCTCATGTCCTGCGCAAGCACCGGCTGTGCAAGACAAAGCACTGCGATGGTCACTGTCCGAGATATCAGCATCAATTGGACCCCCTGCGGTGTGGGCAGGCGTGGCGGTGTCCCGCCACGCCGATTTTCCTGTCGCGCAGATTACTGAGCGATCACGGTGAAGCTGGTCGAAACCGACGCGCCGACCGAAGCCATGGACAGCGAGTTGTTGGTGCCGCCACCGATCTGTCCGCCGTAGATGTTGGCAAGAACAGTGACTGCGCCGTTGTTGGTAGCGCCGCTGGACATCGTGCCAACACCAACATCTGCATTGCTGTTCGAGGTGCCCGAGTTGATGCTGGTGTACGAGGAGGACGAAGATGCGCCAACGCCGGCGACGCTGATCGAGTTGAGAGTGCCATCGTCGATGCTGGGTGCGTCCGCAGACACCCCGGTCTTGCCAAGAGCGCCATTCACATCAACATCGCCATTGTTGGTCGAGTCGAGCGTAACATTCCCCACTGTGACTTCCGTCTTAGAGTCGGAACTACCATCGCCGTATGTGCCAATCGACAGCGATGCCGAGGAGCCGACGCCTGCAAGCGAAATCGAGTTAGAGGTGCCGTCAGTAATCTCCGCAGCAAAGGCAGAGGACAGGTCCGTCGCGTCGCCCAGGGTCACGTCGCCATCGTTAGTGACGTCGATATCCGTAGCACCGATAGTAACCGTTTCTGTTCCAGCCGAGGTGCCCGACGCGGAGCCAGCGAAGGAAAGGCTGCCCGACGCGCCGACTGCGGCGGCCGAGATCGAGTTCGAAGTGCCGGCCACAATCACCGGCGCGTCACCGGCGGTATTAGTTGTGCCAAGATTGCCTTCGAAGGTCACATTGTTTTCATTCGACGCCGTGAGATTAACCGCTCCGGCAATCACATCTGTGCTCGGAATGCTTGCACCGGTAACCACGCTGTTGACCGCGAAGGAGGCCGAGGCGCCGACAGCGGCCCCGCTGATCGCGTTGGAGTTGCCACCACCGATTTCCGCACCGAGGATATCCGTGGTTGCGCTCACTGTCGCAGAACCAAGGGCAGGCGCATCGTTGTTGGCAGTGAGGGTGACTGTGCCGAAGGTAACAGTCGTTCCAGTCGGAGCGCCAGAGCCATTCTCACTGATCATGGTGACCCCGTTGCTAGCAGAGGCACCCACGGCGGCGGCCGAGATCGAGTTCGACGTTCCGGCCGTGATCGTCGGGCCGTCGTCCAGATTGCCGGTCAAGGATACGGCGGCCGTGTTGGACGACGTGCCGGTGATGTTCCCCATGTTCCAGGTTTCGGCGGGAACCGACTGGGCGCTTGCGAGGCCCGGCGCCATGACGATCGCGGTGCCCAACAGCAGTTT
>JAIXSA010000105.1 GCA_027484915.1 Paracoccaceae bacterium | reverse complement strand
GGAAGCGCCTCGCCCGGAAGGGTCAAAGCCGCGGGTCAACATCTTGGGGCCGATGTACGGCACGTTCAACATGCCCTCGGACCTGGCGGAAATTCGGCGGCTGGTCGAAGGGATCGGGGCCGAGATCAACATGGTGATGCCGCTTGGGGCGCACTTGGCCGAGATGCGGAACCTGGTGAATGCTGACGCCAACGTGGTGATGTATCGCGAGTTTGGCCGTGGCCTCGCCGAATGTCTGGGCAAGCCCTACCTGCAGGCGCCCATCGGGCTGGAATCGACAACCCTGTTCCTGCGGACGCTGGGCGAGATGCTGGGGCTGGACCCGGAACCGTTCATCGAACGCGAGAAGCATTCGACGCTGAAGCCGCTTTGGGACCTCTGGCGTTCGGTCACGCAGGACTTCTTCGCGACGGCCAGCTTCGCCATCGTCGCGAACGAGACCTACACACGCGGCATCCGGAAGTATCTGGAGGAAGACCTCGGCCTGCCTTGCGCCTTAGCGGTGCCCAGGCTCGCGGGGCAGAAGACCAACAACGAGGGCGTCAGGGCGCTGATGAAGCAGCACCGGCCGCTGATCGTGATGGGGTCGATCAACGAGAAGATGTACCTGGCGGAGCTGAAGGGTGGGCACGGACCAGCCCCCAGCTTTATCCCCGCGAGCTTCCCGGGCGCCGCGATCCGTCGCGCCACGGGGACGCCGTTCATGGGCTATGCGGGTGCGGTCTACCTGCTGCAGGAAGTCTGCAACGGGTTGTTCGATGCGCTGTTCCACATCCTGCCGCTGGGCAGCGAGATGGACAGCGCGGCGGCCACGCCCACGACGCTGCGCCGCGACATGCCGTGGGATACCGACGCGCAACTCGCGCTGGACCGCATCCTGCAGCAGCACCCGGTGCTGACCCGCATTTCCGCTGCGCGCACCCTGCGCGATGCGGCTGAAAAGACCGCGCTCGACCAAGGGGCCGAGCGGGTCATCCTGGAATTCGTCGAACCCCTGGCGGGCGGCAACGCCGCAGGGGTCAAAGGGGGAGAGAGATCATGAGCGACCAGAGCTACATCAGCCACGTTCAGCTGAAGACGGCGCATCACAAGCGCACGCCGAAGGCCGAATACACGACCTACTTCGCGCTGATCCTGATCCTCGCGCTGCCGGTGCAGTGCCTGGTCTGGCTCGGCTCGGCTCTCCGCCACATGCACATTCCGGCGCAAGGTCCCCTGGCGCGCGCGCTGCGCGACGCCGAGGAGATCACGCCCTCGATCTTCCGCCCCTGAAAGGGCGGAGCCTTAAGACCCGACGCGGTGCGCCCGCCCGTCCGGTGAAGCCTTCGGGGAGGGCGGGGGGAACCCCGGCCTTTCCGGACCAGACGGTGCAGCAGTCCGCTGCCCCGTGAACCCAGCCGCAGGGGATGCGGCGTCAGTCTGCCAATCCGGAGGATAGAATGGCTGATAAATCCGACCTGAGTTTCACAGGTCTCACCGACGAGCAGGCGCAAGAACTGCACTCCGTCTACATGAGCGGGCTTTGGCTTTTCGTGGTCATTGCCGTCGTCGCTCATCTGGCGGTGTACATCTGGCGTCCGTGGTTCTGAGGAGGAACGATAAATGTCCAAGTTCTACAAAATCTGGCTCATCTTCGATCCTCGTCGCGTCTTCGTGGCACAGGGCGTGTTCCTGTTCCTCTTGGCGGCAATGATCCACCTCGTGCTGCTCAGCACGCCGGCCTACAACTGGTTTGACATCGCGGCCGCCAAGCATGGCTACGTCGCGGCGGAAGCTCCTGCCAGCGAATAAGGTCCTACACATCGTCGGGGGCGGCGCAGCTTTTGCCCGCCGCCCCTGGCAACCTGACGTCTGACACACCTCCGGCCTGCCCTCCGCCCGCGCCCGACGGCGGCATCGACCGGAAAAAAAGCGAGAGGGAAGCATGGCACTGCTCAGCTTCGAACGGAAATACCGCGTGCCGGGGGGCACGCTGATCGGGGGCAACCTATTCGACTTCTGGGTCGGCCCCTTCTACGTTGGGTTCTTTGGTGTCCTGACTTTTTTCTTCGCCGCGCTTGGCACCATGCTGATCCTGTATGGTGCCGTGCTGCAGGGAACCTGGAACCCCTGGCTGATTTCGATCAACCCGCCGCCTGTGGAAATGGGCCTGGCAATGGCACCGCTTCGTGAGGGCGGGCTTTGGCAAATCGTCACGATCTGCGCGATTGGAGCCTTTGTTTCCTGGGCGCTGCGCGAAGTCGAGATCTGCCGCAAGTTGGGTATCGGCTATCATATACCCTTCGCCTTCGGCATGGCGATCTTCGCCTATGTCACCCTGGTGGTGATCCGCCCGGTGCTCATGGGCTCTTGGGGTTATGCCTTCCCCTACGGGATCTGGACGCACCTCGATTGGGTGTCGAACCCGGTCTACACCTACGGCAACTTCCACTACAACCCGGCGCACATGATCGCGGTGAGCTTCTTCTTCACCAACGCGCTGGCGCTTGCCCTGCACGGGGCGCTGATCCTGTCGGCGGCCAATCCCGAGAAGGGCAAGGAAATGCGGACCCCGGACCACGAGGACACCTACTTCCGTGACCTCATCGGATACTCGGTCGGCACGCTGGGCATCCACCGTCTGGGCCTGCTTCTGGCGCTGAACGCCGGTTTCTGGTCGGCGGTCTGCATCGTGATCTCTGGCACGGTCTGGTTCGACCAGTGGGTCGTCTGGTGGGACTAGTGGCTGCAGCTGCCGTGGTGGGCCGATATCGCGGGAGGCGTAAATGGCTGAGTATCAGAACATCTTCACCCAGGTGCAGGTACGGGGCGCCCCGGAAATGGGGCTGACGGAAAACGTCGAGCTGTCGAACCGCACCTCGGGGGCAGGCTTCTCGAACCTGGCCGGCTGGTTCGGCAACGCCCAACTCGGGCCCGTCTATCTGGGCACGATGGGGGTGATCTCGCTGGCGGCCGGCTTGGCCTGGTTCGTCACCGTGGGCCTGTGGTACTGGCACCTGGCGGGCTACAACCCGGCCGTGTTCCTGCGCGACCTCTTCTGGTTCAGCCTGGAACCCCCGGCCGAGGAATACGGCCTGGGCTTCGCCCCGCTGGGCGAGGGCGGTGCCTGGATCATCGCGAGCTTCTTCCTTCTGGTCAGCGTCTGTGCCTGGTGGGTCCGCACCTACCTTCGCGCCCAGGCTCTGGGCATGGGCAAGCACGTGAGCTGGGCCTTCGCCAGCGCGATCTGGCTTTTCCTGGTGCTGGGCCTGTTCCGTCCAATCCTGATGGGCTCCTGGAGCCACGCCGTGCCTTACGGCATCTTCAGCCACCTCGACTGGACCAACAACTTCAGCCTCACCTACGGCAACCTGTTCTACAACCCGTTCCACGCCCTCAGCATCGCCTTCCTGTACGGATCGGCCCTGTTGTTCGCGATGCACGGGGCGACGATCCTGGCCGTGAGCCGCTTTGGTGGCGACCGGGAACTTGAGCAGATCGCCGACCGTGGCACTGCGTCCGAGCGGGCCGCTCTCTTCTGGCGCTGGACCATGGGGTTCAACGCGACGATGGAAGGGATCCACCGCTGGGCCTGGTGGTTTGCGGTGCTGGTCACGCTGACCGGCGGCATCGGCATCCTGCTGACCGGCACGGTCGTCGACAACTGGTACGTCTGGGCACAGGAGCACGGCTACGCGCCGTTGCAATAGGAGAGGTCGAAATGCCGAACGATTACTTCGAAGAAAGCAAGCAGACCAGCCTGGTGTTCTGGAGCCTTGGCCAGATGCTGAAGGGGGCCGGTTACGCTGCCGCCTTCGTCATCGCCATCACTCTCTTTGTCTGGGCGATCTATCTGGTGGGCCTGCTTCTGCCCGAGGAAAGCCGTCAGACGCCGTCGCCCTACCAGAGCTCGCTTGAAGCGCCGCTGCTGGTCGAGCATCTGGCCTGAAACTTGCGGGCGCTGGGTTTCGAAGCCCCCGCGCCCGCGCATTGCGATCCTGACCCTCCCACGGGTCCGGATGTCGGGACCTCCGGGCCCCGGTTCCCTTCCTGTCGGACGACAGGCACTTGTGCCGTGTGGCCAACCCCACACGGCACCTTTTGACCCTAGGAGGCCGCCATGACCGCGCCCGGTTCCGCCGCCCTTTCCCCCAAGCCGATGCTTGACCGCGTCGCCAGTCCCGCAGATCTGCGGGCCCTCGCGGATCGCGACCTGACACAGCTGGCCGACGAGTTGCGACAAGAGGTGATCGAGGTGGTCAGCCAGACCGGCGGGCATCTTGGGTCCTCGCTGGGAGTGGTGGAGCTTACCGTCGCGCTTCACGCGGTCTTCGACACCCCGCGTGACAAGCTGATCTGGGACGTGGGCCACCAGTGCTATCCGCACAAGATCCTGACCGGACGGCGTCACCGGATGCTGACCCTGCGCCAGGCCGACGGCATCAGCGGCTTCACCAAGCGGTCGGAAAGTGAGTACGATCCGTTCGGGGCGGCGCATTCTTCGACCTCGATCAGTGCCGCGCTGGGTTTTGCCATGGCGCGCGAGATGGGGCAGGCGGTGGGTGACACCGTGGCCGTCATCGGCGACGGGGCGATCACTGCCGGCATGGCCTATGAGGCGATGAACCACGCGGGCCATTTGGGCAAGCGGCTGTTCGTGATCCTGAACGACAACGACATGTCCATCGCCCCGCCTGTGGGCGCGATGCAGACCTACCTGAATTCCATCGCCAGCAAGGGTCCGCTGGCCACCCTGAAAGCCTTTGCCGAGGGGTTGGAGGATCATCTGCCCGGTCCCCTGCGCGAAGGTGCACGGCGCGCGCGCGAAATGGTTGGCGACCGTCCGGGTGGCCTCACCCTGTTCGAGAAACTGGGCTTTTCCTATCTGGGTCCCGTGAACGGCCATGACGTGCCGATGCTGCTGCAGGCCCTGCGCTCGATGCAGGCGCATGCCGAGGGTCCGGTGCTGCTGCACGTGGTGACGAAGAAGGGCAAGGGCTATGGCCCGGCGGAAGGCGCGGACGACAAGTATCACGGGGTTGCCAAGTTCGACATCGCCACCGGCAAGCAGCACAAGACGCCCGCGAACGCGCCGAACTACACGGCGGTCTTCGGACAGACCCTGACTGACGAGGCCGCGCGCGACCCGCGCATCGTGGCGATCACGGCGGCGATGCCGGGAGGCACGGGCCTGGACGTGATGCAGAAGCGCTTTCCGGCGCGGGTCTTCGATGTGGGCATCGCCGAACAGCACGGCGTGACTTTTGCGGCCGGGCTGGCGGCGGGGGGCATGCGACCCTTCTGCGCGATCTATTCCAGCTTCCTGCAGCGCGGCTACGACCAGATCATCCACGACGTTGCCCTGCAGAACCTGCCGGTGCGCTTTGCCATCGACCGGGCCGGGCTGGTCGGGCAGGACGGCGCGACCCATGCTGGGGCCTTCGACGTGATGTTCCTGGCGAACCTGCCCAACATGACGGTGATGGCTGCCGGGGACGAGGCTGACCTTGTCCACATGATTGCCACTGCCGCCGCGCATGACGACGGTCCCATCGCACTGCGCTATCCGCGGGGCGAAGGCATGGGCGTGGCGATGCCTGAACGGGGCGTCCCGCTACCCATCGGCAAGGGCCGTGTGCTGCGCGAGGGGACGGATGTCGCGATCCTGTCCTTCGGTGCCCAGCTGTCCGAGGCTCTGTCCGCCGCCACCATCCTGGAAGCCGACGGGCTTTCGGTCACCGTCGCAGACGCGCGCTTTGCCAAGCCGCTGGACACCGCCCTGATCGACCGGCTTTACCGCGACCACCGCAGTCTGATCACGGTTGAACAGGGCTCGACCGGCGGGTTCGGGGCAATGGTCCTGCACCATCTGGCGATGAGCGGTCAGCTGGATCACGGCGCGCCGGTGCGGACGATGACCCTGCCGGACCGCTTCATCGACCAGGCCAGCCCGACGCAGATGTATGCCTGGGCCGGCCTTGCTGCTACCGACATCGCCGCCACCGCCCGCGGAAGTCTGACGCCCGTCGCTACAGCCCAGGTTGTCAGGTTGCGCTGACAGTCCGTGTTTTTCCGGTCCAAAAAAGCTGCAGAAGTGTAAACTTCTCGCACCATTCTGTGCAGACCGTGTTATGGTCTTTGTCGGAAGGCGCTCGGGAGGACGGCAGCAGTGAAGTTCCAGCAGGTCTACGCCGTTGTAGACAGCGAATTCCGGCTGCTTTGGGTGGGCGGCGAATGGGATGAGTTCGCCCTGCAGAATGCGGCCAAGCATGCCCTTGCGAACCATGTGCTTTCGACATCGCTTATGGCCCACATCGCCGGGGATGACACGCGCCGGATCACGGCGCGGCTGATCGAGACGGTGCTGAAGACCAGGCGTCCGCTGCGAATCCAGTATCGTTGCGATTCGCCCAGCATGGCGCGGTCCTACCAGCTGACGATCCAGCCGATGAAGGATGAACGGGCCCTAATGGTCCACGACCTCAAGGATGCCTGGCACTTTTCGCCGCCCTTGAACATCTGGCACTACGATCCGAATGCGAAGGACTGCAAGTGCAGCTTCTGCGGCGACATTCGATTTGGCGGCGCGCAGGACTGGACCAGTTGCGACGACATCGGCGAGCGGCACCCCACCCATGTGGTCTATGAGGTCTGCGCCAAGTGCCATACAGCAGTGGCCGAAGCGGTCGAAAGTGTCCTTGCCGGTGAGGCGTTCAGCCCGGCGCTTGAGGAAGACAAGATCCCCGAGCGGGGTCAGACGAGGGACCAGAGGGAATAGAGGTCGGGTCCAAGCGTCTGGCTTTCGCGCAATGTCGGACGCGGCGCGTCGGCCAAAGCGGATAGACCCAGCGGCCCCAGCGCGGACCGACCGTCCGCGCCGATCAGCACGCCGCCGGAGAAGATAGCGAGTTCGTCTGCAAGTCCCGCCATGACCAGCCCTGCCGCAAGGGTGCCTCCGCCTTCGCACAGGACACGGGTGATGCCCTTCTGCGCAAGGGCCGAGAGTGCGGCGGTCAGATCAAGGCCACCCTCGTCCTCGGCAACCTCGATCAGCTTGGCCCCCGTCGTCGACCATGCTGCGCGGCGGGCCTGGGGGGCTTTGGGTCCATGCAGTAGCCAGACCGGGCTGTCCGCAGTGGCGGTCCGGCCAAGACGGCTTGCGGGATCGTGGCGCAGAAGCCGGTCCAGGACAACGCGCACGGGTTGTCGCAGCGCACCCAGCTCGCGGACCGTGAGGTCGGGATCGTCGGCCAGGGCCGTGCCCGAACCGACCATGACCGCGTCGTGCGACATGCGCAGGGCGTGGACCTTGCGGCGGGAGAGGGGCCCGGTGATCCAGCGGGAATCCCCCGATGCCGTGGCGATCCTGCCGTCCAGCGTCGTGGCGAGCTTCAGCGTGACGAAGGGCAGCCCGCGCGTGACCCGCTTCAGGAAGCCGGCGTTAATCCGCGTGGCCTCATCCGTCAGGACGCCCTCGGTCACCGCAATCCCGGCGGAGTGGAGCATCCGGTGCCCCTTGCCCGACACGCGCGGGTCCGGGTCGGTCAGGGCCGTGACGACGCGGGCCACCCCGGCGGCGATCAGCGCCTCGGCGCAGGGCGGGGTCTGCCCGTGGTGGGCGCAGGGCTCCAGCGTGACATAGGCGGTTGCCCCCCGCGCGGCAGGACCGGCTTGCTGCAAGGCGCGAACTTCTGCGTGGGGGCGCCCGCCGGGCTGTGTCCAGCCGCGCCCAACCACAAGGCCATCCTTCACCAGGACGCACCCCACCGCCGGGTTCGGCCACACATTGCCAAGACCCCGCGCCGCAAGGCGCAGGGAATGGGCCATGTGATCCCGGTCCTGTGGGGTCGGCGTCACTCTTCTTGGGCGGCGCCGGGCCGAAGTTCGGAGACGAAGCCGTCGAAGTCGTCGGCGGTCTGGAAGTTCTTGTAGACGCTGGCGAACCGGACGTAAGCCACGGTGTCGATCCGCGCCAGGCTTTCCATCACGATCTCGCCGATGACCTTGGAGGAAATGTCGGTATCACCAAGGCTTTCCAGCCGCCGCACAATGCCGCTGATCATCTGGTCGATGCGTTCCGGGTCGATCGGACGCTTCTGCATCGCAATACGGATCGAACGTTCCAGTTTCGAGCGGTCGAAATCCTCGCGCTTGCCCGAGGACTTGATCACCACCAGATCGCGCAGTTGCACGCGTTCATAGGTGGTGAAGCGCCCGCCACATGCCGGACAGAAGCGGCGGCGGCGGATCGAGACGTGATCCTCCGCAGGCCGCGAGTCCTTCACTTGCGTGTCGATGTTGCCGCAGAATGGGCAGCGCATCGGCCCCCTCCTTGCTTATGGTTATACCTGCCTCAAGGCCGGGTGTGGTCCCCGGTTTCCCCTACTGATTATAGAAGACTGGCGAGGATTTGGGGAAGGCATATAATTTTGCCCCAGAATATGGGGCCTCAACTGTGGCTGGCGGGACTCAGCCGACCTTGAACCCTTGCGGGGCGGATGCCTAGATGTCTGGGGCAGGGGCGTGCAGGGCGTCGGCAGTTTGCAAGGGACGTGGTTTGGCAAGTATCGCGCTGTGCGGCATCGTCCGGAACGAGATACGCTCGGTTATCGAGTGGCTCGCGCATTACAAGGTGCTGGGGTTCACCGACTTTGTCATCTACGACAACGAAAGCAGCGACGGGACCGGCGAGGTCCTTCAGGCCCTGGACGCCGCGGGCGAGCTGATCCGGATCGAATGGCCACACAGCGTGGGGGCGCGGCCGCAGCGGTTGGCCTATGAACATATGCGCGTCAACTCGACCGTGGACTGGATCGCCTATTTCGACGCGGACGAGTTCCTTTTGCTGCGGCATGACGCCAGCGTCGGCGACTTCCTGGCGCGCTTTGACGACGACGTGAATGCAATTGCGATCAACTGGGTCGTCTTCAACAGCGGCGGGCAGGACCGCTATCGTCCGCTTCCGGTGATGGAGCGCTTTAACGAATGCCTGCGCCGCCGCGACGCCTACAATCGCAGCATGAAGGCCATCGGTCGCCGTGAGAAGCTGTCCGGAACCGGCATCCATCGCGTGGAGGTGGCCGAAGGGCGCTATGTCACGCCTTCGGGAAAGGACGCAGAGTTCTCGACCGGCCAGATCATGCGGTCAATCGACACCGAGGTGGCAGTGCTGCACCACTACATGGTCAAGTCGATGGAAGAGTTCGAGGAGAAGCGCAATCGCGGCCATGCCAATTCGCAGGACCCCGGCCGCAAGCGTCTGAAGCTGGACACACGGTTCGCCGAAGCCAATGCCCCAGGGCGGCGCAACACCGACATGTTGGTCTGGTCGGGCCCGATGCGGGTCGAGGCGATGCGCCTGCGCGCGATCCTGCTGAAGGCCGGGTTGAGCTATCCGGTCTGGCCCTTCGTCGAAGCGCTTTAGTTGCATGGGCCCCAGGTCTGGGTTTCCATGTCCCAGCACTGGCCGATCCCGTCCTTCAGGTCGTAAAGCGTGTCCATCGGCGTCGCGGTTCCGCGGTCGCAGGCCAAGTCCGCCACCGTTGCGTCGCCCTGCAGGACCCGCACACCACCCGACCGCGGCTCGGTCGTCTCGGGGTCGCGTTCGATGCTGGTCCAGATTTCGTAGGTGTAGCCTTCGTTGCGGAAGGCGACCGTCTCCCACAGGCTGGAGCCGATGCCGGGCCAGGGGGTGAAGGCCACGGTTTCCAGCCGTTCGTTGAGGGTGAGCTCGGGTTTCCCCTCGGGGCCGAAGCGGTAGGTCAGCATGCCCTTCCAGTAACAGACCTCGACCCGCTTGCCACCGATCTGGCAAGAGAAGGCCTCGTCACCCTGACAGGCTGCCTGCGCCGGAGCGGCGGCGAGGAGGACGAGGAGTAGGGCTGTGCGCATGGGGGCCTCCGGGTTTGGGCGGAGTGTGCGGCGGCGGGGGAAGGGGTGCAAGGTGGGGGATTTCGTAGGGTGCGCTACAGCGCGCCGCGCTTACGCCCCCCGCGTTACGCCAGGCACGTTCTGATGAGTTGGAGCCAGCGAACGGCCGTCTTCGCGTCTTCAATACGCAAGGTAACTTCGCCCTTGTTTGTGAGGCGTGCTTCGGGAAATGCCGCCAGTACCACCTCGGGCTTGATCTTCTCCCGGCGCAGTTCCGGCTTGCGAATGTAGGCCAGGACCCATTCGTCGTTTGGAATTGCGGCGAAGCAGAAATCCTCTCCCCGCAAGATCCGCAGGCTGTTCAGAAATCCCTGCTCGTGCGCCACAACCGTGTATTCGCCAGTGTTCGAAAAGCCGTCGACGATGACGTCAAAGGCGGCTTTCGCGTCAGCGGTAACAATTTCGCCGCGAAGGTCAGCTATGTTCACCGGCGAATTGCCTCACTGATCCAGGAAACTACGCAGCTTCCGGCTGCGGCTGGGGTGCTTGAGCTTCCGCAGGGCCTTCGCCTCGATCTGGCGGATGCGTTCGCGGGTCACCGAGAATTGCTGGCCGACCTCTTCAAGCGTGTGGTCGGTGTTCATCCCGATGCCGAAGCGCATGCGCAGGACGCGTTCCTCGCGCGGTGTCAGCGAGGCCAGCACGCGGGTCGTCGTTTCCTTCAGGTTCTCCTGAATGGCGCTATCCAAGGGCAGGATCGCGTTCTTGTCCTCGATGAAGTCGCCAAGCTGGCTGTCTTCCTCGTCGCCGATGGGCGTCTCCAGCGAGATCGGCTCCTTGGCGATCTTCATCACCTTGCGGACCTTCTCCAGCGGCATCTGGAGTTTCTCGGCCAGTTCCTCGGGCGTCGGTTCGCGGCCGATTTCGTGCAGCATCTGGCGGCCTGTCCGCACCAGCTTGTTGATCGTCTCGATCATATGCACGGGAATACGGATCGTGCGGGCCTGGTCGGCGATGGAGCGGGTGATCGCCTGACGGATCCACCAGGTCGCGTAGGTGGAGAACTTGTAGCCTCGGCGGTATTCGAACTTGTCCACGGCCTTCATCAGGCCGATGTTGCCTTCCTGAATGAGATCAAGGAATTGCAACCCGCGGTTGGTGTATTTCTTGGCGATGGAGATGACGAGACGCAGGTTCGCCTCGACCATTTCCTTCTTGGCCTGACGCGCCTCTTTCTCGCCCTTCTGGACCTGGTTCACGATCCGGCGGAATTCGCTGATGTCGACGCCGACATACTGGCCGACCTGCGCCATTTCGTTGCGCAGCTCTTCCACTTTCTCGCGCGACCGTTCGATCAGCGCCTGCCAGCCGCGACCGGCCTTCTGGCCCATGCGTTCCAGCCAGGACGGGTCAAGCTCATACCCCTGGTATTCCTGGATGAATTCCTGCCGGTTGATCCGCGCGGCATCGGCCAGTTTCACCATGCCCGAGTTGATCGACATGATCCGCTTGTTGATGCCGTAAAGCTGGTCGATCAGCGCTTCGATACGGGAGTTGTTCAAGTGAAGTTCGTTCACCAGAAGCACGATTTCCGAGCGCAGCTTCTGGTACGCTGCTTCATCGGCGGTGGAAAAGCGCTGCGAAGACGACAGCGTCGCGTTCATCCGCAGTTGCTGCATGTCGGCCAGCTTGTCGTAGTCGCGGGCGATCAGGTCCAGCGTTTCCAGCACGCGCGGCTTCAGCGCGGCTTCCATCGCTGCCAGAGACATGTTCGCGGATTCGTCATCCTCGTCTTCGTCCATCTCGCGCATGATCGGATTGCCGTCGGCGTCCAGCTCCGGCTCGGCGCTGGAGGAGCGGCGGGGGGCAGCTTCGCCGACGCCGACTTCGTCCAGGGCGGGGCCGTCAAGCTCGCCCTCTTCGCCGTCAAGGCTGCGGCCGAAGGTAGCTTCAAGGTCGATGACGTCGCGGAGGAGGATCTCTTCGGACAGCAGTTCGTCGCGCCAGATGATGATGGCCTGGAAGGTCAGCGGGCTTTCGCACAGGCCCGCGATCATCGTGTTGCGGCCGGCCTCGATCCGCTTGGCGATGGCGATTTCGCCTTCGCGCGACAGAAGCTCGACCGACCCCATTTCGCGCAGGTACATCCGGACCGGGTCGTCGGTGCGGTCCAGCGTTTCGGTGGTCGTTCCGGCGACGGCAATTTCGCGGCTGGTGGAGGTTTCGACCAGTTCCCCGGCGGGAGCCTCGCCTTCCTCGACTTCCTCGTCCTCGATGATGTTGATGCCCATCTCGGACAGCATCGACATCACGTCCTCGATCTGCTCGGACGACACCTGTTCGGGCGGCAGAACCGTGTTCAGCTGGTCATAAGTGATGTACCCACGTTCCTTCGCGTCGGCGATCATCTTCTTGACCGCCGCCTGGCTCATGTCGAGCGAGACGTCCGCGTCGTCGGCTTCCGGCTTGGCGTCGTCGGTGTCCTTGAGGGCCATGGGGTCTCCATAAGGCGAATCGGGGCGAGGCTCGTCGAATCAATAACGCGAATCAGGCCGGGGGAAAGGCCGAATCAGCGGTTTTTCTTGACCCAGACCTGGCTATCGATCAGGGATTGCAGATGTCTTGACAGTGCGCTGCGGTCTTCGCCGAGGTCCGAACTGTCGGTGGTGCCGCCTTTTTCCGAACGATGGCGGGCTTCGGCGGCTTGCGTGAGCCGCCAGGTCAGGCCTTCGTCAGGCAGGCCGTCCATGTCCTCCATTGCATCTTCGATCTCGCTGCGCGCGCCCCGGCGGGCTTCCAGCTTGGCCAGCTCCTCGGCCAGACAGAGCGCAGCAAGCGCGTCGTCCTGTGTGTTGCGAACCGGGGGTGCGATGGCGACATGGGGACGCGAGAGCAGCGCGTCAAGGGCGGCGGGGGCAGACTGGGCGATCTTTGCGTGCAGGTCAGGCAGGTCGGCGCCGGCCAGGATCATCTGGCGCAACATGTCATGGTCGTCGCCGGTCAGGTCCAGCCGTTCCAGCGCGGATTCGAACCGGTGGATCAGCGCAGGGTGCAGGATAAGCGTCGCAAGGATCACCGCTTCGCGCAAGGCTTCCTCGACGGGACCCTGCGCTTGCGCCAGAAGGGAAGAACGGGTGCTCGCCAGCGCGCCACCTGGCGGGGCAAACTTGCCGCCCTTGCGCCAGGGTCCGGGTTGGAAGGGGCGAGCCTGTGCTGTTCCGAACAGCTCCAGCCGCAGGCGCTTCATCTCTTCCGCGTAGTGGTTCTTGATTGAAGGATCGGCGATCCGTGCCAGATGCCCCCGCAAAGTCTTGTCCAGTGCCGCCCGGCGTTCCGGGCTGTCGAAGACGCGGCCTTCGGTCTCGCGCTGCCAGAGGAGCTGGACCATCGGTTTCGCCTGATCGAGCACCGCCTGCATGGCCGGGGCGCCTTGGGCCTTGATCAGGTCGTCGGGGTCGAGGCCCCCCGGCAGGATGGCAAACCGCAGGGCCTTCCCGGCCTCCAGCATGGGCAGGGCCAGGTCGATCACCCTTTGCGCCGCCCGCAGGCCTGCCGTGTCACCATCCAGCGCCACGATGGGTTCGTCCGCGATGCGCCAGATCAGGCGGAGCTGGTCTTCGGTGACAGCGGTCCCCAAGGGGGCGACGGCGGCCGTGAACCCGGCCTCGGAGAGCGCGATCACGTCCATGTAGCCCTCGGCGACGATCAGCGGCTTGCCCTTGCCGGCAGCCTCGCGAGCGGGGGATTGGTTGAAAAGGTTGCGGCCCTTGTCGAAGAGCTCCGTCTCCGGGCCGTTCAGGTATTTTGCCCGGGCATTCGGGTCGAGGGAGCGGCCGCCAAGGCTGATCACGCGACCGCGGCCATCGCGGATCGGGAAGATGATGCGGGCGTGGAAGCGATCGTAAAGGCGGCCATTGTCGGATTTGGCGACGATGCCCGAGGCGGTCATCAGGTCTTCCGCGATGCCCTTGGCCTTCAGGTGGTCAACCACGGCTTGCGCGTTCTCGGGCGACCAGCCGATGTCCCAGCGGTCCCACGCCGCCTCGTTCAACCGGCGTTTCTGAGAAAGATACGTGCGCGCGGCAGCCCCGGCGGCGGTCTTAAGTTGCAGGCGGTAGAACTTCACCACCTCGTCCATTACCGCGGCCAACTGCGTGCGCCGGTCCGCGCGCTGCGCCGCTTGCGGATCGCGGGCAGGCATCTGCATCCCGGCCTCGCGCGCCAGGACCTCTACCGCTTCCATGAAGCCCAGGTTCTCGGACTCTTTCACGAAGGTGACGGCGTCGCCCTTCGCGTGGCAACCGAAGCAATAGTAAAAGCCCTTGCGGTCGTCGACGTGAAAGCTGGCGGACTTTTCCTGGTGAAAGGGGCAGGGGGCCCAGAAGTCCCCCTTCGCCATGTTCGACTTGCGCATGTCCCAGGTGACTTTCCGGCCGACGACGGCGGAAAGCGTCACGCGGGTGCGAAGCTCGTCGAGGAATCCGTTCGGCAGGGACATGGCTACAGATATGGCCCGTGGGGTCCGACGAGTCGAGGGCTCAGAGCCCCAGCCGGTCGCGCATCGCATACCACGTCATCGCAGTGACGAGGAGCGGCCAGCGGAGAAGCGCGCCACCGGGGAAGCGGTACTGCGGCAGGCTGGCCATCAGGTCGAACCGCTCCATCTGGCCCGCAGTTGCCTCGGCCATCAGCTTGCCTGCCAGCGTGGCCATCGCGACCCCGTGGCCAGAGTAGCCGGAGGCCGATAGGACGTTCTGGCCTGGTCTGGTGAAGCAGGGCATGCGGTTGACCGTGATCGCCAAGGTGCCGCCCCAGGCGTAGTCGATCCGGGTTTTGCTGAGTTGCGGGTAGACCTGCAGCATCGGCTTCGAGACGGTCTTGATGATGTCGGGGAAGCGGTAACCGTAGCTTTCGCCGCCGCCGAAGAGTAGGCGATTGTCCTCGGACAGGCGCCAGTAGTTCACGACAAAGCGGGTGTCGGCGACGGCGACGGGTTCGGAGAGGAGATCGCGCGCGCGTTCACCCAAAGGTTCAGTTGCGACGATGAAGTTGTTGATCGGCATGACCTTTGCCGAAACCTTGGGGCTAAGCTGTCCCAGGTAGCCGTTCCCTGCAAGGATCACCGTCGCGCAGTCGACATGGCCCGACGGCGTGCGGACGACGGGTCTTGGCCCCGGCTCCACGCGATGGACCTCGCTGAGTTCATGGATGCGGACGCCCGCTTTGGCCGCCGCTTGGGCAAGGCCGATGGCGTAGTTCAGGGGGTGCAGGTGGCCCGCGTCGCGGTCGATCTCGCCGCCAACATATTCGGTCGAGCCGATCAGGCGGCGAATCCCGGTTCTGTCCAAGGATTCAAGGTGCTGGTAGCCGTAGTCCCGGCGCAGCTTCTCGGCATAAGCGTGGGTCTCGCGCACCTCGGCCTCGGACCGGCAGGCGTGGGCGATGCCGGGGTGGAAGGTCACCGGCATGGCGTGGTCGCGGACGAGCGTCTTGACCAGGGTCTTGGCTTCCTCGGCCAGGTCCCAGAGGCGATGGGCGTTTTCGCGCCCCACGGTCTTTTCAACCCAGACCTGGTCCTGCCGCTGCCCGCTGCCGACCTGCCCGCCGTTGCGCCCCGAGGCGCCGAAGCCTACGCGGTGCGCTTCCAGCAGGACCACATCGTAGCCGCGCTGGCGGAGGTGGAGGGCCGCCGACAGCCCGGTGTAGCCGCCGCCGACCACGCAGACATCCGCCTTCTGCGCGCCTTTCAGGATCGGAAAGCGGTCGATAGGCGCGACGGTCGCGGCGTAGTAACTGGCGGGGTATTCGCCCCGCCGGTCGTTCACATGCAACAGGTTCATCAGACGTTGAGGAGCAGATGCTCCCTCTCCCAAGGCGAGATGACCTGAAGGAACTCCTTGTATTCGTTGCGCTTGACGCTGTCGTAGACCTTGATGAAGTCGACGCCCATCACCTCTTTCAGCGCCTGGTCCTCGTCCAGAAGGTCGAGCGCATCGCCGAGGTTCACCGGGATGTCCTCGGAATCGATGTAGGCCGAGCCTGTGAATTCGGGCCGCGCCTGGGTCTTGTTCATCAGGCCTAGGTAGCCGCAGGCGAGGGTGGAGGCGATCCCAAGATATGGGTTGCAGTCCATGCCGGGCAGCCGGTTTTCGACCCGCCGCGCAGCAGAGGACGAGATCGGGATCCTGAGGCCGGTGGTGCGGTTGTCGCGGCCCCATTCCAGGTTGATCGGGGCGGCAAAATCTGGGACGTAGCGGCGGTAGCTGTTCACGTAGGGCGCGAACAGGGCAACGGCGGCGCCGAGGTGTTTCTGCAGGCCGCCGATGAAGTGCATGAAGGCTTCCGTCTCCACCCCTTTCGGCCCGGCGAAGATGTTCTTGCCAGTGCGCGTGTCCACGACCGAGGTGTGGATGTGCATCGCCGACCCGGGCTCACCTGCGATGGGCTTGGCCATGAAGGTGGCAAAGCAGTCGTGCCGCAAGGCGGCCTCGCGGATCATGCGCTTGAAGAAGAAGACGTCGTCGGCCAGCCGGACCGGGTCGCCGTGGGCGAGGTTCAACTCGATCTGGCCCGCGCCGCCTTCCTGCAGGATGCCGTCGATTTCCAGCCCCTGCGCCTCGGCATAGTCGTAGATGTCGTCGATGACCTTGCCGTATTCGTCGACGGCGGACATGGAATAGGCCTGCTTGCCGGCGGCCCGGCGACCCGAGCGGCCCATGGGCGGGATCACCGGCATGTTGGGGTCGATGTTGCGGGCGGTCAGGAAGAATTCCATCTCGGGTGCCACGACGGGCCGCCAGCCCTGGGCCGCGTAAAGGTCGACGATGCGGCGCAGGACGTTGCGGGGGCTGAAGGCCACGAGGTTGCCCTGCTGATCCTTCGCGTCGTGGATCACCTGCAGCGTCACGTCCGCGGTCCAGGGCGCGGCGGTGGCGGTGGACCAGTCCGGCTCCAGGATCATATCGGGTTCGGTGAAGGCGTCGAAGGGGTTGTCGGCCCATTCGCCGGTGATGGTCTGCAGGAAGATCGAGTTCGGCAGGAAGTAGTTGGTCTGCTTGCCGAATTTCGCGGCGGGCATCGCCTTGCCGCGCGCCACCCCGGCGATGTCGCCGATGATGCATTCCACTTCGTCTAGCCGGCGGTTGCCGATGTAGTCGCGCGCTGCCTCGGGCAGCTGGTCGGTCCATTTGGACATAAGTCACACGTATTTGGGGGGGTGGCCCCCGCACCGTCAGGCGCGGAGCTTCTCGGCCCCAGTTTTCGTAGGTCGGGTCAGGAAGAAATCCGCGATCCGGTCGGCCATCGACGGGCTGTCGGTGGGCGTGTCGAGCCTTTGGGTGGCGTCGGCAAGAAGCGCGTCGGGGACCAGACCCGGCCCCCGGTGCTTGATCAGCCCCGCCATGAACTCCTTGCGGAATTCGGGGTGGGGCTGAACGGTAAACATGCGGTCGTCGTAAAGAAGCGCTGCGTTTTCGCACATCGCGGTCGAGGCGAGGACCTTGGCGGATTCGGGTTTCTTCACCACCTGGTCCTGGTGCCAGGCGTTCAGCCGGTAGGTCCGGTCGCCGAAGTCGTATTCTGTAGGCCCGACCGTCCAGCCGCCCGCGAATTTCTCGACCTTGCCGCCCATCGCCTGCGCGATGATCTGGTGGCCGAAGCAGATGCCGACGACGGGGACATGGGCGGCGTAGGCGGCACGAATGAAATCCTCCAGCGGCGGGATCCACGGGTGAGGTTCATAAGCGCCGTAGCGCGAGCCGGTGATGAGCCAGCCGTCGCACTCATGCACATCCTTGGGAAACTCGTTGCGCAGGACCGCCCAGCGTCGGAAGGTCAGTCCCTTTCCCGCCAACAGGGTTTCGAAGAAATCCGGATAGTCGCCCTGGTCGCGCAGCGCGTCGGGGCTTTCGCCGGTCTGAAGGATGCCGATCTGCATCGTGGTCCCTTTGGTTTTCCTCAAGGTGGGTGCGTTTGGGGTGTTGCGTCAAGGGGGGCTCATCGTGCGCCTTCGGCTTCTCTTCGCGGGTCAGCGACGAGGGCCGAAGGCGAACGAGGAGCGGTCACACCGTGTCGAGATAAAGTTCCACCCGCTCTTCCGGCGTCAGTTCCGCCAGGTAGTGTAGTTCCTGGCGCTTGGTCTGCACGAGGTTGCGGATCAGTTCCTTCGGCAGGAAGCGGTAGAGCGTGTCCGAATGCTCGAACGCGTCGATCGCGGCCTCCCAACTGGCGGGGATCTGCGGCAGGTCCATCGCGTAGGCGTTGCCGGTCACGGGTGCTGGCGGCTCCATCTCGTCCTCAAGGCCCGAAAGCGCCGCGCCAAGGATGGCTGCCAGCATCAGGTAAGGGTTCACGTCGCCGCCTGCCACGCGGTGCTCGATCCTCCGGGCGCCGGGATTGCCGGCCGGGATGCGGATGGCCGCCGTGCGGTTCTCATACCCCCAGGAGATCGCCGTGGGGGCGTGCTTGTCGGGGACAAGGCGTTCGTAGCTGTTGAAATGCGGCGCGAAAAGCAGCGTGGAATCGTGCATCGCCGCAAGGCAGCCCGCGACGGCGTGGCGCAGCTGCGCGGTGCCCTTGGGCCCGCCAGAGTCGAAGATGTTGTCGCCCTTGTGGTCGAGGACCGAAAAGTGCGTGTGCAGGCCCGAGCCAGAGTATTCCGCGTAAGGCTTGGCCATGAAGCTGGCGGCAAAGCCGTGGCGGCGGGCCAGCCCCTTCACCAGCATCTTGAAAAGCCAGGCATCGTCGGCGGCCCGCAGAGGGTCGTCGCAATGCATCAGGTTCACCTCGAACTGGCCAAGGCCGGTTTCAGACGTGGTGGTGTCGGCCGGGATGTCCATCGCCTCACACGCGTCGTAGAGGTCGGTGAAGAAGGTGTCGAAGGCGTCGAGCGCGCGGATCGACAGCGTCTCTGCGGCCTTGCGGCGCTTGCCAGACCGGGGCGAAGCCGGGACTTGCATGGTCTTGCCGCTATCGTCGATCAGGAAGAACTCCAGCTCCATCGCGCAGACGGGCGTCAGGCCCTTGGCCTTGTAGCGTTGCACGACGGCGTTCAACGCGTGGCGGGGGTCGCCCTCATAGGGCTGGCCATTCTCGCGGAACATCCAGATCGGGAGGAGGGCGGTCGGAGCTTCCAGCCAGGGCATCGGCATGAAACCGCGTTCGGTGGGCTTCAGAACACCATCAGCGTCGCCCTGTTCAAAGACCAGCGGGCTGTCGTCGATATCCTCGCCCCAGATATCGAGGTTCAGGACCGAGAAGGGGAACCGCGTCCCGTCCTTCACGACCTTTTCCGCAAAGCGGGCGGGAACGCGCTTGCCCCGCGCCTGTCCGTTCAAATCCGCGGCGGCCACACGAATGGTCCGCACGTCGGGGTGCTTTCTAAGCCAATCCTTCATCATGTCGTCACGAGGTAAAGGCACGGCCCCCGCGCCCGCGACCCTAAGGCCGCCCTCTGCGCAGGATGGGACCATGCCCTTGGTCCTTCCCCTGGTTTCGATCTCCTACCCCCGCGGGCCTTGTTTTCGGCGTTTCCGCGGGGTCCGGGCGGGTGCCCGAATAATTTGATCAAAAGTAGCTTACTATCGGATGAGCTGCGGACGCAAGCGGATTTTGCTGCGGATGTTCGAGGGCAGGTGCCGGTTGAGGTGCCGGTTGACCCGCCCGTAGAAGAAGGTCACCGCCAAGGTCAGCAGGATGAAATAGAAGGCGACGATGGGATAGGGGATGAAGGGGTTGAAGGTCTTGTCGGCGAAATAGTTCGCGTAATAAAGCGCGTCGCCTTTCTGCGCGAAGGCCGGGAAGCCACTGAAGAAGACCAGCGTCGTCGCGTGAAACAGGAAGATCGCCTCGTTCGTGTAGGCGGGCCAGCCAAGGCGCAGCATGGTCGGCCACTCGATCCGGATGAACTTCTTCCAGCCGGTCAGGCCATAGGCCTCGGCGGCCTCTAGGTCGCCCTTCGGGATCGACTTCAGGGCGCCGTGGAAGATCTCGGCGGAATAGGCGGCGGTGTTCAGGAACAGCACCAAGAGCGCGCCCGCCCAGGCGCGGGTGGTCCAGGCGGTGTTGAGGTGGATGCCAAGGATATCGACGCCACCCTTGGGCAGAAGCACCAGCGCCTCGTAGGCCAGGAAGAACTGGATGAAGAGGGGCGAGCCGCGGAAGACAAAGACATACCACTCGGCAGGCTTGCGGATCAGCGGGTTCCGGGCGTTCCGGGCCAGAGCGATGGCATTGGCCAGGAAGAACCCGGCCGTCAGGGCCAGGACCCCGAAGTAGATGTTCCAGATCATGCCCGAGCCGATCAGCGTGAGCTGCTGGCAGAGCGTGAAGTCCGAGCGCGGCAGAAGGTTCTCGCCGATCCCGATGGAGCGAAGGCCGTAGGCCTGGACGGTTTCCCAGCACGTCATGCTCATGCGGACGCCTCCGAGCCGGGCCAAATTCCTTCGAAGGAATTTGCAAAAGTTTTCGAAAACTTTTGCGCGCTCATGCCGCGGCCCTCCGCACGGCTTCGCCGCCCGCCGTGGCCTGGCCGTGGCTGAGACGGCGCGTCAGCTTCGAGATGCCGATTTCGGAGATGCGGGTGAAGACGAGATAGAAGACCATCAGACCGAGGAAGTAGTAAAGCCGCCAGTCGCCGTGCGGGTATTCGTAGGCTTGCGTCTTCGACCCCCCAAGCTCACGCGCGTAGTAGACGATGTCCTTGACGCCGAGGAGGAACAGGAGCGGCGTGGCCTTGATCAGGATCATCCACAGGTTCCCGAGGCCCGGCAGCGCATAAACCCACATTTGCGGGATCAGGATGCGGCGGAATACCTGGCGGCGGCTCATTCCGTAAGCCTCGGCGGTCTCCAACTGGGCGCGGGGAACGGCGTTCATCGCGCCGAAGATGACGTTGGCGACGAAGGCACCGAAGACTATGGCGAAGGTCACCACGGCCAGGAAGAAGCCGTAGGCCTGGTGCCAGAAGGGCGCAGACTTGGCCAGCGGGACCTTGGCCTCGGGGCAGACGCGGAACTCGAGGCCCTGCCAGGGCCATTCATGGCTGGGGCAGACCATCAGGCTTTTCGAATATTCGATGGCCTGGTCCAGCGCGATGACGAAGAAGAGGAAGAAGATGATGTCGGGCACGCCGCGCACCATCCAGATGTAGACCTTGCCGATCCAGCTGACCGGCGGGATATGCGACCGGGCGGCGGTGGCGCCCAGGAAGCCCATCCCCAGCGCGGCCGGCGCGGTGATCAGAAGCAGCAGAAGGACGGTCAGGAAGGACCAGTAGAAGTCGATGTGCTTGGCTGAGGTCAAATAGCAAGCGGTCCAGGTCATGCCCTCGATGGCTTTCGGATCGGCGCAGGCTTCGAACATTCGCGGGTCCCGTCGTGGAAAGGGCGGGCCCGAAGGCCCGCCCGGTCAGGCTTAGCAGCCTTCCTTGCCCGCGTCGCCCCAGGTCTTGGCCTCGGGCCCGAAGTATTCGGCCTTGGTGATCATCGCATCCAGCGTGCCGTCACACTTCATCGACTTGATCGCGGCGTCGAACTTGCCGCGCAGATCGTCGTCGCTGTCGCGGAAGCCAAGGCCCACGCCGCCGCCGATCGATTCTTCCTTGGCCAAGAGCACCAGTTCGCCGCCCGATTCCGCGGCGATCGGCACGAGGTAGTCCTTGTCGGCCAGCACGGCGACCGCTTCGCCGTTCTTCACCGCCGCAACGGTTTCCTCGGGCGTTGCGTATTCCACGACGGTCATCCCATTCTCTGCCACGAAGGCAGCCTGGATGGTCGAGGTCTGCGCCGCAACCGGGCCGGACATCAGGTCGGTGTCGGCCGACAGCGCCAGATAGGCCGAGGACGCCGGGGGCAGGTAGCCCTGGCTGAAGTCGATCACTTCCTCACGCTCGTCGGTGATGCTCATCCCCGCGATGATCACATCGTAGTTGCCCGACTGCAGGTTCGGAATGATCGAGTCCCACTCGTTCGTCACCCACTCGCAGGTCAGGCCCGCGCGCTTGCAAAGCTCGTCGCCGAACTCGCGCTCGAAGCCGGCGACTTCGCCCGCGTCGTTGATGAAGTTGTAGGGAGGGTAGGCCCCCTCGGTCCCCAGACGCACGATGTCCTGGGCAGAAGCCGCGCCGGCGATGGTCACCAGGGCGGTCGCGATCAGCAGTCTTTTCATCCCGTTGTCTCCCTTAACGTTGGATGCATGAAATCATTCGAACCAGCGGTCTTCCAGGCTTGCAAGCGTTCCGTCGCGACGCATCGCGTCCAGCGCGCCATTCAGCGTGTCCAGAAGATCAGTATTGCCCTTGCAGACGGCCATCGCCACGCCGTCATCCGGGATCATTTCGGAATACAGATAGTCCAACCCCCGTGCGGCGACAAAGTCCTGGATGTCGCGCCGGGTCTGGAACGGTCCCAGCGCCAGCTCGACCTCGCCCGCGGTAAGCGCGGCCAGGACCTGATGTTCCGTCGGATAGGCGGTGAAGCGGTACCCCATCCGGCGCAGATGCGCCTCATGCACCGTGCCCGACTGCACGCCGATCAGGGCCACGGAGGGAGCTGGCGCGCCCGGCGGGCCGATGTACCATTCCTCGGGGTCGGTGCCGTGGTAGGACTGGGTGAAGTCCACCAAGACACGGCGTTCGTCCGTCACCGCCATGCCACCCAGCACAACGTCGAAGCGGCCCGACATCACGCCCGGGATCAGCTGGTCGAAATTCGCCAGTTCCCAATCGCAGCGCAGCGCCGCACGGGTGCAGACCTCGTCCATCAGGTCACGCTCGTAACCGGTGATGGTGCCCGAGGCATCGACATAGGTGTATTCCGGAAAGGGCGCATCGGTGCCGATGGTGATCGGCTCGGACGAGGCCAGGACCAGCCCGGTCACGGCCATCGCGATCGCGCCTACGCAGGACATCAGGCCGCAGTCGCCGACAGGAACCCGCGCAGCCGCTCGCTGCGGGGATTGCCGAACAGGCTTTCCGGCGGGCCTTGTTCCTCGATCTTGCCCTTGTGCAGGAAGATGACATGGTCGGACGTGTCCGCCGCCAGCTTCATGTCATGCGTGACCAGAAGCATCGTTCGCCCCTCGTCGGCCAGGGCCTTGATCACGCGGACGACCTCCTGCTCCAGCTCGGGGTCCAGCGCACTGGTCGGCTCATCGAACAAAAGCGCCCGCGGCTCCATGCACAGCGCCCGCGCGATGGCGGCGCGCTGTTGCTGGCCGCCCGACAGCTGCGCGGGCCAGGCGTCGCACTTCTCGACGATGCCTACCTTAGCAAGGTAGTGCCGCGCTTTCTCCTCGACCTCCTTCGGGTCGCGCTTCAGCACCGTGACCGGCGCCTCCATCACGTTCTGCAGTATGGTCAGGTGGGACCAAAGGTTGAACTGCTGGAATACCATCGACAGGTTCGTGCGGATCCGCGTCACCTGATCGCGGTCGGCGGGGTGGCGGTTGTGGCCCTCGCCCTTCCAGCGCACGGCTTCGCCCTCGAACCGGATCTCGCCCTGCTGGCTTTCTTCCAGAAGGTTGCAGCAGCGCAGCAGGGTCGACTTGCCCGACCCGGACGAGCCGATCAGCGACACAACATGACCGCGCGGCGCGACCAGATCGACGCCCTTCAGCACTTCGAGCGGGCCGTAGCTCTTGTGCAGGTCGCGGATCTCGATGACCGGTGTGTCAGATGCTGCGTCGGGCATGGTGGTCCAGAAGCGAAGACGTTTTGATCAGGCAGTAGGTCGCAGAAACTGCGCCAAATGCAACGGCGATTTGGTCGGTAGACTGACGCATCTCGGGTAATTTGATCATATCGGGTCGGCAATCTGTTCGGGTGACGGCGGATTGGGCACGGCAAGGTAATCGGCGACCGGCACGCGGAGGAACCCCTTCAGCCGCAGCGTGGCGCGATCCTCGGGGTCAAGTGCCGTGATGGCTTCGCTGACAGCATCGAAAATCGGCTCCGGGTCGCGCCCCAATGCAGTGATGTAGGGCAGGCCGGGTGTCGGGTCGGTCAGCGCAACGACGCGCAAAGCTTCGGCCTCGGGATCCTGGCCTTGCATAAGCGCGTGGGTGACCGCGTCCAATGCTGCGATGTCGGCGCGACCCTCGGCGACGGCCCTGGCCGAGAGGCGGTGCGCTCCGGTCTGCAGGGTGGGGCGTAGCTTGCTTCCCAGCTTTGCCGCAAAGGTCTGCGGCGCGGCCCAACCCGATTGCGACAGGGCCTCGTTGTAGGCGAACTGCGCGCCGTCGAACTCGGCCAGCGTCCGACGTTGGTCGTCGGCACGGGCCACGAAGACCGACCTGTAAAATCCCGGCGCGCAGCCCTCGACCCCATAGTCCGGGGTGCCCACATAGGTCACCTTGCCGTGCAGCCGCGCCCGGAACGGATAGCCGCAGGTCTGCGACAGGATCAGGTCGGGGGAAGTCCATGCCTGCCAATAGGCTGGCTCGCCCCGGGACAGCGCCTTGGGCGCGTCAAGCCCGCGGCCGCGCAGTCCGGTGCGGATCAGCGCCCACAGCCGGTCATTCGCAGCCATCGCAGCACCGAAGTCGTACATCCCAAGGCTTGCGATCATTCCTGCTCGGCCTTCTGCCGCGCCAAAGCTGATTCCACGTCCGTAAGGCCCAGAAGGTTCGCCACCAGCCGCATCAGCCGGTCTTCGTGCGCCTCGCGCAGGCCATCTGCCAGTGCGACGGACCACAGCGCCGTCATCAGCTCTGCCCGGTCCTCCAGCGGCACGGCCTCCTTCAGCGCCCGGGTGAAGCGCACGGTGTCCGGCGCCTCCTGCTCCACATCCTCGGCCTCGGCCCGCAGCTTCGCCGTTGCAAAGGGGTCCAGCCCGTAGCGGTGCGACAGGACGCGGTCGATCCGCTCAACCTCCTCGACGGCGTAAAGCCCGTCGGTGCGGGCAATGCGCACCAGAAGCGTCGCCAGCGCCAACTGGGCGTCGGGTTCCGGCAGGCGGGTGGGTTCGGGGGCCAGCAGGCGGCGAAGAAGATCGATCATGGGGTGAACCTAGGGCTTCGGGCCCGCCTTGGAAAGCCGGGCAAACCGGGATGTGAGCGATGCCAGCTCCTCGTCCAGTCCGTAGGGGGCATTCACGAGGAAAATCCCGGACCCCTCCATCCGGTGCCCCTCGCGGGCCGGAGGGAAGCGGACCTCGTGCCGCAGGCCGTCGGGGAACGCCGCCTCCAAAGCCTTCAACATCGGGCCATGCGCCCCGCCCTTCAGGATGGGATACCACAGGATCAGGATGCCCACGTTCCATTTGCGGTGGATGTTCGCCATGTGGCGCGGAATGGCTTCGTAGTCGGCCTTCACCTCATAGGACGGATCGATCAGCATCAGCCCCCGCCGCGGCGTGGGCGGTGTCAACGCAAGTGCCAGCTCGAACCCGTCCTGCTGGTGGACGTTGGCCCCCCACTGCCTTGCCTCCGCCTTCAGGTGTGCAAACTCCTGCGGGTGGAGCTCGGCCAGATGAAGGCTGTCCGTCTCGCGCAGCCCCAGCGCGGCGATCAGCGGAGAGCCCGGATAGGCCATCGGACCATAGGCGGCCCGCGTCTCGTCCAGTCGCTGCCGGTAGGGGTGGTCCGGTGGAAAGAGCGCCTCGGCCAGTTGGATCCCCGCCGCCGCTTCGCCGGTCTTCACCGCCTCGTCGGCCCCCAGATCATAGACCCCGCGACCGGCGTGGGTCTCGATATAGGTCAGCGGCTTGTCCTTGCGGGTCAGGTAATCCAACACCCAGGCCAGCACCGCGTGCTTCTGCACATCGGCGAGGTTTCCGGCATGATAGAGGTGTTGATAGGACAGCATGTCCTTGCCTATCCGCCCCGACGCAAAGCTGCAACCGACCTTGATCGCCGGGCGTTAGCCGCGTAGGACCGGCACAACGGAACGGGAGCCAGGCATGGAAATCTTCACCTACGAGGGTCTCATCGCCCTGATGCAGGTCATCGGCATCGATCTGGTGCTGGCGGGCGACAATGCCATCGTCATCGGTCTGGCTGCAGCGGGTCTGGCCAAGGAACAGCGGGCCAAGGCGATCCTGGTCGGGATTGCGGCCGCCACGGTGATGCGGATCGGCTTCGCGCTGATCACCACGCAACTGCTGGCCATCGTGGGGCTGCTGCTGGCTGGGGGCATCCTGCTGCTCTGGGTCTGCTGGAAGATGTGGCAGGAACTGCGCGCCGGGGCGCATGAGCATGACATCGAGGCGATGGAGGCTCTGGCCAACCAGGACATCGACAAGGACGGTGCGGTGGCCGACGACGCGCCCCGCAAGACCTTTGCCCAGGCCGCGACGCAGATCGTGGTGGCGGACGTGTCGATGAGCCTCGACAACGTGCTGGCGGTGGCCGGGGCGGCGAAGGACCATCCGACGGTGCTGATCATCGGGCTGGCACTGTCGATCGCGATGATGGGCCTTGCCGCGTCCTACATCGCCAACCTGCTGAACAAGTTCCGCTGGATCGCCTATATCGGGCTGTTGATCATCCTCTACGTCGCCCTCAAGATGATGTGGGAAGGTTGGCACGAGGTTCAGCCGGTGCTGATGGGGATGCTGTAGGCGCCACGCGCGGCGCGTTTGGCGGGCCTTTGGAAATCAAGGGCTTGGGCGTAAGCGTTCAGGATCGCTTAACCAAGGGGCCGGGGCCGCAAGGGCCTCGGCCCTTTGGTTTGGGGTGGGGAAGGCCAGCCTTGGCGGTCTTTGATGATGCTGTCAGCGTGGGCCGTGACTTCCGGAGACCCCCTATGCGCCTGCTGCCCCTGACCCTGGCCGCCACCCTGGCCCTGCAGCCTGCGCAGGTGCTGGCCTGCGACCTGCCGCCGGTCTTTGACGGCGATCCGGCGACGGGCGTCTCCGTCTCGGTCGGGCGGATTGCCGACAGGACCTGGGTGCCGCTGGAGATCAACGGCACCCCGGTCCCCGAGGGCGCGGGCCTGGCGCTGTCGGTCAGCTTTGATGGGAAGGTCGAAGGGACGACGGGCTGCAACCGCTTCACCGGAGAGGCGGAGATGGACGCAGGCGAGTTGATCCTCGGCCCGCTGGTGGTGACGGAAATGGCCTGTGCTGACCCTGTGGCGATGGAGCGTGAGGCTGCCTGGATGAAGGCACTTGGCGAGGTGCGCTGGTTCGTGGCATCGCCCGAGGGGCTGTGGCTGCGGCGGGAGGATGGGTCTCTGGCGGTGTGTCTGGGGTGAAGGGGGAGCCGGGGTGAGGCCAAAGCTGCGGGATGTGGGGGCGCAAGGCCGAAGGGGCAAGGTAGTGCGTGCGAGCACGCACCCTATGATTGCTGCCATAGCGAAAATGGCAGCTATGGTAGCCAAACGTTAATGGAGCTAACGTTGGGTGTTGGCTTTCCGTCACACAGAATGCCCCAAATGGCTTTCTGAAAATCCTTGAAAAACTGTGAGTTTGAGAAGGAATTCTTGCGTTCGATCTTGGAAATATCCCAAAGCAATCCAGCTATTGAGCATACGACAACCTCGGCAACGTCTGCCCGAAATGCCCAAAATCGCCATTCTGTAAGAACGTCGATCTCAAGATGGTGAATTGCGGGTTGCGGTTTTCCATTGGGGTGGAGTGCGGCACCTCTCAGCTTGAAAACTCCTGAAATCAAATCCCTCAACGACGCCGCTTCTTTTGAGTCCAATCCAATGTTGACCCTAAGTACTTCAGAGATCTGAATGGCGCGTGCTGTACGGTTCTCTTTCCAACTCTCTCGGAGAGTAGCAGCCGGTGGAAAGTAAGTTACCAACTGCCCATAGAATGCATCTATGGCGCTTGCTGCCGCGACGATTGCCTGTATTGAAGCTGAAAATTCTGCTTCAAGAGCGTTGCCTCTGTCGTCGCCGTTTTCATTACTCCAAGCATCAATTCGCCGAGCTCTGGCAACTCCCACCAACTTTAAGTGATCAAGTGCAATCTTGAGCCATGCGCTGCAAGCATCATAGCTCAGGTGCATTTCTAGCGAACCAGGTTCACCGCTACCGCTCACGTTTAGACGAAGGTTCTGGACTCTGAGCCGCATTCCATCGGTGACAAAGAATCCGGTCAATTCTCTACTCCTCACACCAACCGCGATACCTCCACCGCCGCCCGCACGAAGTCCGCAAACAGCGGATGGGGAGCAAACGGCTTGGACTTCAGCTCGGGGTGGAACTGGACGCCGATGAACCAGGGGTGGTCCTTGACCTCGACGATCTCGGGGAGTTTGCCGTCCGGCGACATGCCAGAGAAGATCAGGCCGCATTTCTCCAGCTGGTCGCGGTACTGGATGTCGACCTCGTAGCGGTGGCGGTGGCGTTCCTCGATCACGTTCGTCCCGTAGACCTGCGCGACCTTCGAGCCTTCCTTGAGGTTCGCGGTATAGGCCCCGAGGCGCATCGTCCCGCCCTTGGCGTCGGTCGCCTTGCGGGTCACGGTGTGGTTTCCCTGGACCCATTCCTTCAGGTGATAGACGACCGGAGTAAAGCGTTTCGCGCCGGCTTCGTGGTCGAACTCCTCGGACCCGGCATCCTTCAGGCCGACCAGGTTGCGGGAGGCCTCGATCACGGCCATCTGCATGCCAAGGCAGATGCCAAGGTAGGGGATCTTCTTCTCGCGGGCGAAGGTGGCGGCGCGAATCTTGCCTTCGGTGCCGCGTTCGCCAAAGCCGCCCGGCACCAGGATCGCGTGGAAGTTTTCCAGCCAGGGGGCGGGGTCTTCGCGTTCAAAGATCTCGGCGTCGATCCATTCGGCGCGGACCTTGGTGCGGTTGGCCATGCCGCCGTGGGTCAGCGCCTCGGCGATGGATTTGTAGGCGTCTTCAAGCTGGGTGTACTTGCCGACGATGGCGACGCGGACCTCGCCCTCGGGGTGGGTCATGCGGTCCATGACGTCCTCCCAGCGCGAGAGGTTGGGTTTCGGGGCTGGGGTGATGCCGAAAGCGTCGAGGACGGCCTGGTCGAGGCCCGCGCGGTGGTAGGCCAGCGGCGCCTCGTAGATCGTCTTCAGATCATAGGCGGGGACAACGGCCTGTTTGCGGACGTTGCAGAAGAGGGCGATCTTTTCCAGCTCGCGTTCGGGGATCGGGTGTTCGCTCCGGCAGACGAGGACATCCGGCGCGAGGCCTATGGACTGGAGTTCCTTGACGGAGTGCTGGGTGGGCTTGGTTTTCAGTTCGCCGCTGGCCGAGAGGTAGGGCAGCAGCGTCAGGTGCATCAGGATCGACTGGCCGCGCGGGCGTTCGTGGATGAACTGGCGGATGGACTCGAAGAACGGCAGGCCCTCGATATCGCCGACGGTGCCGCCGATCTCGCACAGCATGAAGTCGACTTCGTCATCGCCTATGCGAAGGAAGTCCTTGATCTCATTGGTGACGTGGGGGATGACCTGGATCGTCTTGCCGAGGTAGTCGCCCCGGCGTTCCTTCTCCAGCACGTTGGAATAGATCCGGCCGGAGGAGATGCTGTCGGTCGTGCGGGCATGGACGCCGGTGAAGCGTTCGTAGTGGCCGAGGTCGAGATCGGTTTCGGCCCCGTCGTCGGTCACGAACACCTCGCCATGTTCAAAGGGCGACATCGTGCCGGGGTCGACGTTCAGGTAGGGGTCCAGCTTGCGCAGGCGGACGGTGTAGCCGCGGGCCTGCAACAGCGCGCCAAGGGCGGCGGAGGCCAGGCCCTTGCCGAGGGAGGAGACAACGCCGCCGGTGATGAAAATGTATCGCGCCAAGGCGGCAACTCCCGTGTTTGAGGCGCGATTCGGGTGGGGTGGAATCGCGGCACCACGGGAGTCGAGATATAGCGACTCCCGCAAGGGTTAGCAACGCCCGAACGCTAGATCATGCGGGCGTCGCGTTGGATCGGGGCAATCTGTTGTGGATCAGGGATTGGTGGCCGGCGCCGGCTCATCCGCGCGGGGCGGAGTCGCGGGGGCGTCGGTCGACGTGCCGGGCAGCGTGAGGTCGGTGCCGGCCAGACCGCCGTCGGTGGCCGGGGCCTCGGTCGCGGGGGCTTCGGTGGCCGTGCCGGTGGTGGCGCTGTCGACGACAGAGCCGCCTTCGCCACCGCGGGTGGCGAGAATGGTCAGGGTGATCGAGGTGATGATGAAGGCCGTGGCGAAGACCCAAGTCAGCTTGGTCAGCGCCGTTGCAGCACCGCGGGCCGACATGGTGCCGCCGCCACCGCCGCCGATGCCAAGGCCGCCACCCTCGGAGCGCTGCAGAAGCACTACGCCGATCAGGAGGAGCGCGAGGATCAGGTGGATGGTGAGGATGACGTTTTCCATTGGGCTTCCCGGTCGCTGACGCGCCTATCTAGGCGGAAGGGGCACGGGGTGCAAGAGTTCGCGGACGGGGGAGCCGTCCTTGTGGCATCGAGCCACGCGGACGGCGCTGCCGCGGATGGTCGGGACCCGTGGCGCTGCGGGGGGGGGGCGGTGCAGCCTTTGGCGGGGATATCCGGGCCGACCGAAAGGTCAGCCTTCGTGGACAGCCGACAACTTGTTGCCGTCGGGGTCGCGGACATAGGCGGCGAAGAAGGCGGGGCCATAGGGGCGCAGGCCCGGCGCACCCTCGTCGCTGCCGCAGTTTGCAAGGGCAGCCGCGTGGAAGTCGCGCACTGCCTGCTGGCTTGCCGCCACAAGCGCCGGCATCGAGCCGTTGCCAACGGTCGCGGGTTTGCCGTCGAAGGGCAGCGTGATCCAGAGCCGGGTGCGGCGGTCGTTGGGCAGGCCGTAGCCGATCTCGGTCGGCTCGGTCGCACGGCGGACGAGGCCGAGGGGTGCCAGGGCCGCGTCGTAGAAGCGGGTGGCACGGGCGAGATCGTTGGTGCCCAGCGTGAGGTAAAGGAAGGTCTCAGCCATCGACTTCGTCCGTGGTCTGCTGGCCCGACATGCGCTGTCGCAGGATCGACCAGCTCATCCCGATGCCGAGGATCAGCGACAAGACGAGGATCCCGAGCCAGATGTTCAGCGCCGAATTGTCGAGGCCGAGCACGCCCCAATCGGTCAGAACCCAGAGGCCGGCGGCGAAGATCGCGGCGATGACGATCGAGCCGAGGATTCCGATCGAGCGCAGGGTGGCCACGAGATAGATCATCGCGATGACGCCCAGGATCAGACCGAGGAAGACCACCAGCGGCGTCTGCTCGCCCCAGGACGTGCGGGCCCAGGTCACATAGTTCCAGGATGTCGGGTTGAAGATCGCGGCCAGGAGGAGAAAGGCGCCAAGCCAGCGCAGGAGAATGCCCATGATCCCGCTCCCTGTGAGGTCCGTGCCGCAAGGGGTCGCAAATGAGCAGCGCTTTGTCCAGCCCGGTCGACCCCTTGGGGCCAGCGGGCGAGTGCCTGAGTTGCGCGCCGGGGTCGGTCTTCCTGGTGCGATGCACCCAATGCGCGGCGGACGGGCAGCGATAAGCCAGACTGCGGCAAGCAGGGCGGACCTGCTCGGGGATAGAGGACCGGGTCCTGACGCCGCGGGCGGGACGGTGGCCTACGGGCCGGTGAAATTGCCGGTTTCCACCGCGGTTGGCCGCCGCTATACCCCGCGTGATTTGACACGTGACTCGGGGGAATGAATGGCCAACGTCGTCGTGGTGGGCGCCCAGTGGGGCGATGAAGGCAAGGGCAAGCTGGTCGACTGGCTGTCCGAGCGCGCCGACGTGATCGCGCGGTTCCAGGGCGGGCACAACGCCGGGCACACGCTGGTGATCGGGAACACGGTCTACAAGCTGTCTCTCCTGCCGTCGGGCATCGTGCGGGGCGGCAAGCTGTCGGTGATCGGCAATGGCGTGGTCGTGGACCCCTGGCATCTGGTGGCCGAGATCGAGAAGCTGCGCGGTCAGGGCGTGGATGTCAGCCCTGAGAACCTGATGCTGGCCGAGAATGCCAGCCTGATCCTGCCGATCCACGGCGAACTGGACCGGGGCCGCGAGGCACAGACGACGGTTGCGAAGATCGGGACCACGGGGCGCGGAATCGGCCCGGCCTATGAGGACAAGGTGGGGCGCCGGGCGATCAGGGTGGCGGATTTGTTCGACGCGGCGACGCTGGACACACGAATCGGGCGGCTTCTGACCCACCACAACGCATTGCGCGCCGGGCTGGGGCTGGATCCGGTGGACGCCGAGGCCTTGAAGGCGCAGCTTCTGGAGATCGCGCCGAAGATCAAGCCTTATGCCGGGCCGGTCTGGAAAGTGCTGAACGAGGCGCGGCGGGCAGGAAAGCGCATCCTCTTCGAGGGCGCGCAAGGCTCGCTTTTGGACATCGACTATGGGACTTACCCGTATGTGACCTCGTCCAACACCATCGCGGGGCAGGCGGCGACGGGGACGGGGGTGGGGCCGACGGCCATCGACTTCGTCCTGGGGATCGTGAAGGCCTATACGACGCGGGTCGGCGAAGGCCCGTTCCCGGCAGAGCTGCATGACGCCGACGGCGAGCGGCTGGGCGAGCGGGGGCATGAGTTCGGCACCGTGACGGGCCGCAAGCGCCGCTGCGGCTGGTTCGACGCGGTGCTGGTGCGGCAGACCTGTGCCACGTCGGGCGTGTCGGGCATCGCGTTGACCAAGCTCGACGTGCTGGACGGGTTCAAGACGCTGAAGATCTGCGTCGCCTACGAGCTGGACGGCAAGCGGATGGACTATCTGCCCATCGCGGCGGACGAACAGGCGCGCTGCACGCCGATCTACGAGGAACTGGAAGGCTGGTCCGAGACGACCGCCGGGGCACGGTCCTGGGCAGAGCTGCCGGGGGCGGCGATCAAGTATGTGCGGCGGATCGAGGAGTTGATCCAGTGCCCGGTCGCGCTACTGTCCACCTCTCCCGAACGGGACGACACGATACTGGTGACCGACCCCTTTGCGGACTGACAGGGGCGGCTCATCGTGTCGCTTCGCTCGCTCTTCGCGGGCGAGGAGCGACCGAAGGAAGCGAGGAGCGACGAGATGGCGTTAAGCTACAAGGCCCGGCGCCGCTGGGCGCTGGTGATCCTGCTGATCGGGCTGCCGCTTTACGTGGTGGCGGCGGTCAATGTGGTGGACCTTTTCGAACGCCCCTCGGTCCTGGTGGAGCTTGCGGTCTATGTAGCGCTTGGCTTTCTCTGGGCGCTGCCGTTCCGCTTCATCTTCCGGGGCATCGGCCAGGCGGACCACGACGCGGAAAAGACGGACGGGCGGGGCCCATCCGTCTGAAGCTGCGGAAACGTGGTTGATGAAGTCTTACGACAGGCGGCGCGCCTCGGCCAGGTAGGGCGAGTTCTCGGCCAGGCAGTAGTGGCCACGGGTGACCTTCTCGATCCGGCCGGTGCGCAGAAGCGTGCCGAAGCTGCGCAGACCATCCTCGCGGCTGACGGGCTTCCCGCCCGCGCTGGCCACCATCCGCCGCATCAGCTGCGGGCGGGTGAACTGGCTGCGCTTCTCGACGCAGGTGGCATAGGCGGCGGCGGCTTCCAGCATCTCGGCCATCGAGCGCGCCCCTACCGTATCGGCAAAGGCGGCAAGGCCCGCCTCGTTGATTTCCTTGGCATCCTCGGCCAGATCCTCGTCATCGTCGGCCTCGGCGGCGGGGCCGTAGGAAGGTTTTTCGAGGACAAGGTTGCGGGCCGGCGTGCTGGAGGCGGCGACCGCAGCGCCGGCCCCGATGGCACCCGACAGGCGACCGGTGCGCAGGGCGACCATCGGCTGACCTTCCGAGGGACCGATTCCCGGGGCGGTCGGCGCGGTCTGCGGGGCCGCTGCCGGAGCGGGGGTAGGGGCAGGTGCCGGGCTGGCGGCAGGGCCGACCCGGTCGATGCGCTGTTCGGATACCAGGACCAACGGCGGCGGGCTGATCATGCCGGGGCGGATCGTGCCGGGGCGCGGTTCGGTCGGACGGATCACCACCGACTTGCGGCGGGACGGCTTCACCTCGGGTTCCGGCTGGGGCTGGGGCTCGGGTGTGGGCTGGATCGCCTCGGCCAGGTCGCCGCGATAGGGGTCGAGGTTGGCGTCGGCCTTCGGTGCCTCGTAGTCGACGTCGGCCCGGTCGGCCTCGGTCGCGACCACGGCAGCCTTGAGGCGGGACAGCGCCTCGTGCCGACGGCGGTTTTCCTCGTCGGCCATGACTTCGTCGGCCTGCTGCATCAGCCGGGCGACTTCGCTGGAGTCGTCGCCCGCATCAAGCACCCGGGTGGCACCCGGATCGCGGAGGTCCTGGCTGGGATGGATGCGCACGACGCGGGAGTTGACCCGGCGCGTCCGTCCGCCTGGCTTGGTCGTCTGGTCGTCAGACCGTTCTGGTGCGGCTGCGGGGGCGACGGCGACGTCGGTGTCCATGGCTGCGGGCAGCGGGTCGGCCGAAAGCTCTTCCGTCACGGCCTCGGGCAGCGGGTCCTGCAGCGCGGCATCGGTGATGTCCAGCGCGACCGGCTGGTCTTCGGGCAGCGTGTCGTCGGCCAGTGTGGCGGTGAGCGTCGCCTCATCTAAGGCGGCACCGTCGAGCTGGGCCGGAAGCGCCACGTCGTCAGAGGTGAAATCGGTCTCGACCGGATGGTCCTGCAGCGAAGGAAGCCCGGTCTCGTCCAGGTCGTCGAGGATCGGCAGGGCGGTGGCATCGGGCCCGGCGTCCGTTGCGGATTCAGCCGCAAAGGACACCAGCTCGTCCTCGTCGGTCCCGGCGTCGGCGGCCCCGTCGGGAAGGTCGGCAAGGTCGTCCAGCGCGGCCACAGGATCAGACGAGATCAGCGCACCCAGGCGCGCCGCGACATCGCCGGCGTCATTGGCATAGGCGGATTCGGCAAAAGCAGTCTCTCCGCCAGCCTCGACCTCGGCCGCGACCGACAGGTCCGGATCGGCGGAGAAGGCGGTCTCGGCCAGCGGGACCGAGGGGTTCACGGCGCGGCGGATGCGGGCAAGCTTGGCCGCGACGCCATCCGGAATCACATCGGTCAGCGAGGGTTCCGGGGCCTCGGGCGCATCCATCTCGGGCGCCTCAGCCTCGACCGGCGGGGCGGAGCGGCGCAGCACCGGATTGATCTGGATGCGCGGGGCGGGACCCTCGGCCGCATCGGCGGTCTTGAGGCGCGCGGCATCGTCAAGCTTGCCTGCAGCCAGACGCGACACCTCACGCTCGGCCAGGCGGTGCAGCATGGCGGCGTCTGGCGGCGGCGGCTCGGCCCCGAAATGGCGGTCCTGCGCGGCAAGGTCACGGAAGTATTCGGCAATCGCCTTCATCGTGTCGAAAGGATTGTCGAACCCCTCCAGCGTGCAGCTGAAGGTCCCGTAAGACACGGTCAGGATCTTGCTTTCACTGGTCATCGCTGGACAGCCTTTCGCCTTGCTCGTTCACACATACTACTCCGAGACAGTCCTATATGCATGGACAGACAGGGGTAATTTGATGGATTGATTGTGGCCGGACCCCAGGAATCCTGCCTTAATTGGATACAGTGTTGCATGAATTCGCCGATTGTCCAGTCAACCCACGGTGTCACCCTGGCTGGAGGGGGACCGTTTTCTGTGCGGGATCTGAAACTTGCGCTCGCGCGCGCGCCGCTGGCCGTTGCCGCCGACAGCGGGGCCGACCGGCTTTTGCGCCATGGAGTCATGCCCGAGGCGGTGATCGGCGACATGGATTCGATTTCGGCCGCGGCGCGGGAGCGGATTCCCGTTGCACGTCAGTATCTTGTGTCCGAGCAGGTGACGACGGACTTTGACAAGGCGCTGCGGTCGATCGACACGCCATTGATCCTGGCGCTGGGCTTCGCCGGGGCGCGGCTGGACCACGGGCTGGCGGCTTTTTCCACCCTGATCGCGCGGGCCGAACGGCGCTGCATCCTGATCGGGCCGCAAGATGTGGCCTTCGCCGCCCCGCCCCGGCTGGAGGTCAGTGTCTCGCCCGGAGAGCCGGTGTCGCTGTTTCCGATGGCGCAGGTCACCGGCCGCAGCGAGGGGCTGGAATGGCCCATTGACGGAATCGCTTTCGCGCCGGACGGGATGATCGGCACCTCGAACCGGGCGGTGGCGCGGCGGGTCGTGCTGGAGTTCGACCGCAGGGGGATGCTGGTGATCCTGCCGCGCCGCAGGCTGGACGCCGCGATCAGAGCGCTTCGGGAAGCACCGTGACCGGCCCTGCTCGCTTTGCGCGGGCGGCGAGGCGCTCGCGGTGAATGATGTAGAGGCCGGAGGAAACGATGACGGCGATCCCGGCCCAGGTCATTGCGTTCGGGAAGTCGTCGAAGATCAGGTAGCCCAGGATGACGGCGGTCACGATCTCGAAATAATGCAAGGGCGCGAGGGTGGCCGAGGGGGCGAATTTCAGCGCATAGGTCATGCACATGTGGCTGACCGCCGCCCAGAAGCCGACCATGAACAGCCAAAGCCAGTTCCAACCTTCGGGCCAGATCGGGTCAAGCGAGGGGATGCCGGAGCCGTCGGCCAGGACCATCACCGGCAGCCACAGCAGTAGCCCGGTCCAGGAGGTGTGGAACTGCATGGTGACCGGGTGCATCCAGCTGGAAATCGACCGGGTGACCAGCATGTAAAGCGCGAAGAGGACCGCCGTGGCAAGCGGCCAGAGCGCCACCAGCCCGAAGGCAGCAAGCGAGGGCTGGATCACCAGAAGCGCACCGGCAAAGCCCACGACGCAGGCGGCGATCCGTCGCGGGCCGACCTGGTCGCCGAAGATCAGCCGACCCAGGATCAGCAGGAAGAACGGCTCGACAAAGACGATGGCCAGCGCGTCGGCGATGGGCATGACCTGGATGCCCGAGACGAAGGCGTAGGTCGAGACGAGGAGAAGTGCCGCGCGCAGCGTGGTGTAGCCAAGCGCCTTGCCGTCCAGCGCCATCGGCAGGCGCATCAGCAGGACGACGGGCAGCATGAGTGCGGCCTGAACCACGAAGCGGGCTGTGGTGACCTGACCCACGGGCACGCCATTTTCGGCGGCGAGCTTGGCGCCAACGTCCAGCAGCGGCGCAATCACGCAGAAGGCGATCATCAGGATGACGCCCTGGAGGGTCGTGTCGCGGGTCATGGGTCTTGGGTAGCCGCTGGCGGGACGGGGTGCCTGCCTGAAAGCGACATGGCCCGGGTTGGGGCGGCCGTCAAATTGCGCGCTGACGCGCAAGCCTTTTGTCTCGCCGTCTTGCGTGAAGGACGCAAGACGGCTCGGAGGGCCTCCGGCGGGGATATTTGGGCAAATGTGAAAGTCACATCAGCAGTTGGGCACGTTCACGGCAAGGCCGCCAAGCGAGGTTTCCTTGTACTTCTCGTGCATGTCGCGTCCGGTCTGGCGCATCGTCTCGATACAGACGTCGAGGCTGACGAGGTGCTGGCCGTCGCCGCGCATGGAGAGGGAGGCGGCGGAAACGGCCTTGATCGCGCCGAGGCCGTTCCTTTCGATGCAGGGGACCTGGACAAGGCCCTTCACGGGGTCGCAGGTCATGCCGAGGTGGTGTTCCAGCGCGATCTCGGCGGCGTTTTCCACTTGTTCCGGAGTGCCGCCCAGGACGGCGCACAGGCCGGCTGCGGCCATGGCGGCGGCCGACCCGACCTCGGCCTGGCAGCCGCATTCGGCGCCCGAGATCGAGGCGTTGTGCTTGCACAGGCCCCCGATTGCGGACGCTGTGAGAAGGAAGTCCGCGACCCTGGCTGTGGACGCTCCGGGGACATGGTCGAGGTAATAGCGCAGGACGGCGGGGACGACGCCTGCAGCACCGTTGGTGGGGGCGGTCACGACCTGGCCACCGGCGGCGTTTTCCTCGTTCACCGCCATCGCATACAGCGACATCCAGTCGTTGATCGTGTGCGGGCGTGTCAGGTTCAGCCCGCGCTCGGCCAGAAGCGCGTCGTGGATGCCCTTGGCGCGGCGGCGGACCTTCAGGCCACCCGGAAGGATACCTTCGCCCTTCATGCCCCTGGAAATGCAGTCGTTCATCACCTGCCAGATGCGGTTGATCCCGGCGTCGAGGTCGGCACTGGTGCGGAATTTCAGCTCGTTTGCACGCTTCATCTGGGCGATGGTGAGGCCGGACTTCTGCGCCATTTCCAGCATTTCGGCGGCCGTCTCGAAGGGGTAGGGCACATCGGCCCGCGCCCTGGACTTGGCACCGCCAGCCTCGGCGAGTTCCGAGGCGGTCAGGACGAAGCCGCCGCCGATGGAATAGTAGGTCTCCTCCAGGATCACGTCGCCCTGGGCGTCGGTGGCTTTCAGGATCATCCCGTTGGCATGACCGGGCAGGGCGGGGCCGTAGTCGAAGAGAAGATACTTCCCCGGATCGAAGGCCAGGGTGCCGAGGCCCGGAGCCTCGATCACCTTGGTTTCCTTGATCTTCGCCAGCACCGCCTCGGCCTTTTCGGCGTCGTAGGTGTCGGGTGCGAAACCCGCAAGGCCGAGGATCGTTGCCCGGTCCGTCGCATGGCCGACGCCGGTGAAGGCGAGGGATCCATGCAGGGACGCGCGCAGCCCGTGGAAGTGGAAGGGCGAGGCGCGCATCGTGTCGAGGAAGCGCGCGGCGGCGACCATCGGGCCCATGGTGTGGGACGAGGACGGGCCGATGCCCACCTTGAACATGTCGAAGACGGAGAGGAACATCAGGTACCCGGATTGGTGAAAGGGGTGGGGCCGAGGCCATCGGACGCCGCGACGCGCTGGGCCGCGGGGCGCGTCTCGTGTGCGGTTAGGACGGCTTTCAGGTGGGGGAAATCGTCGATGCGGATGCCGTAGGGGGCGGGCGGCAGAAGGATCAGCCAGCGCACCAGGACACCGATGTAATAGCCAAGGACGCCGGGGTGATCCGCCGACAGCCAGCGCGGAGCTTGCGTCGCGATCAGCTGCTTGACGAGGCCGAGGCGGGCCACGATCTGCTCTTGCGCGGCGGCCTGGGCGGCGGCGCTGTTCGCCTCACCCGCCGGGCGGTGCGGGTAGAACATCGCCAGCGCCGCCTGGTGCAGCGCGTTCGAGGTGAAGAAGAGCCAGGACAGGAACGGCCCGCGATCCGCGTCCTGTGGGCCGGGACCAAGGCGGCCGGTCCGGTCCACCAGCCACAGAAGGATCGCCGCGGTTTCGAACATCGGACCGTCGTCGGTTTCCAGCGCCGGGATCAGGCCCACCGGGTTCACCCGGCGGTATTCGGGCGAGGCGAGCGCCCCGCCGTCGATGTCGACGATGGCGAGGGTGTGGGGGAGTTCCAGCTCTTCCAGCGCGAAGCGGACGATGGTCGAGGCGAAGTCGGGGGCGTGGTGCAGGGTCAGGGTCACAGGACAGATCCTTCCGGCGGGTTGGGCTGTTCGGGATGGGTGAAGGGATGGGATCCCAGCCCCTCGGCCCGGGCGATGATGCCAGTCTCGGCCCGCGCCTCTTGCGCCCGGGCAAGCGCCTCTAGCGTCCGATACCTGCCCAAGTCCAGCCAGCGCGGGCCGTTCACAGGGTAAAGCTGTGCCCAGCGGGTCAGGACGATGGTATAGACGCCCAAGGGCGTGCCGGCGGCAAAGAGCGTGGGGTGCTGCAGGGCCGCCGTTTCCAGCAGGCTGAAGTGGTGCAGCATCCGGGTCGACATGATCTTGAGGTGCCCGCCCTGGGCGTCAGCGGGTGCATACTGGTGCGGATAGAAGATCTGGCGAAGGTCGGCATGGGCGGTGTTCGACAGGAAAAACAGCCACTTCAGGAAGACCGGCCGCTCTGCCTCGGCCGGGTCGGGTGCAAGATGGTGGGTGTCGGCCAGCCACAGCAGGATCGCCCCCGTCTCGGAGATCGGGCCATGCGGTGTTTCCAGCGTCGGGATAAGACCCGTGGGGTTCAGCGCACGGTAGGCCGCACTGTCCTGCTGCCGCGTCGCGCGGTCGACCAGCGCGGTGCGATAGGGCAGGCCGGCCCCGTCCAGCACCAGGCGGATGATCAGCGAGGCGTTGTCGGGGGCGTAGTGCAGCGTGTACATGGGCGGTCCTCTGGCGCGAGCCTTGCCCAAGTCTAGCGCTGCCGCAGGGCGAAAAGCGACTCCTTGTCGGCGCTTTGTCGTCCTTCTGGCGGGCAGGTGCCCAGCGGTCCGGGACGCGGTCGCGGTTAACCGTCCCTCAACCATTTTCCGTCCAGTCTGGCGCGCGACGTGCGAAGGAGGGCATCGATGGGACGAACACTGATGGTCGCGGCAGTTCTGGTCTGGCCGCAGGGGGCATGGGCCGAAGACACGCCGCTGCAGACGGCGATGCAGAAGGACCCCGAGCGGTTCGCGGGCCGGGTGACCGAGCTGATCGCAGGGTTCGGCGGGCCAGAGGGCCTGACGTTGGCCGGGATCGAGGAACATATCGCGCTGGAACGCGCCGGGGCCCGTGCCGCGACGCTTCGGCGGTTCCTGGCCTTGGACCTTGACGCCGACGGCGCGGTCAGCCGGGCCGAGTTGCGGGTCAGCCAGCGTGCGGCCAGCGCCGATGGGCGCGGACGGCTGGAACGGCAGTTCATTGCGGCGGACATGGATCTGGACGGAACGGCGGATGCGGCCGAACTGGTCGAGCAGGGCCGCGTGGCCGCCCTTCGCGCGCTGGGCGAGGACGAGGCCGGGTATCTGCGCGGGCTGATGGCGCTGGATGCCGACGGCAACGGTGCGCTGACCGGGGCCGAGGTCGCAAAGGCAGTGGCAGGGCTGGAAAAGGCCGGCTAGCGCAACGGACTGTCGCTGTGGAAGCCTCTCGCCCTTTGCCCGGGATTGCGGTATCCCGGGGGCGGACAACAAGGGGACTGTCATGGCTGCAGAGCTTTCGCCGATCGATCAGGCCAAGTTCGTCGCCGCGCGCCGGTCGGTGGATTTCGTCGAGGACGGCATGAAGCTGGGGCTTGGCACCGGCTCGACCGCCGCCTGGATGGTGCGCTGCCTGGCCGAACGGGTGCGGGACGAGGGGCTGCAGGTGACCTGCGTATCGACGTCCGAGCGGACGGCGGACCTTGCGCGCGGCGTCGGGCTGAAGGTCGTAAGTCTGGACGAGACCAAGTGGCTGGACCTGACCATCGACGGCGCGGACGAGTTCGACCAGAACCTGAACCTGATCAAGGGCGGCGGTGCGGCGCTGTTGCAGGAAAAGATCGTCGCCACGGCCAGCGACCGGATGATCGTGATCGCCGATGCCGCCAAGGAGGTTGCCCAGCTTGGGGCCTTCCCGCTGCCGGTCGAGGTGGTCCCCTTCGGCTGGCAGACTACCAAGGCTCTGATCGAAGAGACGCTTTACAGCCTGGACGTGATGACGCGCGAGGTCGGCTTGCGGATGGCGAAGGACCGGCCGCTCATCACCGACGAGGGGCATTACATCCTGGACCTGAACCTCAAGCGGATCGGCAATCCACGGCAACTGGCGCTGGTGCTGAACCAGATCCCCGGCGTGGTCGAGAACGGTCTTTTCATCGACATCTGCGACGTGGTGGTCATCGGGCACGGCGACGGACGGGTGACGGTGCGCGACATCAACTCGGGCAAGGTCGAGACCGGGTCGGTCGACATCACTGAAAGCCGCAACATCTTTGCTGACCTCGACTAGAGCCTGACCGCAGGGTAACCGAAAAGCGCCCAGGGGGTCTTTCGTCCGGCCGCCGGAGGGCATAGCTCTGTCGCACGGCAACGGCATAGGGGCTGGGCATGGCCTTCGACTACGATCTTTTTGTCATCGGCGGCGGGTCCGGCGGGGTCCGGGCAGCGCGGATCGCCTCGGGCGAATACGGCGCGAAGGTGGGTCTGGCAGAGGAAAGCCGGATGGGCGGCACCTGCGTGATCCGGGGCTGCGTGCCCAAGAAGCTGATGGTCTTCGCCAGCGCCTATCCCGAAGCCATCGCCGAGGCGCGGGAATACGGCTGGGATGTGCAGGCGGGGGCCTTCGACTGGACCCGGTTCCGCACCCGGCTTGAGGCCGAGCTTGACCGCCTGGAAGGTGCCTACCGCAACACGCTGAAGAACGCGGGCGTCACGATCCATGACGAACGCGCCGTGATCGTCGATGCGCATCGGGTGCGGCTTGCCTCGGGGGTCGAGTTCACCACCAAGCATATCCTGGTGGCCACCGGCGGCTGGCCCTTCGTGCCGGACATTCCGGGGCGTGAACTGGCGATCACCTCGAACGAGATGTTCCACCTGCCTGCGCTGCCGAAGCGGGCGCTCGTCGTGGGCGGGGGCTACATCGCCAGCGAATTCGCCTGCATCCTGAAGGGCCTGAGCGTCGAGGTCAGCCAGTTCTACCGCGGGGCGCAGATCCTGCGCGGTTTTGATGACGAGGCGCGGGGCCATGTGGCGAATGCCATGCGGGCGAAGGGGGTCGACATCCACTGCGGCACCGACGTGATGCGGCTGGAGAAGACCGGGACGGGGATCCGTGCCGTGGCGACCGACGGGACGGAACGCGAATTCGACCTGGTGCTCTACGCCACCGGGCGACGACCCAACACGGCGGGCCTGGGGCTGGAGGCGCTGGGCCTGACCCTTGGCCGCAACGGCGAGATCCCGGTCGATGCCTACAGCCAGACCGCCGTGCCCTCGGTTTTCGCCGTGGGCGACGTCACCGGCCGCATCAACCTGACCCCCGTGGCGATCCGCGAGGGGCATGCTTTCGCCGACACGGTCTTTGGCGGCAAACCCACGGTCTTCGACCACAGCCTCGTCGCCTCGGCCGTCTTCACTCAGCCCGAGATGGGCAGCGTGGGCCTGTCCGAGGAAGCCGCGAAGGCGCAGGAACCGATCGAGGTCTACGCCACCGCCTTCCGCCCGATGCGCACGCTTTTCGCCGGAAAGCAGGACCGGGTGCTGATGAAGCTGATCGTCAGCCAGGCCAGCCGTCGCGTCCTGGGCTGCCACATCGTCGCACCCGACGCGGGCGAGATGATCCAGCTGGCCGCCATCGCCATCGGCATGGGCGCCACAAAAGAGGATTTCGACCGCACCTGCGCCGTCCACCCGACGATGGCGGAAGAGCTGGTCACGATGCGAAAACCGGTCAGAACTGCCTGACATCTGGGTTGGACGGGTTGATTTCCGGCTGGATATGACCAGCTTAGGGCAAAGGTAAGAACAAGGGGTTTTCTTAAATGGCAGGAAGTGGCGGTCCCTGGGGCGGCGGTGGCGGCTCGGGAGGAGACGGCAACAGAGGCAACAACGACGACGATGATCGCCGCAGCGGCGGTCGGCGTGGCGAGCCCGGCCCTCAGATCCCCGAGATCGACCAGCTGATGAAGCGCGGCCAGGAACAGCTGCGCGTGCTGATGGGCGGACGCGGCAACCGTGGCACGGGCGGCCCCGGCGGCGATCCCGGCGGACCGGTGTTCACCAAGCAGAGCCTCGGCCTGGGCGCTTTGGCGCTGGTGGCGGTCTGGGCCTTCATGTCCTTCTACACGGTGCGTCCCGAAGAACGCTCGGTGGAGCTTTTCCTGGGCGAAAGCTCGGGCGTGGGCGATCCCGGCCTGACCTTCGCCCCCTGGCCTGTCGTGACCCATGAGCAGGTCCAGGTCACCGGCGAACGCACCACCGAGATCGGCACCCGTCCCGGCAGCACCGACACCGGCCTGATGCTGACCCGCGACCAGAACATCGTCGACATCGGCTTCCAGGTCGTCTGGAACATCTCGGACCCCGAGAAATATCTCTTCAACCTTGTCGACCCCGAGGACACGATCCGTGCGGTCAGCGAAAGTGCCATGCGCGACATCATCGCGCGGTCCGAGCTGTCGCCGATCCTGAACCGCGACCGGGGCGTCATCGCAAGCGACCTGCGGGCAGCCGTGCAGACGACGCTGGACAGCTACAATGCCGGGATCAGCGTGATCCGGGTGAACCTGCAAAGCGCCCAGCCCCCGCGTGAGGTGATCGACGCCTTCCGCGCCGTGCAGGCCGCCCAGCAGGAACGCGACCGGCTGGAGAAAGAGGCCGACGCCTATGCCAACCAGGTCACCGCCGGTGCCCGGGGTGAGGCGGCGCGTCTGCTGGAAGCCGCCGAAGGCTACCGCGCCCAGGCCGTGAACAGCGCCCAGGGTGAGGCAGCGCGCTTCCTGTCGGTCTACACCGAATACGTGAAGGCGCCCGAGGTGACCCGGCGGCGGCTCTACATCGAAACGATGGAACGGGTGATGGGGGGCATGAACAAGGTGATCCTCGATGGCGTCTCGGGTGGTGAAGCCGGGCAGGGCGTGGTGCCCTTCCTGCCGCTGAACGAGCTTGGGCGGATGACACCGACCCAAGGGGCCGGCACGACGGGAGGGTCGAACTGATGCGCGCGACGATGTACATCATTCCGGCCTTCGTGGTCCTTCTGGTGCTGATCCTGTCCTCGGTCTTCATCGTGGATGAACGCAAGCGCGCGCTGGTGCTGCAGTTCGGCCAGGTCATGCAGGTCAAGGAAGAACCCGGCCTTGGGTTCAAGATCCCGCTTGTCCAGGACGTCGTCCTGTACGAGGACCGCATCCTTGGGCTGCAGACCCAGCCCATCGAAGTAACGCTTCTGTCCGACCGCCGCCTGGTGGTGGACGCCTTCGCCCGCTGGCGGATCGTCGACCTGGTGGAGTTCCGCCAGTCCGTCGGCACCGCGGGCGAGGACCGCGCCCAGCAGCTTCTGGGCAACATCCTCAGCCAGGCGATCCCGGAGGTTCTGGGTAACGCCACGCAGGAACAGGTCCTGAGCCAGGACCGTGCGGCGCTGATGAACCAGATCCTGGCCATCGCCAAGCGCGAAGGCTCGGCCCTGGGGATCGACGTGATCGACGTGCGCCTGACCCGCACCGACCTGCCCGAGCAGAACCTGGAAGCCACCTTTGCCCGGATGCGGGCCGAGCGGGAACGCGAAGCGGCCGACGAACGGGCGCGCGGCGGTGAAGCGGCTCAGCGCGTGCGGGCTTCGGCCGACCGGACGGTGATCGAGCTGACTTCGGACGCCCGCCGCCAGGCCGAGGTGATCCGCGGTGAGGCGGATGCCGAGCGGAACCGCATCCTGGCCGAAGCCTATGGCCAGGACCCGGAGTTCTTCGCCTTCACCCGGTCGCTGACCGCCTATGAGGTCAGCCTGCAGGGCGGCAATTCGTCCATCGTGATGCAGCCGGACAGCGAGTTCTTCGACTACCTGCGCTCGGACGCCGGTCGCCCGAGCGGGGCTTCGGTCGGACCAACCACGGCGGCCCCCGCCCCGGCGGAGCCTGCGGCTGAGGAAGTGGCCCCGACCGAGCCTGCGGCAGAAGAGGCTCCGGCCAATCCGTGAGCCAGATCGTCCTGGCCCTGGGGCTGGTGCTTGCGATCGAGGGGCTGGTGCTTGCACTGGCCCCTCGCCGAATCGAGGACGCGCTGCGGTTCCTGCAAAGCCTCGGCCTTGACCAGCGCCGGATGATCGGCCTTGGTGCCCTGGCTTTAGGGGTCGTGCTGGTCTGGCTGGCGCGGACTTGATGACATATTTCTTCACATCACCTTGATGCGCCGCGACTGGGTTTGCATTGCGGATCGCGGTCGCTAACTGTTTTCTCATGCCCGACGCGGCAGGGTCGACCCGGAAGCCGTCGCCAACAAATCCGATTGAACAGGAGTTCGCATCGTGCCCGACCTCACCCCCTCCATCCGCAGCGCCCTGCGGTCCAGTACGCTTTTGGCGCTGGTCCTGGGCTTTGGTCTCAGCGTCGCGCCGGTCCATGAGGCCCGGGCTTTCGGTGCGCCGGAAAGCTTTGCCGAACTGGCCGAGAAGATCAGCCCGGCCGTCGTGAACATCACCACTTCTGCGATGATCGCCGCCCCGGCGGACGGGATGCCGATGGTGCCCGAGGGCAGCCCGTTCGAGGACTTCTTCGATGACTTTGGCGCCCCCGGCCAGCAGGGCCCGCAGCGGTCCGAAGCACTCGGCTCGGGCTTCGTGATCTCGGAGGACGGCTATATCGTCACCAACAACCACGTGATCGAGGGCGCCGACGAGATCGAGATCGAATTCTTCTCGGGCGAGCGGCTGAAGGCCAAGCTGGTCGGGACCGACCCGAAGACCGACATCGCGCTTCTGAAGGTGGAAAGCGACAAGCCGCTGCCCTTCGTCAGCTTCGGCAATTCCGACCTGATGCGGGTCGGCGACTGGGTCATGGCGATGGGCAACCCGCTCGGCCAGGGCTTTTCGGTCAGCGCGGGGATCGTGTCCGCCCGGGGTCGGCAGCTGTCGGGAAGCTATGACGACTTCATCCAGACCGACGCGGCGATCAACCGGGGCAACTCGGGCGGGCCGTTGTTCAACATGGACGGCCAGGTCGTCGGCGTGAACACGGCGATCCTGTCGCCCAATGGCGGATCGATCGGCATCGGCTTCTCGATGTCGTCCAACGTGGTGACCAAGGTCGTGGACCAGCTGAAGGAATTCGGCGAGACGCGGCGCGGCTGGCTGGGGGTCCGCATCCAGGACGTGACGCCGGACATCGCGGAATCGATGGCCCTTGCCGAGGCGAAGGGTGCGCTTGTGACCGACGTGCCGGATGGGCCGGCCAAAGAGGCCGGGATCCTTGCCGGGGACGTGATCACCCGGTTTTCCGGCGACGAGGTGGCTGATGCGGGCGACCTGACCCGCCGCGTGGCCGACGCCCCCATCGGCGAGGCGGTTCCGGTGATCGTGCTGCGCGACGGCAAGACCGAGACGCTGGCCGTGACGCTGGGCCGCCGCGAAGAGGCCGAGGCCGAGACGATGCCCGCCTCCGCCCCTGCGCCCGAGGCCCCGAAGGAACTGGAGACGCTGGGCCTGACGCTGGCCCCGCTGGACGACGAGATGCGCTCGAAGCTGGGGCTTGAGGCGTCGGCGCAGGGGCTGATGATCGTCGCCGTCGACCAGGCGTCCGAGGCCTTCACCAAGGGCCTCGTCGAAGGCGACCTGATCACCGAGGCGGGTCAGCAGAAGGTGGTGCGGCTGCAGGACCTGGAAGACCGGATCCAGGAGGCCAAGGACGCCGGGCGCAAGTCGATCCTCCTCCTCGTCCGCCGGGGCGGCGACCCGCGCTTCGTGGCGTTGTCGATCGAAGACTGATCGGCGGCTTCAGACAGAGAAGTGGCGGCGGGGGTCTCTCTGCCGCCAAATTTCTTGAGTAAGAAATTTGACAAATTCCTTGCTTAAGGAATTTGGGTCCCTGGGCTACGGCTGGTCCCCCGCGCGCACCCCGTCATAGCGGAATCCAGGGTCCAGAAGCCGGTCCAGCATCGGCGACAGATCCTCGATCAGCTCGGCCACCACATGCACCACCCCCGCCTCGCGCTGGAGCTTTCCCGTCACCCGCAAAAGTCGCCCCGCGATCACCGCCCGGCGGAAGCGTTCGTAGGTCTGCGCCCAGACCACCACGTTCGCGGTGCCCGTCTCATCCTCGAGCGTGACGAAGATCACCCCCTTGGCCGTCCCCGGCCGCTGGCGCACCAGGACCAGCCCCGCCACCGTCACCCGCGCCCCGGCAGGTGGCTCGCCCAGCCGGGCGGCCTGCAAGGCACGCGGCGGGCGCGGCCAGGCGCCAAAGCGCGGGGCAGGGGACAGAACCAGCGTCATGCGAACAATCATAGAACATCCACGCCGCAGGACAAGCCCCGCACCCTCTGGCAAATCGCGCCCGACTGGCCTATGTCACGTCTGACGATCCCGGGAGAGCTTGAGAATGGCGAAGATCACTTACGTCGAACACAACGGCAAGGAACACGTCGTCGAGGTCGCGAATGGCCTGACCGTGATGGAAGGCGCGCGCGACAACGGCATTCCCGGGATCGAGGCCGACTGCGGCGGCGCCTGCGCCTGTTCGACCTGCCACGTCTACGTGGACCCCGCCTGGGTCGACCGGCTGCCGAAGAAGGACAACATGGAAGCCGACATGCTGGACTTCGCCTGGCACCCCGATCCGGCGCGGTCCCGCCTGACCTGCCAGCTCAAGGTCACCGACGCCCTGGACGGGCTGCGCGTGCAGATGCCGGAAAAGCAGATCTGACCAACCCGCTCCTCGAAGACTTCGTCACTCGTCGCTGACCCCCGCGACGAGAAGCCGAAGGCGCACGAGGAGCCCCTATTCGACCTTGCCCAGCCGGTCGGCCTTGCGCTTGACCAGCATGGTCCGCAGGTCGTGCATGGCCAGCAGAAGCGCATCCGTCACCGCGTCCAGCTGCGCGTCCGTCGCGCGGGACTGCGCCCATTGCGTCGTCAGGTTCAGGTGATCGACCGTGCGCAGGATGTCATCGACCTCGCGCATCGCCAGCTGCGCCTGACGTGCTGCCAGCCAGTCCTCGATGGCAGCGCGGTCGGCCTTGGTCAGCTCGACATCGCCGTGCGGCTTGATGTTGCCGTTCTTCACGTTGACTGCGGCGATTTCGACCATCTCGATCCGGCGCTGGCGGTTCTCGGTCCCGATGCGGAAGACGGCCGCCCCGTTCTCGCGCACCCGGAAGTAATAGTCGGGAAGGTCTGCGCCCATCGCCTGCCTGATCCAAATCCTTGCGGAACCGCCCGCCCTGCCATTCCTTGCGGAGCGGGGGGCAATCGTCAACCCGGAAGCGGCCCCGTGACCTAGACGAGGCTGGCGCAGAAGTGCTGGATACGGGTGCAGGCGTCGCGCAGCACTTCATCGCTGGTGGCGTAGCTCACGCGGAAGTTGGGCGACAGTCCGAAGGCCGCGCCAAAGACCACGGCGACCCCGGTTTCCTCCAGCAGCGCGGTCGCAAAGACCTCGTCGTTGCTGATGACGGTGCCTGCGGGGGTGGCCTTGCCGATGCAGCCGGCGATGTCGGGATAGACGTAGAACGCGCCCTCGGGCTTCGGGCAGCGAATGCCCTTGGCCTGATTCAGCATGCCAACCACGAGGTCGCGGCGGCCCTGGAACACCTTGCGCCATTCGGCCAGGAAATCCTGCGGGCCGGAGAGCGCCTCAAGTGCTGCATACTGGCTGACCGAACAGGGATTCGAGGTCGACTGGCTTTGGATCGTGCCCATCGCCTTGATCAGCGCGACCGGGCCGCCCGCATAGCCGATGCGCCAGCCGGTCATCGCATAGGCCTTGCTGACGCCGTTGCAGGTCAGCGTGCGGTCGTAAAGGCCGGGCTCGATCTCGGCGGGCGTGCAGAATTCGAAGTCGTCGAAGACCAGGTGTTCATACATGTCGTCCGACATCACCCAGACCTGCGGGTGGCGCATCAGGACATCGGTCAGCGCCTTCAACTCGGCCCGCGTATAACCCGCGCCCGTGGGGTTCGAGGGCGAGTTGAAGATGAACCATTTGGTCTTCGGCGTGATCGCGGCCTCCAGCTGCGCGGGCGTCAGCTTGAAATCGGTCTCGATGCCCGCGACCACCGGCACCGGCGTTCCCCCGGCCAGAAGGACCATGTCGGGATAACTGACCCAATAGGGCGCCGGGATGATCACCTCGTCGCCCGGGTTCAGCGTCGCCATCAGCGCGTTGTAGAGGATCTGCTTGCCGCCGGTGCCGACGCTGATCTGCTGCGGCGTGTAGGTCAGGCCGTTCTCGCGCAGGAACTTGGAACAGATCGCCGCTTTCAGCTCTGGGATGCCGTCGACCGCCGTATAGCGGGTCTTGCCACTGTCGATGGCGCGCTTTGCGGCGTCGCGGATGTTTTCCGGCGTGTCGAAATCGGGTTCACCCGCGCCAAGGCCGATCACGTCCTTGCCCTCGGACTTCAGCTGTTGCGCCTTCGTGGTCACCGCGATGGTGGGCGACGGCTTTACCCGCGCAAGCGTGTCGGAGAGGAAGGCCATCTTTGCACCTTTCGGGGAGGGTGGAGTTTCGGGCCTGCCTGTCTTAGGGTCGGCCCCGACGGGGTTCAAGCGGGAACGGTGGGCAGATGGGCGAGACGGCTGAAGCACGCCTGAAGCGGATGGCGATGCGATCCTGGCGGCGCGGCACCAAGGAGATGGACCTGGTGCTGGGTCCCTTTGCCGATGCGCATCTGGCGGGGCTCTCCGAGGCCGATCTTCTGACCTACGATGCGCTTCTGGCGGAAAACGACCAGGACCTGATGGCCTGGATCCTGGGCCAGTCCGCGCCCCCAGCGGATCTGGCCGGGATGCTGGAGCGGATCACCGCCTTTGCGCAGACCCGGCTGAAAGCGGGAATTTAGCCGACGTTCTTTGCAAGTTTACGAAATGTTTGCCGTTTGTACCGATTCTGCACCCGTCCGAACGGTGGAGAAACGGTATGACAATCTATGCCCCGGTACTGGACGGTTCGCAAAAGGCGTTCCTGTCCTGCTATCTTGAAAACCTTGCGCTGGTCGAGCGGCTGCATCGCCTGCTTCTCGACGTGATCAAGGATGAATTCGAACGCCTGAACATCCTGGAGATCAACTCGGTCCAGGCGCTCTTGCTGTTCAACATCGGCGAGAATGAGGTGACGGCCGGTGAGCTGAAGTCGCGCGGCTACTACCAGGGCTCGAACGTCAGCTACAACCTCAAGAAGCTGGTGGAACTGGGCTACATGCACCACCAGCGGTCCGAGATCGACCGCCGGTCGGTCCGCGTCCGCCTGACCGAAAAGGGCCGCCACGTCCGTGGCCTTCTGTCCGAGCTTTTCGCGCGCCACTCAGACGGGATCGAAAGGCGCGGGCTGATCGACGCCTCGGGGATGGACGAGATCAACATGTCGCTCAAACGGATGGAGCGGTTCTGGACCGAACAGATCCGCTATATCTACTAGGGTCGGCGGGTCATCGGGCAGGGGTTAACGGATCCTGAATGCCCACGGACAAGCCGTTGATCTTGTTGAGAGGGCTTCGCTGCCCACGCGCGGGCAGGTCAGTTCATCTTCCGGGCGGGCAGGAAGGGAAGGGGGGCGACGGGCAGCCCCTCCTCGATCATCGCGCGGGCCTCATCCGGCTTCGCCTCGCCGTGGATCGCCCGTTCCGGGGCGTCGCCTGCATGGATCTTCCGGGCCTCGGCGGCGAAGTTCATGCCGACGTATTCCGAGTTCTCCTCGATCTGCCGACGCAGTGCGGCTAGCTTTTCTTCCAGCTCTGATGCGGGGGCCGACAGGTCGGGCTTTCCGGCCGCGGCCTTGCGGGCCGGTCGGACGGCGGGGGCCATCAGGTCCTTCTCGACCTGATCCGACCCGCAGATGGGGCAAGCCACCTGCCCAGCCGCCTGCAGCGCCTGGAAGCCCTCGGCGTTCTTGAACCAGCTGTCGAAGCCATGCCCGGCCCCGCATTTCAGGTTGTAGCGGATCATCTGTGAAATCCCGTCCCGGCTCTGGTTAGCTAACCACTCACCGCGAAAGATCAATGCCCCTTGCGCTGGCCCGACTTTGAACCTGCCGCCGTACCTGCCGGATCATCGTCGTCATCCGCCGCGATCGGGCCGGGTCTGCCCTGAACCGGGGGAAGAAACTGAGCGATGATCGTCGCAAGGTCCGGCTCTGCCACCAGGGCCGCGGCTTCGGCCGGCGAGAACCACTTGCGGCGGCGTTCCTTCATCTCGGGGAAGGTCTTCGCCAATTCCTCGACGCGCATCCCATAGACAGCGACGGCGCATGGCACGCTGGCCTCGGCCGACAGGCATTTCTGGTAGCCGTAGCGTCCGATGCAAAGCGGGTTCATCGTCCCTTGGACACCAGCCTCTTCCCAAGCCTCCTGCGCGGCAGCCGCCTCGGGCGCGAGACCGGGCATCGGCCAGCCCTTGGGAATGACCCAGCGCCCGGTGTCCCGGCTGGTGATCAGAAGCACCTCGACGCCCTGTGTGGACATCCGCCAGCATAGCGCGCCGTACTGCATCCGTGTGCCGCCCGGACCGGTGCCTTGCACCGCGATCTTGTCTTGCCAACCCATTCCAGTCACCCTGGCCGCCCGTTTACCGGATCTGGCCGCTGCCCTAGTCCTCAAAATGTAGTATCGCACATATATGGCACCAATGGGAAAAAAGTTCCCGCAATTGACGGAAAGGACGGTCGGATTATCTGAAGGTGCATCGAAAAGATGCAGAGGAGGGGCGCAGTGGCCCGGTATCTGACGGCAATCGGCCTTGCCTTGCTGGCCACTCAGGCCCTCGCGGCAGAGGGCTTCCGCTTTTCCTCGATCGACGGGGGCGAAATCGACCTTGACGACTGGCGCGGCAAGCCGGTGCTGGTGGTCAACACCGCCTCGCTCTGCGGCTATGCCGGCCAGTTCGACGCGCTGCAGGGGCTGCACGAACGTTTCGGCGACCGCGCCCTGATCCTGGCCGTGCCGTCGAACGACTTCGACCAAGAGCTTTCCGACGAGGCGGCGGTGAAGGAATACTGCGCGATGACCTTCGACATCACCTTGCCGATGACCGAGATCACCGTGGTGACCGGGTCCGCCGCGCACCCGTTTTACGCCTGGGTGCGGGACCAGACCGGCTTTGTCCCCGGCTGGAACTTCAACAAGGTCCTGATCGGTCCGGATGGCAACATTGCCGGGACCTTCGGCGCGCCGGTCAAGCCCGAGGGGCCGCAGATCGCCGGGCGGATCGAGGCGATGCTCGATTGACGGCGGAGTGAAGGTGGAGCTGGAATGATCGCAGGGCCACCGCCGGTGCGCGAAGTGTCGGTGGCGTCGCCGCTTTTCATCGGGTCTGACATCTATCGCGGCTCTTCCTACGGTGCGCGGCATCCGCTTCGGGTGCCCAGGGTTTCGACGGTGATGGACCTCGCCCGTGCGCTGGACTGGTTTGCGCCGGGCAGCTTCCTGACCAGCCCCCGCGCCAAGCCCGCGGCGCTGGAACTGTGGCACGAGCCTGCCTACATTGCCGCGCTGCAGGCCGCCGAGAGCGCAGGTGAGGCGACCGAGGAAATGCGCCGTCGCTTCCACCTTGGCACGCTGTCGAACCCGGTCTTCCCCGAGGTCTATCGTCGTCCGGCCACGGGGGCCGGGGGCGTCATGCTGGCGTCCGAGCTGCTGGCGCGGACACCGGGCGTGATCCACGTCCCTGGCGGCGGCACGCACCACGGGCTGCCGGACCGGGCGAACGGCTTTTGCTACCTCAATGACGTGGTGCTGGGGATCAAGGTCCTGCAGCGGGCAGGGCTGGGCCGGATCGCCTATGTCGACCTAGATGCGCATCACTGCGACGGGGTGGAACTGGCGTTTGCGGGCGATCCAGGGGTGCGCATGATCTCGGTCCACGAGGAGGGGCGCTGGCCGTTCACCGGACATCTGACCGACACGGCCGGGGGCAGCGCCTTCAACCTGCCGGTCCCGAAAGGCTACAACGACAGCGAAGCGCGCGCCGTTCTGCATGACCTGATCCTGCCGCGCGTCGCGGAATTCCGGCCCGAGGCGCTGGTCGTGCAGTGTGGCGCGGACAGTCTGCTTGAGGACCCCCTTTCGCGGTTGGCGCTGTCGAACCGGTCCTATCTGGAGACGCTGCGGACGCTGTTGCCGCTGGCCCCGCGCGTGCTGGTCCTGGGCGGCGGGGGCTACAACCCCTGGTCGGTCGGGCGGCTTTGGACGGCGATCTGGGGCATGCTGGCGGGGCGCGAGCTGCCGGATCGGTTGCCCGAGGAGGCCCAGGCGGTGCTGTCGGGCCTTGGCTGGGGTGGGGGCGGGCGGCCCGACCCGGCACCGGAGATGCGGACAACCCTGATTGACGCCCCCCGCGAAGGCCCGGTCCGCGAGGAAGTCCGCGACCGCCTGACCCGCCTGGCACAAAGATGATCCGGGCCTTCCTGGGTATCGACCTGCCGCTCGCCGTGCGGGGGGCGCTTCAGGTCCAGCAGTTTCTTCTGCCGATGCCGCGCAAGGTGGACCCGGAGGACCTGCACCTGACGCTGGTCTTCCTGGGCGACTGCCCCGAGATCGCTCTGGAGGCGGCGCACGAGGGGTTCGACGCCCTGCGCGAGACCCAGTTTTCGATTTCTTTGCAGGGGCTTGGCCTGTTCGGCAAGGACAAGCCCCGCGTCGCCTGGGCCGGGGTCGCGCCTTCGGCCCCGTTGATGCGCCTGCAGGCCAAGGTGGAGACCATCGCCCGACGCGCCGGCTGTCCGCTGGATGAACGGAAGTTTGTGCCGCATGTCACACTTGGTCGCTTTTCGCCCCCTCCTCCTGCCGATGCCATGCGGCTGGAACGTGCCGTGGCCTTGGGGCAGGCCTTCCGCACCGATCCGTGGGAGGTCGCCGAGTTGACGCTTTGGCGCAGTCACCCGACGGCCAAGGCGCCGCGCTACGAAGTGCTGGTGCGCTATCCGCTGGCCCCCGCCGCATGATCTTGACAGGCGATCCGCCCTGACGCACCACGGGCCGCAGCCAAGGGAGACACCCATGAAGATCGCCAACCGCGAGATCGGCCCGAACCATCCGCCGCTTGTCATCGCCGAGATCGGCATAAACCACGGCGGTGACCTGTCCGTGGCGAAGGAGATGGTGCGCCTGGCCGCCGGGGCAGGCTGCGAGATGATCAAGCACCAGACCCACATCATCGAAGACGAGATGACCGAGGAGGCAAAGTCGATCTTCCCGCCCAATGCCGACGTCTCGATCTGGCACGTGATGGAGCGCTGCGCCCTGACGCTGGACGAAGAGGCCGAGCTGAAGCGCTATACCGAAAGCCTGGGGCTGATCTGGATCTCGACACCGTTCAGCCGGGCCGCCGCCGACTGGCTGGAGACGCAGGACGTACCCGCCTACAAGATCGGATCGGGCGAGGCCGACAACCTGCCGCTCATCCGCCACATCGCCCGGAAGGGCAAACCCGTGATCCTGTCGACGGGGATGCAGACCATCGAGACGATCCGCGCTTCGGTCGACATCCTGGACCAGGCGGGGGTGGAGTATGCGCTGCTGGAATGCACCAACCTGTACCCCAGCCCGGCCGAAATCGTCAGTCTTCGCGGGGTGACCGAGCTGAAGCAGGCCTTCCCGAAGGCCGTCGTCGGCTTCTCGGACCACTCCATCGGGCCGGAGATGGCGCTGGCCTCGGTCGCCTTGGGGGCCTGCATCCTGGAGCGGCACTACACCGACACCCGCTACCGCAAGGGGCCGGACATCATCAACTCGATGGACCCCGCCGAGCTGCGCTTCCTGATCGACCGGTCGAAGGAGATCTGGATCGCAGCGAAAAACCCCAAACAGCGCTCCGCGCCCGAGGAGGACGTCTACCGCTTTGCGCGGGGGTCCGTGGTGGCCGACCGCGACCTGCCCGAGGGCCACCTGATCCAGGAGGCCGACATATGGGCGCGCCGCCCGGGCTCGGGCGAGATCGCGGCCTATGACTTCGACAAGGTGCTGGGGAAGCGGCTTAACCGGGCTGTGACGCGGAATACGCAGTTGAAGTGGGGGGATCTGGGGTGATGCCAGACCGCCGTCCGCTGACCCGTCAGGACATCGGTATCTGGCTGATCAACCTGCCACGTGATGTCGCCCGCTGCGACAGGATGGTGGAGCAGCTTGACTCACTGGGGCTGACAGCGACCTTGTTTCCGGCCATCGACGGGCGCGTCGAGGAAGCCCGACTGCTTCGCAAGGCGGACCCACAGGCATACGCCCGCAACATGGGTGCACCTTTGCTGCCAGGAAAACTTGGCGTTTTCGCCAGTCACCTTGCAGTCTGGGAGGCCCTGACGGCCTCGTCATACAAGGCGGCGCTGATTTTCGAAGATGACGTGGTTTTCCACGAGGATTTTCTTGAGGCGCTGGATACCGCCTTGGCGAATGCAGACCTTTGGGACCTTGTGCGCTTCAACAAGATCCGCGCCAAGCTCCCGGTGACACAGGCGCGGCTGGGGCGTTACCGGTTGAATGCTTATGTCGGGCCCTTCACCGGAAATGCGGCCTATCTGATCCACCGGGACATCGCAGCGCGTCTGGCACCCGGCCTTTGGCCGCAGACCCGGGCACTGGATCACGAGCTGAACCGGTTCTTCCTGCACGACTATCGCCAGCTTGGGCTGGAACCGTGGTCCAGCCATCCCGATGACGGTGGAACCAGCACGATTACCGGCGCGGGCTTTGCGCTGGTGAAGAAGCCGCACTGGACCAGACGCCTGCCGCATTACCGGCTGAAGGCGATGAACTATGTCCGTCGCGCACTTTGGCTTTGGCGGCACGGCATGCTTCGGCCGAAGGTTGTGGTTCGGCCAGGGGCGCGCGCATGACCATTCGGCTTGTCGTCGACGGTCGCGGTTCACTGCGCCATCAAGTGCTGGAGAGACTGGTCGCACGGTCTGACGGCGCGGTCGAGGTGGCGGTGCATTTCGGTGACCGCGAGGCCGATTTCCATGCCGCTTGCCTTAGCCGGGCCGAAGTCCGGCATGGCAAGAAGGGCCACCTGATCCAGCGGCACAAGGCGCATGGAGCCGAGATGCCGCTCTTGTCCGCGCCGGACTACTTCTTCATGTTGGAGCAGGGCGTCGAACAGTTGCATCGCAACAGTGCGGATTACCGATATCGGTCCCACAATCTGACGCACCTGCAAGACTACCTAGACTACTATCATATCCTTGCAGATGCCTACGCGCAGGAGATCGAAGAGACCGGCGCGACGCATGCCCTGTTCATGAACATTCCGCATCTGGGCTATGACGTCATCCTCTACCACGTCGCGAAGACGCTGGGCCTCAAGGTCCTGATCGTCAGCCAGACATTCTTTGCGGACAGCTTCTTCTCGATGGAGCGGATCGAGGATTTCGGCCACATGAACCCCTCGGGGAAGGACGGACCGCCCATCGCCATCGAAAAGGGCAGTGCGCCGGACCTTTTCTACATGGACACACGCTGGCAGGAACGGGGACCGCGCGGCAGACTGAACCTGAAGGCTGTGCTTGCGCTTTTGCAGCATGTCGCTTTGAAGCGGCCAGGCAAGCTTTTCAGCCCATCCTATATCTTCGGCAATCTCAGACGGATGCAGAAGGTGTATGGGGGGCTTCCTGACTGGCGCGACCCGTTCTCGAAGTTCTTCCACACCAATGAGTTGGCCTACTTCGAGCATCTTGCGGGGTACGAGGCCCAGTCGGTCGATCTGAATGTGCCGTTTGTCTACGTCCCGCTTCACAACCAGCCCGAAATGTCGACGCAATCGCTGGGGGGCGTCTTCCGTGATCAGGTGCTGGCGGTCGAAGCGATGGCATCGGTCCTGCCTGATGGCTGGCGGATCTATGTGAAGGAAAATCCGCGTCAGGGGGCCTATGCGCGCGGTCCGATGTTCTTTCACCGCCTGGCGCGGATCAAGGGTGTGCAGTTCGTGCCCTCGGAAACCTCGACGCACGAGTTGTCGACACGGGCCAAGATCACGGCCACGGTGGCGGGAACGGCGGGCTGGGAGGCGCTGCGCAAGGGAAAACCGGTTGTCGTCTTCGGTGGCGGTTGGTGGCGGGATTTTCCAGGCGTTTTTCCATGGGCGCCTGACATGGACCTTGCGGCGATCGCAGAGTCCACCTTCCCGCACGAAGCTCTGGAACAAGCGTTCGGAAATCTGCAATCGCGCTGTCACCAGGGCATCATCGAGCTTCTCTATAAGGAGCGTACGGCTGGCTTCGACCTTGACGCCAATGCTGACGCTGTGGCCGATATTCTGCATGGTCTGCTCACGGGTGGGTTGCCGCTGACTTTCCGAGGGGCGCAGGCATGAGAGCGGAGCGTTTTGTCTGCTGTCTGAAGTACGGCACAGCCTATCCGGCCGATTACGTGAACGTGCTTTACAACGCGACCCGCAAAGCGATGCATGGGTCGTTCCGCTTTCTTTGCCTGACTGACCGGGCCGAGGGGCTGCTGCCAGGGATCGAGGTACTGCCGATCCCCGATCTTGGCCTTGAACCACGCGAATGGTTCGTAGGTGGAGTCTGGCCGAAACTGGGGATCTACGACCGGCACTTCCACGGACTGCAGGGCAGGATCCTGTTCATCGACCTCGACATGGTGGTCCTTCGCGATCTGGATGTGTTCTTCGAGGTTCCGGGCCGATTCATCGGAATCGACGCCGGTCCGCGGTGGGGTAGGCCGGGCTCTACCGCGCCTCGGCAGCTGGGAAGCGCGCTGGTTGCCTACGATATCGGATCGTTGGGCCATCTTGCCGACAAGTTTCGAACCGAGAAAGCGGCGGTCATGGGGCGCTACCGGACCGAGCAGGCCTACACCGAGGCCGAACTGGGTGAGATCGATTTCTGGCCGGAAGGCTGGGTCATCAGCTTCAAACGGACCTTGCGCCGGCCGATGCTGGTCGACCTCGTGTTGGAACCAAGGTTTCCACCCCCCACAGCGAAGGTACTTGCCTTCCACGGGACGCCGCGTCCTGTTGATTTGATAGGACAAGGGAAGACCTTCTGGGACCGGTTTCCGCATCTGGGTCATGGGCCGGTCAGCTGGATGGTCGACTACTGGCAGGACAACGGTGGCGGTCGCTTGAATGGTCAGGGTTGACCTGGCCGCGGCCTGGTTGCGGCATGCTGCCATTGAAGCTAAGCCAGACCTGGTATTCGTTGCCACAGGTTTAGCATGACCCGCCACCTCCTCTTCCTCACGGGCACCCGGGCCGATTTTGGCAAGCTCGAACCGTTGGCCGCCGCCGCCCGTGACGCCGGGCACCGGGTAACTTTCTTCGTCACCGGCATGCACATGATGGACCGCTATGGCCTGACCCGAAACGAAGTCCGCAGGATGCCGGGTGTCGCGGTCGAGGAATACGTCAACCAGGCCGAGGGTGACCCGCAGGACCTTGTGCTGGCCCGCACGGTGACCGGCTTTTCGGCCTACGTGGCCGCAGTGAAGCCGGACCTGATCGTTCTGCACGGCGACCGGATCGAGGCCCTGGCGGGGGCTCTGGTGGCGGCGACGAACTATGTGCGTTCAGCCCATGTCGAGGGCGGAGAGGTCTCGGGCACCATCGACGAGGTCTTCCGCCACTGCAACACCAAGCTGTGCACCCATCACTTCGTCTCGTCCGAAGCCGCCGGTCGGCGGGTGCGCGCGCTGGGGGAGCCGGAGGAGACGATCCACCCTATCGGCTCGCCGGAACTGGACTTCCACGCCCGGCCCTCGGGCGTCACGCTGGACGAGGTGCGCGCGCGCTACGAAATCGCGTTCGACCAGTATGGCATCGTCACCTTCCACCCCGTGACCTCGGAGCAGGACACCATCGGTCGGCAAGCGGCGGACCTGTTCGGGGCGCTGGACGCCTCTGGGCGCAGCTTCGTGGTGATCGCGCCGAACAATGATCCAGGGTCGAAGAACATCTTCCAGGTCATTGAAAAACTTCCGAAATCCCGATTCCGCGTGCTTCCGTCGATGCGGTTCGCGCATTTCAGCGAGCTGATGAAGAACGCGGCCTGCATGGTCGGCAATTCCAGTGCCGGGGTGCGCGAGGCCCCGTTCCTGGGCCTGCCGTCGCTGGACATCGGCACGCGGCAGTCGAACCGGTCCGACGCGCCCTCGGTCACCGCCTGCGAGGCGGCGGATCGGGCGACGATCCTGCGGTTCCTGGAAACGCAATGGGGTCGACAGGCGACACCGCATGAAGGCTTCGGCCAGGGCAGCGCCGCCGAGCGTTTCGTCCAGACGCTGGCGAGGCCCGAGTTCTGGACGCTGAGCCTGCAGAAGGCCTTCCGTGACTAGGCCCGGCCTTGCACTTGGTGCATACCTTGCGGCCTCTCGCCTGATCCCGTTGGCCGCCCCGGGGGTGCTTGCGCGGCGGCTGGCGAAGGGGAAAGAACTGCCGGACCGCTGGCGCGAAAAGCTGGGAGAGCCGTCGCTGCCGCGTCCGGAAGGCCCGCTGATCTGGCTGCATGCCGTGGGCCTGGGCGAAGTCCTGGCCCTGCGCGGCCTTGTCGCGGCGCTGGCCCACCAGTCGCAGGCCGAGTTTCTGGTAACCTCGACCACCCGTGGCTCGGCCGAGGTGCTGGCGAAAAACCTTCCCGCCCGGACGCGCCACCAGTTCCTGCCGCTGGACGCGCCTCGTTATCTGGCGCGGTTCCTTGACCATTGGCGGCCGGACCTGTCGATCTGGGCCGAGCAGGATCTCTGGCCCGGCGCGATCCAGGCCGCGGACGCGCGGGGGATTCCGCTGGCGATGGTGAATGCGCGGATGAACGCCGACGCTTATGCCCGCCGTCGCCGCTGGGCCGGGCTATATGCCGACCTCTTCGCCCGCTTCCGCCTGATCACCGCGCAGGACCCGGCGACCGCCCGGCACCTGCAGGCGCTTGGCGCGCAAGGGGTTCGCGTGGCGGCCTCGCTGAAGGCCGCCGCTCCGCCGCTGGCCGCCGATCCCCGCGCACTGGCCGCCGTGCGCGAGGCCCTGGTCGGGCATCGCCCGGTCCTGCTTGCATCATCGCACCACGAGGACGAGTTCGCGGTCCTCTCGGCCTTTCGGGCGCTGGAAGACCGTCCGCTTCTCATCATCGCCCCGCGCGACCCCGGCCGCGCGGCCGAGATCGCCGCCCGCGTGGCCGAGCACGGGATGACGGCGACCCTGAGGTCGGAGGGCAAGGGGCCTACGGCCGATGTCTGGCTTGCCGATACCCTGGGCGAGATGGGGCTTTGGTACCGCCTTTGCCCGGTCACGATCATCGGGGGAACCTTTGGCCCGACCGAGGGCCACAATCCGTGGGAACCTGCGGCCCTTGGCTCGGCCATCCTGCACGGGCCGCGCATTGCCAACTTCGCCGCCGATTTCACGGCGCTGCATCAGTCCGCTGCGGCTCGCCTGGTGCAGCCCGACAGCCTGGCCAAGGCTTTGGTCGAGGATCACTCCGCGCTGGCCGGGCGCGCCCGGACCCTGTCGGAGGATGCCCAAGGCTCGCTCGCCTCGCTGGCCGCAGAGCTGCTGGCGCTGGGGGGGCTGGCATGAGGCTTTGGCTTTTCCTGCGTTTCTGGTCGGTTCTGTGGCACCTGGGTCTGCCCATTGTGCTGGCCTACCTCTGGCGCCGGGGGCGGAAGGACCCGGACTACACCAGCCATCTGGCGGAACGCTTCGGCCACCATGCGCAGGGCCTTCCCGGCGCGGTCTGGGTCCATGCCGTTTCGCTGGGCGAACTGCGCTCGGCGGTGCCGCTGATCCGGGCGCTGCTGGACCGTGGGGAACGGATCGTCACCACCCATTTCACCCCCGCCGGGCGGCGCGAGGCGGGCAAGGTCTTCGCAGCCGAGATCGCTTCGGGCCGCTTGGCCGCCGTCTGGGTTCCGTTCGAGATGTCATGGGCTTACGCGGGGTTCTTCAAGTCGTTTCGCCCCAAGCTGGGCCTGGTGATGGAAATCGAGATCTGGCCGCGCATGGTCTTCGCCTCGAAGGCGGCGAAGGTGCCGCTTTACATGTGCAACGCCCAGTATCCGACGGATTCGATGGCGCGCGACGCCCGCTTCGGCATCCGTCCAGCGGTGATGCGCGGCTTTGCCGGGGCTTTCGTGAAGTCGGATCTGCAGGCGCAGCGTTTTGCCTCGGTCGGGGTCCGCGACATCGCGGTCACGGGTGAGCTGCGGTTCGACCAGCCGATCCCAGCCGCGCATCTGGCCGCCGCCGCCACAGTGCGCCCACAGCTTGGCCCGCGCCGGGTCATCGCCTTCGCCTCGGTGACCGAGCCGGAAGAGGCGTTGTTCCTTGCCGCGGCGCAGGAGATCCTGTCGGTGCGCACGCCGCCCGTCATCCTGTTCATCCCCCGCGCGCCCGAGCGGTTCGGTCCGGTGGCCCAGGCCATGCGGGACCGGGGCATCCTTTTTGACCGCCGCAGCCAGCGGCTGGACCGCAAGTTCGCGTCCCTGTCGGATGCGCCGATGGATGTGCTGCTGGGGGATTCCCTGGGCGAGATGTATTTCTACCTTGGCCTTGCCGACCGCGTCGTGGTGGGGGGCGGGTTCCAGCCCAAGGGGTCGCACAACATCATCGAGCCATTGGCTTTGAAGCTGCCAGTGCTGGTCGGCCCGCATATCCAGACCATCGAATACCCTGCGGTCGAGGCCATCGCCGCCGGGGTATGTCACCAGACGACCGCCGACCGCCTGGTGCGGGATGTACTGGACTGGCCTGACCCCTCGCCACAGGCGATCAGCGCCTTTGTCGCGGCGCATTCGGGGGCAACCGCCAAGACCGTTGCGGCGGTTGCGCCCTTGCTCAAGCCTTGAGGATGCCGTCCTTCAGCTGCTCGGACAAAAGGAACTCGACCAGCCGGAAGTCGTAGGGCGTGTCGATGTCGTGGCAGCGCTCGGCCGGAAGGACGTAAGGGATCACCCGGCCTTCGTAGATCGTCTTGGCGCGCCGCAGGTAGTCCGGGTCCACGACGTAGACCATCCCGACATGTTCATAGACCGTGGGCGCATCCTGCCTGGCCCAGACGCCGCCGGGCAGGGGCTTGGATACATGCAGCGTACCCTGGGCGTCCGGTTCCACAAGGTTGAAATATGGATTCTTTCTCGCCTCGCAGACGCTCATGACCATGTCTGGATGTTCGATTTCGTAAAGTGTCAGTGCACCATCGATATCCTCTGGCAGCCGCAGCGGCGAGGTGCAGTCCAAGTCGAGGAACGCCGAAACCGGCCCGGTCAACGCCTCGCTTGCCGCCAGGGCATGCTGCCAGACGCCCCATTTCGGCGCGGTGTCGGTGGCAAGCTCTGCCGGCCTTAGCCCGATCGCCAGTGCGCCGCGCCTGACCGCGTGATCATAGATCGCTTCATCATCGGTGGACACCACGATTGCGCCAACGCGCGGATTGGCGAAAAGCTGGTCAAGTGACCAGTCGATCAGCGGTTTGCCGCAAAGCGGGCGAAAGTTCTTGCCCGGCACGCCTTTCGAGCCCTTGCGTGCCCCGATATGCCCAAGGATCATCCTGGCCTCCCCTTTTGGGACAGCCTTAGCGCGAAGGTGACGGCGTTGCCAGCACCGGCGGTCGGCGCTGCGGCCATTCGGTGGCGCGGTGCCAGGCCTGGCCAATGGACAAGACGCCCCGGTCGTCCCCGGACCGCCCGATGATCTGCATCCCCATCGGCAGACCCAGCGCACCGAACCCGACGGGGACCGAGAGGGCCGGCAGGCCGATCAGGCTGGCCGGGATCACCACCTCCATCCAGCGGTGATAGGTGTCCATCTTTCGCCCCGCAATCTCCTCTGGCCAACGCCAGTCAGTGGGGAAGGGCCAGACTTGCGCGCTTGGCAAGACAACGGCGTCGTACCGGTCGAAAAGCCGCGCCGCGTAAGCATGCCAGCGGCTGCGGATCACGCTGGCCTCGTAGACCGCCTGGGCCGACAGGCCAAGGCCCTGCTCGATCTCCCAGATCGTCTCGGGCTTGGTCTGGGCGCGCTTGGCCGGGTCCTCTGCCAGCGCCCGTTTGCCGCCCGCGTTCAGCATCGCGCGGAGCGTGGTCCAGGAGCTCCACAGCTTTTCGGCCGGGAAGGGCGGGGGCAGGTGCTCGACCACCGCGCCCATCGCTTCCATCTGCCGCAATGCCGTCTCGCACAGGTCCAGGATGCCTGGTTCCATCGGATAGGCCCCGCCCCAGTCGGCAAGCCAGCCGATGCGCAGGCCGTTCAGGTCGCGGTCCAGCGCCAGCGACGGCACTTCGCGGGGGAAAGGGACTTCCGGGTTCTCGCCCGCCAGCACCAGAAGCAGGTGCGCCACGTCCTCCACCGTCCGGGCCATCGGGCCCTCGGTGGACAGCGTCGACAGGTAGCTGTCACCCTCGGCGTCCTGCGGAACAAGGCCCCAGGTCGGGCGGAAGCCGTAGACGTTGCAGAAGGCGGCGGGATTGCGCAGCGACCCCATCATGTCCGACCCGTCCGCCACCCAGGCCATCCGGGTCGCCAGCGCCGCCGCCGCGCCACCGGACGAGCCACCCGCACCGCGCGACAGGTCATAGGGGTTGCGGGTCACCCCGAACACGGGGTTGAAGGAATGCGATCCCTGACCCCATTCCGGTACGTTGGTCTTGGCCGCGATCACGGCCCCGCTGGCACGCAGACGGGCTGCGACCAGATCATCCTTCGTTGGCAGGTGATCCGCAAAAAGCGGCGAGCCCCAAGTCGTCCGGACCCCCTTGGTCGCCACGAGATCCTTCACTGCAAAGGGGATTCCGTGCAGCCAGCCCGCGGGCGACACGTCGTCCAGCACCCGCGCCTCGGCCATCAGATCATCGGGGTCGCGCAGCGATACGATGGCATTCACGGTGCCGTTCACGGCCTGTATCTGCGCCAGCCAGGCGGACATGACTTCGGACGGGGCGACCTTCCGGGCGTGGATCGCCCGCGAAAGTTCAGAGGCGGACCATTCCAGCACGGCGTTCACTTCCGCAAAAATCCTGCATGGGTCCGGGGGGAGCGCCTCCCCCCGGGACGATTGGTTTCAGGACCTTACTTCTGCAGCTCGGTCCAGATCGCGGTGATGTATTCCTGGGCCTTCGGGCTGCAGGTGGGGATGAAGTGGCCCTTGTCGGCGAACTCGGCCGGGACAACGATCTCGGGCGCGGTCTTCATGTCGTCGGGCATGAAGGCATCAGACCCAGCGATGCCGTTGGCATAGCGGGCAAAGGCGCTGATCATCGCGGCGTTTTCGGGCACGGCGATGAAGTCGAGGAACTTGTAGGCCTCTTCGACGTTCTTGGCGTCCTTCAGCAGCATCACCTGGTCCATCCAGACGATGTAGCCTTCCTTCGGATAGCCGTAGACGATGTCGGGGTTCTTCAGACGGGCGCGCAGCATGGCACCGTTCCAGTAGACCGAGGCGGGAACGTCATTCGTCGCCATCTTGTCTTCCATACCGTAGTCCATCGACATCCAGTTCGGCTTTGCCGCCAGAAGGACATCGCGGACCTTCTTCAGGACTTCGGTATCCTCGGTGCAGGGCTCTCCACCGACATACATCGTCGCCAGCGCCACGACGTCGTTCATCTCGGGCGTGACGTTGATCTTGCCCTTGAGTTCCTCCGGCGGATCCAGCCAGATCGCGCTGGTGTTCACGTCGCCGCCATAGACCGTCTTGTTGACCGCGACGCCGGTCGTGCCCCACTGCCACGGAACCGAGTATTTCCGGCCGTTGTCGTAGTCGACGTTCATCCATTCCGGGGCGATGTTCTTGTGGTTCGGCAACTTGGACAGGTCCAGTTCCTGCACCAGGCCCTTCTCGATCCAGATCGGCACGTAGTTGGCCGAGGGGACGACCAGGTCAAACCCGGCGCCACCGGCCTCGATCTTCGCCAGCGCGGTGTCGTTGCTGTCGTAGTCGGTCACGGTGACCTTGATCCCGGTCTCCGCCTCAAACTTCGCCAGAAGCTCGGGGCTGGTGTAGTTGCCCCAGTTGTAAAGCTGCAGCTCGCCCTCGGCGAGAGCAGGGGTCGCCGCAAGAAGCAGCGCCAGGGCAGTCATCATCCGTTTCATCGTCGTCTCCTAGTTGGGTTGCGGCGTCTTTTGTCAGCGCCGTTCGCGGGTTAGCAGGAAGAAAGCCGTCAGGATGGCCACGGTCAGGCCCAAAAGCACCGTCGAGATCGCGTTCACCTCGGGCGTAACCCCGCGGCGCAACTGTCCCAGCATGTAGGTCGGCAGCGTGTCCTGTCCTGCGGATTTCACGAACTCGGTAATCACCACGTCGTCCAGCGAGGTGATGAAGGCCAGCATGGCCCCCGCCACGATCCCGGGCGCAAGAAGCGGCAACGTCACCCGGCGGAAGGTCATCCACGGGCTTGCATAGAGGTCCGCCGCTGCCGTTTCCAGGCTGAGGTCCATCCCCTCAAGCCGGGCGCGGATCGGCAGGTAGGCGAAGGGGATGCAGAAGGCGGCATGGGCCAGGATCAGGTACCCAAGCCCCTGGTAGCCCGTCTGGACCTTGACCCAGGCAAAGACGATCAGAAGCGCCACGGCAGTCACGATCTCGGGCACCATCAGGGGCTGGTTTATCGCCACGTAGACCGCCGTCTGCCCACGAAACGCACGCCGCCGCGTGGTGCCAAGGGCGGCCATCGTGGCGACGGTCGTGGCGATCAGCGTGGCCCAGAACGCGATGACCACCGATCGCCAGGCCGCCTCTTGCACAGCGACGTTGTTCCACGCAACGACATACCACTGCAGCGAGAAGCCGCCCCAGTCCATCACCGTCTTTCCGGCGTTGAACGAGAAGAACACCAGCGTCACGATGGGGATGTACAGCGCCAGGAACGCCAGCGCCGCGATGGTGGTGAAGCCGGGAAGGCGATTGACTGCGAAACGGTCAGCCATGTCGATCACCCGGTGCCCGGTTGGCGGCGCGCACGTAGAACAGAAGCGCTATGGTGACGATGATCAGAAGCATCATCGACAGTGCCGCCCCCAAGGGCCAGTTGCGCCCCTGGCCGAACTGCAACTCGATGAAGTTGCCGATCATCATGTTCTTGCCGCCGCCCAGCACGCGCGGCGTGACATAGGCGCCAAGCGAGGGCACGAAGACCAGGATCGACCCGGCGACGATGCCCGGCTTTACGATGGGCAGAACCACGCGGCGAAGGGCCTGCCAGCGGCTGGCATAAAGGTCGTAGGCCGCCTCGAGCATCCGCATGTCGAAGCGGTCGATCGCGGCATAGAGCGGCAGGACCATCAGCGGCAAGTAGACGTAGGCCATGCCCACCAACACCGCGCCGTCGGTGTACAGCATCTGGATCGGCTCTTCGATGACGCCGGTCCGCATCAGGGCAGTGTTGATCAGCCCCTCGGACCGGATCACTTCCAGAATGGCGAAGGTGCGGATCAGAAGGTTGGTCCAGAATGGCAGCGTCACCAGGAACAGCCAGACCGGCCGCTCCTGGACGGGACGAGTGGCGATGAACCAGGCCGTCGGGAAGCCAACGACGAAGGCAAGGACCGTCGTGACGACCGACAGCCAGAGCGACCGCCAGAAGATCGTCAGATGCGCGTCGGCAAGGCTGAGCGTCCCGTCGAAGATGTCGCGCTGGAACAGGATCGAGAACCAGCCGTCCCACGAGAACTGCCATTCGACGTTGCCGAATTCGCCCGGTGTCAGGACGGAATAGACCAGCATGACCAGAAGCGGCAGGATCGCGGCCAGGCCCAGGACCACCAGCGCCGGAAGGACCAGCAACCAGCCGTTGCGGTCGGACCTTGCAAGGACGGCCTCTTCGGCGGGGCTCATGGTCAGTCCTCCACCCGCTGGACGGCGCCTTCGGCAAAGCGGATGCCGGCGGCCTGACCCTCGGCAAGGCCCGCCTCGCCCGAGGCCGGGCTTTGCAGCCGTGCGACGATCTCCGTCCCGTCGGCCAGCCCCAGGTGGCAATGCGTATCGGTGCCGAAGTAGACCAGCGACTTCACCTTCGCCTGCAGGCCGCCATCCTCGGGTCGGCCAAGGCGCAACTGTTCGGGCCGGACACTGACAGTGACTGTACCCCCCGCGCGAAGGCCGGGCACTTCGATCCGTTCGCCCGTGGCCAGGCGAAGTGCGCCATCCTCGGCGCTGCCGGTCAGGAAGTTGGTCTCGCCAATGAAACTGGCGACGAAACGGTTCCTCGGGTGGATGTAGATTTCCTTTGCCGTCCCGACCTGCTGGATCTTGCCCGCGCTCATCACCGCGATGCGGTCGGACATGGTCAGCGCTTCTTCCTGGTCGTGGGTGACGAAGATGAAGGTGATCCCGGTTTCCAGCTGAAGCCGCTTCAGCTCGATCTGCATCTCCTTGCGCAGCTTGAGGTCCAGCGCGCTGAGCGGCTCGTCCAGGAGCAGAACCTTCGGCTGCGGCGCCAGTGCCCGGGCCAGCGCCACCCGCTGCTGCTGGCCGCCGGACAGCTGGCTGGTCTTGCGCCCCGCCATCGCTTCCAGCTTCACCAGCGCCAGCATCTGCGCGGTGCGCGCCTTGACCTCGGACGCAGATTTCCCAAGCATTTCAAGCCCGAAGGCGATGTTCTGCGCCACGGTCAGGTGCGGAAACAGCGCGTAACTTTGGAACACAGTATTCACCGGCCGCTTGTTTGGCGGCAACGTGGTGATGTCGGTTCCGTCCAGCAGGATCGTGCCGTCGGTCGGCATCTCGAACCCGGCGATCAGCCGCAAAAGCGTGGTCTTGCCACAGCCCGACGGCCCGAGCAGCGTGAAGAACTCCCCCCGCCGGATGTCCACCGAAACATCGTCCAGCGCCCGCAAAGCGGCCGCGCCCTGCCCGAAGGCCTTCACGACATTCCGGGCCGAGATCGTCACCTCATCGGTCACGGCCGCCCCCTTGTCTTCCCTGATTTCCGTCTTCCCCGTTTGATCATATTGAGCCGCGCAGAAGTTCGCTGACAAGCGATTCCTTGCCCCTAACCTGCCATCGGCGCGCGCTTGCCCGCCCAGGGGGCGGCCCGCTCGATTTCCGCACAAAGCGCGATCAGCTCCTCGTCCTGCCCGAAGGCCGCCGCCAGATGGATGCCGATGGGCAGCCCCGACTGCGACCACCCCAGCGGCAGGCTTGCCGCTGGTTGGCCCGAGGCGTTGAAGACCGCGCAGAAGGGGGAATAGGCGAAGATGCCGTTCGGGCCGGTGCGGAAGGCGACGTAGTCGTCGGTCGCATGGTTGAACCGGCCGACCTTCGCAGGCGGCTCTGCCAGGGTTGCCGAAAGCAGAATGTCCGGACCCCCACCGCCGTCGGGCTGAAAGAACCCGGCCATCTGTCGGCCAAAGGCGTGGATCTCGCCCACCGCCTGCAGATAACGCGTCGGGTGCAGCGTCTGCGCATAGGCCCAGGCGCCGCGTCCGACGCCTTCGACTTCATCCGCCGTGGGGGCCCGGTCACCCAGCTTTGAGCGGATCGACAGCGCCGTGCCGATGCCGACGATATCGGTCCAGGCCCGCATCATCATCGGCACGTCCGCCTTGGGCCGACCCGGTTCGACCAAGTGCCCCAGGCTTTCCAGCAGCCGACCGGCCGCGCGGACGGCTTCGGCCACCTCGGGATGGATGGGCTCTCCGGTGAAGCTCGTGTCGCAGATGGCCACCCGCAACCGGCGCGGCGGGCGGGAAATCGCAGCAGCATGTCCACGCGCCAGGGCCGGGGCCACATAGGGCGCGCCGAGGTCCGGGCCTTCGCAGGCGTCCAGCATGACCGCCGTGTCGCGCACCGACCGCGTCAGGAAACCGTCGATCGCCATGCCCGCCCAGCCCTCGCCCGCATAGGGCCCGTCCGGCAGCCGCGCCCGCGTCGGCTTGAACCCGAAAAGCCCGCAGGACGAGGCCGGTATCCGCACCGATCCGCCCCCGTCGGACCCGTGCGCAAACGCCACGATCCCCGCCGCCACCGCCGCGCCCGCGCCGCCCGATGACCCGCCCGAGGTATGGTCCCTGTTCCACGGGTTCCGCGTCGGCCCGCCGTAAACCGCCGCCTCGGTCGCCGCGCCCACTCCGCCCTCGGGCGAGGTCGTGCGCCCGAAGGTCACCACCCCCGTGGCCTGCATCCGCTGGAAGATCGCCGAATCCTGCGCATAGACCGTGTTCGCATAGAGACGCGAGCCGTTGTGCGAGGGGAAATCCTTCGCCTCTGCACCGAGGTCCTTGATCAGGAACGGAACTCCACGGAACGGCCCCTGGGGCAGGCCCCCTGCGATGGCTTGCCGCGCAACGCCTTCCTGCAGCAGGACGACCGCGTTCAGCGCCGGGTTCCGCGCCTCGACCGCGGCCAGTGCTGCGTCAAGCAGCTCGGACGGCGTCACCTCGCCTGCGGCCACCAGCGCAGCCAGCGCGGTTGCATCCGCGGCACCCAGATCTCCGATCATCGCATTCCCCCTGCCTGATCCTTGCAGCCTGGGGCCCCCGGCTGCGGCGGTCATGTCCGCTACCGACATTGCTGGCCCGGATGCGTCAGGGTCGCAGGACGCGGGCCAGGACTTCCCGCAGGGTTTCGGGCAGGATCGGCTTGGGCAGGAAGCCGTCCAGCCGTTCGCGCAAGGTATCGTCGCGGCGTATAGACAGGACATCGGCCGTCATCGCCACCACCGGGATCTTGCGGCCATGCGTCTCGCGGATGCGGAACAGGGTTTCCTGGCCGTCCATCCCGGGCATCATCAGATCCAGCAGCACGGCATCGATTCCGCCCTGCTCCAGCCGCGCCAGGGCCTCGGGTCCGCTGCCTGCCTCCACCGACCGCGCACCTGCCGCAGCAAGAAGCTGCGACGCCACCAGCCGGTTCGTGGCGATGTCATCGACCACCAGGATGACCCGGTCGCGGAAATCCGCGACCCCGCTGGCGTCCGGCGGTGCCTCTGCCTCGGGGGCGGACACGGTCAGGCGGAAGGTCGTTCCCTGTGCCACCGGGACCAGCACCAGGTCGCCCCCCATCTGCCGCGCCACTGCCCGGCTGATCGCAAGGCCCAGCCCCACGCCCGGCGTCTCGCTTGAGCCGCGGAAGAAGGGTTCGAACACCCGGTCCTGCAATGCCGGCGGGATGCCCTTGCCCTGGTCTGCCACGTCGATCTGCAACCGGCCCCGCTGATGGCGCACCGTGACCGAGACCCGTCCGCGCGAGGAATGCTTGAGCGCATTGCTGATCAGATTGCCTAGGCATTGCCGCACCCGCTGGCTGTCGATCCGCACGACCTCAGGCACGTCCCTCTCGATCCCGACCGTCAACTCGCGCCCCTGGTTGCGCGCCTGCAGTTCGAAGACCAGAAGGCTGGCCGCCAGCTCCTGGCGCAGGGCGACAGGGCGGGGCGTGACGGAGACACGTCCCTCCGTCAGGGCCGAGTAATCCACGGCGTCGTCCAGCATGACCGCAAGATCCCGAGCCGAGGTCGCCACCGTCCGCAGCCGCTGCCGGGACGACCCCGCAGCATTTGCAGCCTCGATTTCCACAAGGCCGATGACGGCGTTCAGGGGAGTGCGCAGTTCATGGCTGATCTGGGCCAGAAACCTGCCCTTGGCAGAATTCGCGGCCTTTGCCGCCGACGTGGCTTCCGCCCCTGCCCGGTGCAGCCGGTTGTTCGAGAACATCGCCGTCGCGGCATAGGCGGTGGCAGCAAGGGCCGTGACGGTCGATACCGCAAACCCGACCCAGCTGCCTTGTTCGACCCAGTGCAGGATATTGAAGATGGCCACCACCACCGCCACCGTCGTCATGCCGACGACACCCAATGCAAGATGGATCGACCGGACCGAGCACAGATGCAGAAGCGACCCCATCACGATGCCGATGGCGATCGACTTGGCATAGGGGTCGTCCTGCAGCCAGACAAGCCCTGCAGCAGTGATCAGGGCTGCCTCCATCGGCACGAGGCTTGCCAGGAACAGCTGGTAGCGTCCCGGCGCCTGCAGGGGGTCCAGTCCCTTCAGAAGCCGCTGGGAAATGACCTCGCCCACCACCTCGACAAGGAACAGGGCGAGCATGATCCAGGGCGAGACGTAATTCGCGCAGACAGCATAGGCGAGCCCGACAAGGACAATTCTTAGCGCAGACTCGCCCCGGATGATGCGGTACTGACGCGCCAGTTCGTCCCGCAACCGCTCCCCTTCAGCCTTTGACAGTGAGGAAAGGCGGACCGTCACGCGATTGCACCAATGGGTTGAAACCTGACGGCAACAGTAGCCAGAAGGCTGTGCGGTCGGTCAAGGCCCCGGCTCAGGGGAAATTGGCACCTCTTGGCGCAACAAACCGTTCTCGCCAAAGACCAGAATGCGGTCGTCGGTGGTCACCACGGCGGTCCAGCCCGTGCCGAAGGTGATGGCGGCGGCTTCGGCTCCTGCGGGAAGCTGCAGGTTCTCTGGCACCCGGGGTGCCGAGGCGGTGAAGGCTTGGGGCATCCGGGTGACAATCAGCGCAACCACGGTTATGACCCCACCGATCATCGTCAGCGTCAAGAGGATGACCAGCCATTTCAGAAGCCGCAGGCTGGGCGGCAGGGCCGCATCGGGGGCGTCGGGCGTGACTGGATCGGACATGGACGGGCCTTTCGAGGACGAAGCGGACGCGCTGCGCGTTGAGATCGGCGCGGAGGCTCCTGCCCGTCTTGATAAGGCGCTTGCAGCGGCGGTGCCAGAGGAGGCCGCGCTGTCGCGGTCGCGGCTGATGCGGATGATCGCCGAGGGCGCAGTTCTGCGCGACGGGATGGCGGTGACCGACCCGAAGGCGAAGGTGGCCGAGGGTGAGGTCTACCTCCTCCGCCTTGATCCCGCGGTTGCGGTGGAGACGCTGGCCGAGGACATTCCCCTGACCGTTGTCTGGGAGGATGCCGATCTCATCGTCATCGACAAGCCGGCAGGGATGGTCGTCCATCCCGCACCGGGCTCGCCTTCGGGGACGCTGGTCAACGCGCTTCTCCATCACTGCGGCGACACGCTGTCGGGGATCGGGGGCGAGCGGCGGCCGGGGATCGTGCACCGGATCGACAAGGATACCTCGGGCCTCCTGGTTGTGGCCAAGTCTGACCGAGCGCATCACGGGCTGGCGCGGCAGTTCGAGGACCACTCGGTCAACCGGCATTACCTTGCGGTGGTCCACGGGGTGCCGACGGGGACCGACCCCCGGCTGCGGGGCCTGCGCGGGATCAGCTTCGAGGCGGGTGGCATCCTGCGGATCGCGACCCACCTTGCCCGGCACAAGACCGACCGGCAGCGGCAGGCGGTGGTCTGGGACCAGGGCCGCCACGCCGTCACCCGGGCACGGGTGGTCGAGGGGTTCGGGGACCAGGCGGCGCTGGTCGACTGCTGGCTGGAGACGGGGCGGACCCACCAGATCCGGGTCCACCTGGCCTATGCCGGGCATGGGCTGGTCGGGGACCAGACCTACGGCGGCAAGAAGCGGCTGTCGGAGAAGGTGCTGGGGCAGGGGGCAGAGGTCGGCAACAGCTTCCCCCGGCAGGCGCTGCATGCGGCGAGCCTGGGGTTCGACCATCCGGTGACGGGGGAGCGGCTGGAGTTCACCTCGCCCCTGCCCGCCGACATCGCAGGGCTGATCCAGGCCTTGCGGGTGGGGTGAGGGCGCAAGGTGCCCACGCGTGGGCACTTTTCCCTGCCTAATGAAATCAATCGGTTGCCTGCGGGCGTTAAGCCTTTGGCAATGTTTGCCCGCGCGGTTGCGAGGGACGTCTTGCTGCGGTAATCTGCCGTGGCACTGGCCGCCAACGGCTGATGGAGTGCTTCATGTCCGAGACTGTCTTCGCCCGCTGACGTCATCCGCCCCTTCGCAGGGGTCTGGCGGATGACATGAACGACCCGACGAGGTGCAATGGCCTTCGTCCGGTCTGGCATGGCGACAGACGACGGACTATCCAAAATGAACATCTCACGGACCGAGCAGCGGGTGCTGCACGTCCTCGCCCTTGGCGGGCGCATCGACCATTCGCGGAACGGCAAGCGGATCGAAGAGATCCTGTGCGTGACCCGCGATGGCTTCATCCTGGCGGACTGCACGCTGGACGTCTTCCAACGGCTGCGGCGAAAGCGGCTGATCGCCTCGGAAAGCGGCGGCCCCTACCGCATCTCGCGGTTGGGGCGCGTCTCGGTCCGGGCGCAACTGGACAATCAAGGATAGACCGATGACAGACGACATCATCCGCCCCTTGCGGCGGGAAGACCTTGCCGCCGCAACGGCACTGATCGCGGCGGTGGACCTGTTTCCCGCCGAGCTGCTGGCCGAGATGGCTGCGTCCTGGCTGGACGGGCGCGATTAGGCGATTTGGCGGGTTGCCGACGGGGGCGCGGGACTGGCCTTTGCCACGCCTGAGCGGCTGACCGACGGGACCTGGAACCTGCTTCTGCAGGCGGTCGACCCGGCCAGCCAGCGTCACGGACTTGGCCAAAGGCTGGTCGCCACGGTCGAGACGGCGCTGCGCAGGAAGGGTGTCCGGTTTTTGCTGGTCGAAACCTCGGGCGTGGCGAACTTTGCCGGAATGCGGGCCTTCTACGGCAGGCTTGGCTTCCACTAGGCGGCGCTTATCCGGGACTATTACCGGGCCGGGGACGACAAGGTCATCTTCGCCAAATGCCTGGCTGATTGAGCGGGTGGTCCGGCGGGCCTTACCCGCCGGGCCCCGGTCAATTGCTGACCCAAGCGGCGGGGCTTTCCAGGACCCGTTCGATCTTGCACCCCTTGCCGCCCTGCTTTTTGCAAAAGCGCAGGGCCTTCTTCTTCGCCTGGCGCGCGTCTTCGCCCCAGTCGGTGTGCAGGCTGCCGCTGCTGTCAATCGCCACCGCGATGGCGCCGTTCGTCACGCCCATCGCGATCCGGCAATCGCGAAAGCCAGAAGCCTGACACTGCGCGAGGGCGCCGTTGTCAGCCTCGGCCTGGCTGGAGGCATTGATGTACCACGAATAGGTCGGCGCGCCAGTTGTGTCGGTGCCCCAGACAATGGTGGCATACTGGTCGACCCAGGACCCGCCGGGAGCGCTGTAGCCGCCAGCGCCCTCTTCGCCGACGAATTCGCACAAGGGCGTCGGCGCGACACCGTTGCCACCGGGATCGACGCCGATCAACACCTCGCCCGGGCCGGGACCGTTGCAGGGATAATAGGCCTGGGCCGCGCTCGGGATCAGCCAGGCAAGGGCAAGAGGCGCAAGGCGAAGGCGGGGAAAGCGATGCATGATGACCGTCGACAGGAGTTCCGGCGGTCAGCCATAGCGGAAAGGTGCCGACCTGTAAGGTTCGGAAATCCTTATCCAAGCTGTGCCGCGATCCGGTCGCCCCGGCCTGTCCGCCGCCACCATGCATCTGCAGCATTGTCACGCGCACGTTATCGGCGTATGTCGTGTCCACGCCGATGTGCTTGAGTCGGTAACGGCATTGGAGCCAAAGCGCACCCCTCCTGCCAGGGGGGACACCGGGCCAGACATTCGCCTGCGGGGCGAAAGGTCATCTTCCGGATCGCAGCCATTCCCCACCAACCAGCGTCGAAGCATCACCCAAGGGTGTTCCATGATTCACGACCCGATTCCCCGGGACCTTCAGCCTGCCTTGCCTCTGTTCGACGAGGAAGCGCTGGACATTGCCGATTACCTGAAGACCGAAGCCGACCCGGACGACATCTACACCGAGGCCACACATCGCCAAGGTGTTGCCGCGCTGACGCTTGGAGCGATCGGGGTGGTCTACGGCGACATCGGCACGTCGCCGATCTATGCCTTCCGTGAGGCGCTGAAAGCGACCGGTGCTGCGGTGCCCGGCGCGCCCGAGGTGCTGGGCATCCTGTCGTTGCTGATCTGGACGCTAATTCTGATCGTCACGGTGAAGTATGTCTTCGTTTTGCTGCGCGCCGACAACCGGGGCGAGGGCGGCATCCTGGCGCTTTACACGCTTGTGCGGCTGGCAGCGGGGAAGCGGTCGGTCCCCGTCCTGCTTTTGGCACTGGGTGGAGCGGCACTTTTTGCAGGTGATGCGGCAATCACTCCGGCGATTTCGGTCCTGTCTGCGGTTGAAGGGATGGAGCTGATCCTGCCCTCGATGACCAATTACGTGATCCCGATCACCCTGGGCATCCTGATGGCGCTGTTCTTCGTGCAGCGGCGCGGGACGGCCAGTGTCGCGCGGCTGTTCGGGCCGATCTGCGTGGTCTGGTTCCTGGCGCTGGCGGGACTGGGCCTTTGGCACATCACCGATGAGCCGGCCGTGCTGCGGGCGTTCAACCCGCTCTGGGGCCTGGATTTCCTTTTGGACCATCCCGGCGTGGCCTTCGTCGTCCTGGGCGCGGTTTTCCTGGCCGTGACGGGGGGCGAGGCGCTTTATGCCGATCTGGGCCATTTCGGGCGGCGACCGATCATGCTGGCATGGTTCGGGCTGGTCCTTCCGGCGCTGGTGCTGAATTACCTGGGCCAAGGCGCGATGGCCCTGGCGGACCCCGAGCAGGCCGAGAATTCCTTCTTCGGATTGGCACCGGAAGCGATGCTGCCCTTCGTCGTGCTTCTGGCCACGGCAGCCACGGTGATCGCCAGCCAAGCCGTGATCACCGGAGCCTTCTCGATGGCGCGGGGTGCGGTGCAGTTGGGCTTCCTGCCCCGGCTGCGCATCCTGCACACTGCCGAAGGGCAGAGCGGGCAGATTTACATCGGTGCCGTGAACTGGCTGCTTCTGTGGGGCGTGCTGTGGCTGGTCCTGTCCTTTGGAACCTCCAGTGCGCTGGCCTCGGCCTATGGCATCGCGGTGACAGGGACGATGGTGCTGACGTCGATCCTGGGCGTGCTGTATCTGGTGCGCTCGGGTCGGCTTTCGGCTCCGGTCGCCGTTCTGTGTGCCGCACCGATCCTGGGGGTGGAACTGGTGTTCCTGGCGTCGAATGTGATGAAGATCGGCGATGGTGGCTATGTTCCGGTCGTCGCGGCCGTGGTTATCGGGATGGTGATGTGGGCCTGGTGGCGGGGGACGCAGGCGGTGAAGGCGCGGGTGGCGAAGCTGGCGATCTCGACCAGCAGTTTCGTGCGGATGATGCGGAATTCGTCGGTCAATGTGATCCCCGGCACGGCATTCTTTCTGACCGGCGACCCCGAAATCGTGCCCTCGGCGCTTTTGCACAACATCAAGCACAATCGGGTCCTGCACGAACAGACAGTGCTTCTGACGGTCGAGACGCTGCGGGTGCCCTATGCCACGGCCGAGGAGCGGGCGACGGTCGAGGCTCTGGGCGGCTGCTTCATCCGGGTCGTCCTGCGCTTTGGCTTCATGGAGACGCCGAACGTCAGCAAGGCGATGGCCCATGCCCGCGCGGCGGGGCTGAAGTTCGACGTGATGGCCTCGACCTTCTTCCTGGGGCGCAGGCGGGCGGTGGCGACGGGGACGGGGCTGGAGCTGGTGATGGACCGGCTTTACGTGGCGCTCAGCCGGATGGCGGCGGACCCGACCGACTTCTACCACCTGCCGCGCGACCGGGTGGTGGAACTGGGCGAACGGGTGGCGATCTGACCCGGCGCGGTCGGGTAAGCTGACATTAACGTGAACCCCTTGACATGTTCCTTTGCGCGCGACGGAGGGACCCACACCTGACGTTGAACGTTGGGTGTGCAGGGCCTTGCAAGCGGGAAGCGGTTACTTTAGGTTATCGCGTTCCCCGGGGGCGCTGACGCACCGGGCAGATGAGGGGGCATCATGAGCACCTACACGAACCTTCCCGCGCCAAGCCCGGAACAGGGCTTGAACCGGTATTTGCAGGAAATCCGGAAGTTCCCGCTTCTGGAACCTGAACAGGAATACATGCTGGCCAAGCGCTGGGTCGATCACCAGGACGCGGGCGCGGCACACCAGCTGGTCACCAGCCACCTCCGGCTGGCCGCCAAGATCGCGATGGGCTATCGCGGCTATGGGCTGCCGCAGGCCGAGGTCATCTCTGAGGCGAACGTCGGTCTGATGCAGGCCGTCAAGCGGTTCGATCCGGAAAAGGGCTTCCGGCTGGCGACCTACGCGATGTGGTGGATCCGGGCTTCGATCCAGGAATACATCCTGCGGTCGTGGAGCCTGGTGAAGCTGGGCACGACGTCGGCGCAGAAGAAGCTGTTCTTCAACCTGCGCAAGGCGAAGGCCAAGGTTGGGGCACTGGAGGAGGGCGACCTGCGCCCCGAGAACGTGGCCCAGATCGCCAAGGACCTTTCGGTGACCGAGGACGAGGTCATCGACATGAACCGTCGCCTCTCGGGCTCGGACGCGTCGCTGAACGCGACCGTCGGGTCGGACGGCGAAAGTGCGACCCAGTGGCAGGACTGGCTGGAGGACGAGGATTCCGACCAGGCCGAGGCCTATGAGGAAAAGGACGAACTTGACGCCCGCCGCGCGCTTCTGGTGCAGGCCATGTCGGTCCTGAACGACCGCGAGAAGGATGTCCTCATGCAGCGCCGGTTGTCGGAAGACCCGGTCACGCTGGAGGAGCTGTCGGAAAGCTATGGCGTCAGCCGCGAACGCATCCGCCAGATCGAGGTGCGTGCCTTCGAAAAGCTGCAGGCCAAGATGCGCGAACTGGCGAAGGGCAAGGGGATGGTGATCCCGGCCTGATCAGGAGCCGTTCGGTGCGGTGACATCGGATCGGGGCCTGATGGTCCCGGTCCGTGCCACGATGTCCCGGTCAGGGCGCTTTCAACCACTCCGGACGCTCCTCGCGCATTAAGCCGGTGACGGCCCCGTCGACACAGGCGGCAAGGCTGGCAAAGTGGAACGGCTTGCCCACGGCGGCTGGCCCGTAATGTGCATACTTGCCCGAGTTCGTGGCGATCGTCCGGAAGGACCCCGAGACGATCGGCTCTCCGATGAAGCACCAGCAGGTGTCGTTGATGAACTGCCCGCCAAAGGCGCGGACCTGATCCGCCAGCCCCGCCGCCTCGGCCTTGGCCATGACATCGCGCCCGCAGGTCACGACAAGTGCGACATCGGGATGGATCTTCCGGCCCGAGCAGAGCCGCGCCAGCGCCCCGATCTCGGTCAGGGAGAAATGCGGGTTGCCAAGCGAGACGAGATCGACCTCGGGGGTGGTGGCCGTGTTCAGCTCGTCCCAGGTTGCCGCCAGATCGGCGTGGGAAATCGCGATGGCCGGAACGCCTGCAAGGTCAGGGTCCAACGCCTCGGGCGTGATGCCCCGAATGTGGAACATCGCGGCGGCCGAGGTCGTGGCAAAGGCCGCGCCGAAGGCCTTCAGGTCGTCGTGGCTGGCTTTGACCCCCTCCAACCCGCAGATGATCGGCACATCGTTCGGGCAAAGCTTGCCCACGAGGTAGCCAAGGGTCGGGAAGAAGGCATCGTCGATCCCGCTGAGGGCGGGGAGGTCAAGCCGAAGCCCCGGACGGCGGTGTTCGTCAAGGTAGCAGTCGCTGGCCGGACCGCGACCCGTCAGGGCCACGAGGATGTCCAGGTAATCCGGGTATTTCAGCGTCCGCGCCGACAGGACCGAATTTGCGAAGACCACGGCGTTGGATTCACCCCAGGCGATGTTCTGGCCGGGTTTCGGCGCGGGCTCCAGAAGATAGGGCGCGCAGGTGTAGCTGGGGGCGACCCCCATGGCGACATAGGCGTCTGCGAGGTCGTCCGAGGGCAGGCCGATCGCCTCGGCCACGCCCTGGGCGCGCCAGCGCTGCCGGTCGACGCAGATCGCATTCATCGTCGCCGGAACCTTCACCTTGCCGCCAAGGTCCACCAGCCGACGCACGAAGCGCAGGCCCGCAGGCCCCTGGTAGAAGCACCCGTCGATATGGGCCATGTCCACGTCGATCAGGCTGCGCACGCCCGAGATGCGCGCGGTGTGCAGGATGATCCGCATGGCAAGCCGTCGCGCCTCGCCTTCGGACCCTCGCAGCATGGCGTGATCGCGGGCGGTCAGGTCGAAGTCGGAAAGGTCCAGGTCCGGCATCGGGGCATGGGCTGGAACGCCTGGGTCTTCCGCGCAGGACGTCAGCCGCCCACCGTCGATCCGGGCGAAGTCGAAGGTCTTGAGCTCCGCGTAGGCGGCATCGTCCAGCATCAGGACCGGGATGCCCCGGCCGAACAGCTCGGCCGCGATCAGGACGCCAAGGGTGAGGATCGTCTCGGACCGGCAGAAGACGAGGGCCGCGGGGGCATGGCCGTTCATCAGCAGTTCGAAAAGGACCAGGCTGCCCGAGCAGGACCCGCGACCGCTGGGAATGGCGAGGATCTTTCCGGCGACGGATTGGCCGAAGAGCGGATGGTGGTGGTCGAGGACAAGACCCGAGGCCGCGTCCACGCCCCCCATGAAGCTGAGCCCGACATCGGCGTGCAGGACCGCACCCGACGCCTGACCCGAGAGCAGTCCCTTGCCGTCCAACTGCATGTCGCCACGTCCCTTTGCCGCCTGGCGGATAGTTGCCGGGAAATCCCGCGAAGGAAATGCCCGATTGTCCTGCGCGCCGGAAAGAGCTGCGTCGCGCGGATGGGGACGCGTCCCACGCAGGTTTCATTTGATCCTTGGGGGCCGCGGGGGTAGGAGGACGCCCATGCGCATGATCGACACCTTTCTCAAGCCGATGCACCCCGAGGGGTGGAAATTCGTTCCCGTCTTTGCGGCCGTCAGTCTGGTCCTGTTCTGGATCTGGGATCCGTTGGGCTGGCTGGGCCTGGGCCTCACCGTCTGGTGCTACTACTTCTTCCGCGACCCCAAGCGCGCGGTGCCGGAAAATGCCGGGCTTCTTGTCAGCCCTGCCGATGGTGTCGTCAGCCTGATCGAACGCGCCGTCCCGCCCGCCGAGCTGGGCCTGGGCCCAGAGGCGCTGGTCCGTGTGTCGGTCTTCATGTCGGTCTTCAACTGCCACGTGAACCGCGCGCCCATCGCGGGCCGGATCACTGCCGTCGCCTATCGGCCCGGCAAGTTCTTCAACGCCTCGCTGGACAAGGCGTCCGAGGAGAACGAGCGCAATGCCCTGGCCATCGAGATGGCTGACGGCCGCAAGATCGCCGTGGTGCAGATCGCGGGCCTCGTCGCGCGGCGCATCATGTGCTGGAAAAAGCCCGGTGACGCGGTCCGCACGGGCGAACGTTTCGGCTTGATCCGCTTTGGCAGCCGGCTTGACGTGTATCTGCCCGATGGCGTGCACCCTCAGGTCGCGCTGGGCCAGACGATGGTCGCGGGCGAAAGCGTCATTGCATTCATCGGCCAGGACGCCCCGGCCCGTGTCGCCCGGATCGAGTGACATGGCCCGCAAGCCTGCCGATGCCCCGCGCGAGCTTCTGGTTCTGAAGCTTCTGCCCAACCTTGTGTCGATCCTGGCGCTGTGTTCGGGGTTGACCGCGATCCGCTACGGCATTGCCGGAAACTTCACTCTGGCGGTCCTGTTGATCGGCGTTGCCGCGGCGCTGGACGGTCTGGACGGACGCCTGGCGCGGATGCTGAAATCGGAAAGCGCCATCGGGGCGGAACTCGACAGTCTGTGCGACTTCGTGAACTTCGGCGTCACTCCCGCCCTGATCCTGTACATGTGGGGACTGCGGCCGGAGACAAGCCTGGGCTGGATCGCGGTTCTGGTCTATGCAGTCTGTTGCATGCTGCGGCTGGCGCGGTTCAACGTGGGATCGCGCGCGGCGGTGGGCGAGGCGGCCGAGAAGACCAGCTTCATCGGGGTACCTTCGCCTGCGGGGGCACTTCTTGTGCTGTCGCCGCTATACCTCTCCTCTGCGACAGACGGCGTCCTGCAATTGCCGCCGATCCTGGTGGCGGCCTGGATGGTCGGCATCGGTGCGCTGATGATCAGCCGGGTCCGGACCCCTTCGTTGAAACGGATCACCATCGCCACCGATTATGCCCGCTATCTGCTGGTCGGCGCGGTGGTCGTCGTGGCGGCCCTGTTGACCTATCCGTGGACAACGCTTCTGACGCTGTGTCTGGCCTACCTCGCTGGGGTTCTGGTGCTGGCGCTGCGGGGATTGCGCAAAGCGCCCGTCGGCTGATTGCCGGCGCGGGTTGCGGCTTGTCCTGGCAATCGCAGGCAAGGCCGGCACTTGCGCCACCTTGGGAAATGCCAAGCGAATGACATGCATGCAAGCAGTGTCCATCCACTGGTGCCGCTGGACGAGAGCCGCCCGGCAAGGCCCTTTGGCCAGCTGACCTTTCTGCGCTTTCGGCGGGTTGAAGGTCGGGCCAAAACCTGACCTATTGGCGGCATCGATTTGGGGGAGGATGTCATGAAGCCGGTCAGATGGGGCGTACTTGGGGCAGCGCGGTTCGCGCGGGAACATATGGCTCCGGCGATCCATGCCGCCGAAGGGGCGGAGCTTGTCGCTTTGGCAACATCGGATGCGTCGAAGGCCGCAGGGTTCCAGGCCTTCTGCCCGTCGCTGACGGTGCATTCGACCTATGACACGCTCTTGGCTGATCCGGGGATCGACGCGGTCTACATCCCGCTGCCGAACCACATGCATGTGGAATGGACGCTGAAGTGCCTGGCGGCGGGCAAGCATGTGCTGACCGAAAAGCCGATCGCCCTGAAGGCGCGCGAGATCGACCAGATCATCGCGGCGCGCGACCGGTCGGGCCTTCTGGCCGCCGAGGCCTACATGATCGTCCACCATCCGCAGTGGCAGCGCGCGAAGGAGTGGTTCGACGCAGGCGAGATCGGCGACCTCGTCCATGCGGATGTGGCCTTCAGCTTCAACCTCACGGACCTCACGAACATCCGCAACCGGCCCGACGCAGGCGGCGGGTCGTTGCGCGACATCGGGGTCTATACCTTTGGCTGCACCCGCTTCGTGACCGGGGCGGAGCCTGTCGACATCTCGGCCCGCATCCACCGCGACAACGGGGTCGACACCTTCGCCCAGGTTGCTGCGGTGATGGAGGGGCCGAAGGGACGGTTCACCTATGGCTCGATGACCTCGATGCGGATGTACAACCGGCAGGTCGCGACCTTCCAGGGGACGAAGGGGATGATCCGGCTGGAGGGCGGGCCCTTCAACGCCAACGTCAACGACCTGGCAGAGGTGGAGCTGCACCAAAACGGCAACCGGGTGATCGTGGACCGCTTCCCGACGGCCAACCACTACAAGCTGCAGGTCGAGGCCTTCGGGCGGACCGTGCGCGAGGGCGCGGCCTATCCCTGCCCGCTGGAATTCGTGCGTGGGACGCAGGCGATGATGGACCGGGTCTACGACGTGGCGGTCGAGATCTGACGCGCCGCTCGTCGATGACTGCGTCACTCCTCGCTGGGGGCGGCGCATCACGACGAGGAGACGAAGTCGAACGAGGAGAGGTCCGGGGGTTTTCCCGGGCCGCTGCCCGACATAGATGATGCAAAATGCTTTCCGGAGATCGCCATGACCCTGCACCTGCCCCAGCCCGTGTTTGACGCCAATGCCAGCGGGGGCGGGTTCGGCGATCTGCCGGACTGGGATCTGACCGATCTTTACCCCAGCGCGGACGGCCCGGAATTCGCCGCGGACATGGCCGAGCTGGAACGCGCCTGCGCTGCCTTCGCCAAGACCTATGAAGGCCGCCTTGGCCGTCAGGATGCGGCGGGGCTTCTGGCCTGCGTGCAGGAATATGAGCGGATCGAGGTGATCGCCGGGCGGCTCATGTCCTATGCGGGCCTGCGCTACTATCAGAACACCATCGACCCGGAACGCGCGCAATTCATGGGCAACGCGCAGGACAAGGTGACCACGGCGACGACGCCTTTGGTGTTCTTCAGCCTGGAATTCAACCGGCTGGACGACGACCATCTTGCCCGCCTGCTGGCGGCAAATGCCGACCTTGCCCGCTACAAGCCCGTCTTCGACCGGATGCGCGCGATGCGGCCGCACCAGCTGTCGGATGAGCTGGAGCGGTTCCTGCACGACGAAAGCGTCGTGGGGGCAAGCGCCTGGAACAAGCTGTTCGACGAGACGATGGCGGGCCTGATGTTCGCCGTCGAGGGCGAGGCCGAGGAGCTGAACCTGGAAGCCACGCTCAACCTGCTGACCGACCCCCAGCGCCCGCGGCGTCAGGCGGCGGCGCAAGCGCTGGCCGAGGTGTTCGGCAAGAACATCAAGCTCTTCGCCCGCATCCACAACACGCTGGCCAAGGAAAAGGAAATCCACGACCGCTGGCGCAAGATGCCCACGCCGCAGCATGGCCGCCACCTGTCGAACCACGTGGAGCCTGAGGTGGTGGAGGCGCTGCGCAACGCCGTCGTCGCCGCCTATCCCAAGCTGTCGCACCGCTACTACCGCCTGAAGGCCAAGTGGATGGGGCTGGACAAGCTGCAGGTCTGGGACCGCAACGCGCCCCTGCCGACCGAGACACCGCGCCTGGTCGACTGGGCCGAAGCCCGTCGCACGGTGACCGAGGCCTATGCCGCCTTCGACCCCCGGATGGCCGACCTTGCGGCACCCTTCTTCGACAAGGGCTGGATCGATGCAGGCGTGAAGCCGGGCAAGGCCCCGGGGGCCTTCGCGCACCCGACGGTCACGACGGTGCATCCTTACGTGATGCTGAACTACCTTGGAAAACCGCGCGACGTGATGACGCTGGCGCATGAGCTGGGCCACGGCGTCCATCAGGTGCTGGCGGCGGGGCAGGGCGAGCTTCTGTCGTCGACCCCGCTGACCCTTGCCGAAACGGCAAGCGTGTTCGGTGAGATGCTGACTTTCCGCCGGCTGCTGGATCAGGCAAAGACCCCGGCCGAGAAGAAGACCCTGCTGGCCGGCAAGGTCGAGGACATGATCAACACGGTCGTCAGGCAGATCGCTTTCTACGACTTCGAATGCAAGCTGCACGCCGCCCGCGCGGAAGGCGAGCTGACGCCCGAGGATATCAACGCGCTGTGGATGTCCGTGCAGGCGCAGTCGCTTGGCGACGCCTTCGAGTTCATGGACGGGTACGAGACCTTCTGGTCCTATATCCCGCATTTCGTCCATTCGCCGTTCTACGTCTATGCCTATGCCTTCGGCGATGGCCTCGTGAACGCGCTGTACGCGGCTTATGCGGGGGGCTTGCCAGACTTTCAGGAGAAGTATTTCGCGATGCTCAAGGCAGGTGGGTCGATGCACCACAAGGACCTGCTCGCGCCGTTCGGCCTTGACGCGTCGGATCCGACGTTCTGGGACAAGGGCCTGTCGATGATCGCGGGCTTCATCGACGAGCTGGAGGCGCTGGAGGCCTAGCCTTCGAACGGCCAGGGCTTGGCTTCGGTCTGGGCGGTCTGGTAGGCGGCCGCCTTGGACAGCCAGCCGCCCAGGTCCTTGCCGAACGCGGCGATCCGGGCGTTGGGCTTGCCCTTGTCGAGCAGCATCAGGACGAACTGCACGATGGTCGGCGCATGCAGGATGGTCTGTGCCAGGCCGATCAGGATCGCGAAGATCAGCATCATCAGCCCGCGCAGCCAGATCGAAGCCTTGGGCGTGGCACCCGGTTCGGGCAGGACACGGGGGCCGGAGTCGAGGTCGGACATCTTGTCCTCCTTTTGGGTGACCTCGCCCGTCAGACCTTGCTGACGGACAGGAAATGATCGGCAAGTGCATGAAGCGGCACATCGGACAGGTCCTTGTGCAGTTCAGCGGCGACGTGGGTCTTCAGCGCTCCTGGGAATACATCGCGGAGCGCGCCGAGCATTTTCGGCCCCGCCGCAATCACGATCCGGTCGGCACTGCCCTTGGACCATTCCGCCTCAAGCGCGCGGATCACGTGTTTTGCCAGACGCGGACGCTCGATCTCGGCGGCGGACTTCGTGTCATGGCCGAAGCTCGACGCGCCGGAGCGGTTGTGCCCGCCCTTGGCGAACTCGTACTTTACATCATCGAACGCCTCGGCGCTGGCGTTCAGAATTTCCTCCATCTCGGGGCCTTTGCCGCGCACAAGCCGGAATCCGGCCTCGTCGGCGATGCAGTAGAGCGTGACGACTGGTTTCATGGCGATACCTCCCTGGGCGAATTGGGCAAGCGTCCAGTCGCCGCGCCGCCCGCGCCATGATCTGGGTCAGCCCAAGCCGCATTTTTCGTCACTATCCGGTCCACCGCGGCGGAATCGCGCAAGACGCGCGGCGGGGACTTGGCAAGCCCGTTCCGCGCACCTAGCTTCAGGGTAAGACAGGAGGTCTTGATGCCGAAGCTCGTCCGCCTTTACCTTGAAAGCGTTGCCGTGGGGTTCGCCGTGTCTGCGGCTTTCACAGGCGGGCTGATGTGGCTGGACGTGGGCGGGATCGGGCATCTGGTGCTGGGGTCCGACATTGGGTGGATCGCTGCTGCGATGCTGGTGGTCTTCAACGGGATCGTTTTTTCGGCCGTCCAGTTCGCTGTCCGGGTGATGGGGATGGCGGACGTGGGCGAATGGCCGCGTGGCGGTCGTGGCGCGCGCGAACCGGTGCTGGTTCCGGTGCCCGTGAAGCAGAAGATCCGCCGCCGGTAGGCGCCGATTTCTTCGAAGAAATCGGTTCGGAGATTTCGAAAACTCCGGCGCCCGGTGGATGGGTGGCGGGCCCGCAGCAACCGTGAGGACCGGGGTTTTCCCGAGAGCCAGAGGTCTCAGGTGGGCGCCAGATACCTGGACCAGGATCCAGGCAGAGCCAGCCCCCGTTCGCTTGCTTATCGGCCACTGGAAAATTGGCCCCGCACGCGAGGAGCAGAACCCGCCACTGACCAAGATAGGGTGCGGGGGCAGGGGCCGCAAGGCTGGACAGATGTTCACCTTTAGTTCATATTTGTCGCATGGACATGCCGGTCGACCGCCCCGAAATCCTGCCCGCGCTGCCGGGCCAGCGCCTGCAGCGCGGGGTGTGCCGGGGGTTGCGGGCACTGGATTTCGTCTGCGTCGAAGAACTGATCCCTACTTCGGGCCTGCGGGTCGACGTGATGGCCCTTGGGCCGCGGGGCGAGGTCTGGGTGGTGGAATGCAAGTCGGGCCGGGCCGATTACCGGGCGGACCGCAAGTGGCAGGGTTACCTCGACTGGTGCGACCGGTTCTTCTGGGCGGTGGATGCCGATTTCCCTGTGGATCTGCTGCCGCCGGACACCGGGCTGATCCTGGCCGATCCCTACGACGCCGAGGTGGTGCGGATGGCCCCCGAGACGCCGCTGTCGGGTGCGCGGCGCAAGGTGGTGCTGCGGACCTTCGCGCGGGCGGCGGCGGGGCGGTTGCAACTGATGCGCGATCCGGGCGCGGGGGTCTGACCGGGGCCCAAGTTTCTTGAGAAACACATCGCATCATCGCGATGAGGAAGGCCAACGCCTGCGCACAGCAAGCCTACCGCACAGCCCGCGTCGCTTATTGACGAAGATGGCGAGGTTCGGGAACTGACGCGCGAGGATTTCAAGCTGTTCAAACCCACCTCCGAATTTCCTCGAACTCGTCGAGTGTCGGACCAAGCACGGCACATGGACGTCCTCCCCTTCTGCCCGAGGCCCGGAAGAAGCGCGTCTCCCTGCACTTCGACCCCGTCGTGCCTGAACGTCTCTGTGCCGAAGGCAAGGGATGGCAGACCTGCACAAACGCTGCGCTCCGGAAAGCGCTCGGCCTGTAGGTCGGGCTTCAAACCGTTTCTCCCTCTCCCGCACGCCCTGTCTTGCCTGTGAAAGCGGGGACCCATCTCCCCCGCTTCAACGCGGGTCGCCGTGTTCCCGGGGGTACGTTAACAAATCGTAATCACTCACGCCCAACCCCTTGAATTTATTCATACCAAAGCAGGCGCCGCGCGTGGCACTTGCCCGGCCCCCACATCCACCCCATACTCCCGCAATGCGAACCCTCCTCGCCCTCCTCCTCCTCACCACAGCCCTCCACGCCCAGGAGGTGGACCTCGAGCTTGTCCTCCTCGCCGACACCTCCGGCTCGATCACCGAGGACGAGTTCCTTTTCCAGCGGCAAAGCTACGCCGCCGCCCTGACAGACCCCGCCGTGACGGACGCCATCGGCACCGGCCGCATCGCCGTCACCTACGTCGAGTGGGCCGCCAACCAGCAGACCGTCGTCGACTGGACCATCATCGACAGCGCAGAGTCCGCCCAGGCCTTTGCCGACGCCCTCCTGTCCCCGCCCCGCCTCGCCACCGGCCACAACGCCATCGGCAATGCCCTGGCCGAAGGCGCGCGGCTGATCTCGGCGAACCAGATCACCAGCACCCGCCAGGTCATCGACTTCTCGGGCGACAGCACCGGCAACACCACGGGGATCGAGATCGAAGCCGGGCGCGACATCGCCGTTGCAGCCGGGATCACCGTCAACGCCCTGCCTATCCTGGAGACCCCCGACGACACCCTCCTGCAGGACTACAAGGACCGCATCATCGGAGGCCCCGGCGCCTTTGCCATCGGCGCGGTCGGGCGGCAGGACTTCGTCACCTCGCTTCGCCTGAAGCTGGTGCAGGAAATCGCCGGCCTGCCGGTGATGGACGTGCAACTCACCGCAGCGGACTGAGGTCAGGTATCCCCTACCTGACCCGTGCGCGCAGAGGACTTACCCCTTCCTCATGCAGATTGCCCGCTACACCGCCTACGGTGGCTCCGAGACCGTCACCTTCGACGACGCCCCGATCCCCACCCCCAGACCGGGCGAGCTTCTGATCCGGGTTCGCGCCGCGCCCGTCACGGCCGGCGACGCCCGCCTTCGCTCTGGAAAGGTTCCCCGCGGCCTCGGTCTGATGCTGAGGCTCGCCATCGGCTGGTCGCGCCCAAGGGTTGCCCCCGGCTGGGCCTTCTCCGGGGACATCGCCGCCCTGGGTCCCGGCGTGACCGGGTTCCAGCCCGGCCAGCGGGTCTTTGGCCTGAAAGGCTTCAAGGGCGGTGCCCATTCCGAGTACCTTACGATCCGGGCCGACGGCACTGTCCTCCCCTTGCCCGATACGCTTTCCCACGAACAGGGTGCCGCGTTCTTCTTCGGCGGCCTCACCGCAGCCGAGTTCCTGATCGACCGCGCCAAACTCGCCCCAGGCGAGCGCATCCTGATCGCCGGGGCGACTGGAGCAGTCGGAGGTGCCGCTGTCCAGATCGCCCGACACCTGGGCGCGACCGTGGCCGCAACAGCCTCTCCCGCGAACCACGCGCTGGCCCGCCAGCTTGGCGCGGCAGAGGTCACCGACTACCGCATCGGCCCCCCGCAGGGACCCTTCGACGTGATCCTTGACGTGATGGGCAGCCTCGGCTGGAACGGGTCAAAGCCTCTGCTTTCCCCCAAAGGACGCCTGATCCTGATCACGGCGGACCTTTCCGAAATGCTCGCGTCCGCCCTCAACCGCCGCTTCCTGACCGGCACCAGCAAAGAGGACCTCGCCTCGATGCGCCGCCCGGTCGGATTGCATGAGCAGGGCGGCTACACCCCCGTCGTGGGCCCGGTCCTGCCCTTCGCCCAGCTGCCCGAGGCCCATCGCATCGCGGAAAGCTTCCACAAGCCGGGGAACCTGGTAATAACGATGGCCGACCCTGCGTAGGGTGGGCGATGCGCCCACCGTCCCTAGGAGACGGCCACCGCCACAGCGGCAAAATGGAGCCCGGCCGCCACCGCGACGAAGCCGTGCCAGATCGCATTCTGGAACCGCAGCCGCTCCCATACATAGAACCCGACGCCAGCCACGTAGGTCGCCCCACCGGCCACCAGCAGCCAAAGCGACACCGAAGGCAAGGCCGCGCTGACCGGCCCGATGGCGATGATCCCGACCCAGCCCAGCATCACGTAGGCCAGGATCGACAGCCGGTCATAGCGGCCCGGAAGCACGACCTTCACCAGGATGCCCAGCACAGCGCCACCCCAGACGACCCCACCCAGCACCCAGGGCCAGGCCCCCGCGAGATGCGGGATCAAGGCCGTGTAGGTTCCGGCGATCATCACGTAGATCATCGAATGATCGAACCGCCGCAGAAGCCATTTCAGGGCCGAGGGTGGCGTCATGTTGTAGGCCAGCGAAAAGCCCCACATCAGGAAGAACCCCGCCGCATAGACCGTCAGCGCCGCGAAGGTGCCGATCCCGGCGGTCTGCAACCCGTGGAACAGAAGCAGTGGAAAGGCGATCAGTCCGGCCAGCAAGGCCAGCGCATGGACGATGCCGTCGGCCAGAAGCTCGCCCAGCGACAGTTCGCGCTTCAGCACTCGGTAGTGGTCGGCAGGTAGGGTCATGGTCTCGAGTCTGGCAAAGGGATGTGACCAGAACATGACCACGCCCCGCCGCCGGTCAAGGCACCTTCCCGCGACCTGCCGTCACGTCAGCGCCGCACGGCCCAAAGAAGCCCGCGCCGCATCAGCTCGGCCGCCAGTCCCTGGTCGATCACGTTCTTCTGGTGACCAAGCGCGTTGTAGTAGACCCGGCCCTGCCCGTAACCCTTGGTGAAGACGACCGGCATCGCCACGGGACCGTTTACCGAATGCGGGCCTTCCACCACCGGAAAATCGCAGACCGCGTGCACCTTCACCGCCGGATCGACGTGCAGGTAGTACTGTTCGGACTTCACGGTGAAGTCGCCAACCCCCGCCACCAGAGGGTCGGAGGATACCATGCGGACCCCATACTCCACCCCGTCGTTGCCCGGGTGCGCGACCCATTGCGCTCCGGTCATGAACTGCCAGTCCACGTTCTCGCGGAAGGCGTCGCACATGCCACCGTGGCAACCGGCGATCCCGGTCCCCGCCGCGACCGCCACGCAGGCGTTCAGGGCCTGTTGCTTCTCGATCTTCGACATGGTCCAGACCGGGACGATCAGGTCGTAGGTCTTCAGAGCCTCGACATCGTCGAAGCAGGCCAGGCTGTCGGTCAAGGTGACCTCCATCCCGGCCTCGCGCAGCCAGTCCGCGAACATCGGACCGACCTTCTCGGGCTCGTGGCCCTCCCATCCGCCCCAGGTGACCAGTGCCTTTGCCATTCGCTTTCCCTCAGAACCGCTGTGGTGCTTCGGGCTTGTTCTGCACCACTTCCTCGATGGCTGCCAGCACATCCGGCGTCAGCTTCGCCTTCGCATCCAGCGCCTTGAGGTTGTCGTGCAGCTGCTCCAGCCGCGAAGCGCCCAGGATCACCGTCGAAACCCGCGGATTCGCCAGGCACCACAGCAGCGCCAGGTGATGGATCGGCATCCCCGCCCCGTCGGCGATCTTGGCCAGCGCCTTCACCTGCTCGACCCGCCGCCGCCCTTTGGGTCCGGCGATGATGTCGCGCAGCCATTCATAGCCCGGCAGAGCGGCCCGGCTGTCCTGGGGGATGCCGTCGTTGTATTTGCCGGTCAGCAACCCCGACGCCAAGGGGGACCAGATCGTGGTGCCCAGCCCGAACGTGTCATAGACCGGCGCATAGTCGCGTTCGACCTTTTCACGCTCGAACAGGTTGTACTGCGGTTGCTCCATCGTCGGCGGCGTCAACCCGTCGCGGCGGGCGACCAGATGCGCCTCGGTAATCTGCTGGCCGGACCATTCCGAGGTGCCCCAATACAGCACCTTGCCCTGGACGATCAGGTTGTGCATCGCGCGCACGGTTTCCTCGATCGGCGTGTCGATGTCCGGACGGTGGCAGAAATAGAGGTCGAGGTGATCGACTCGCAGGCGCTTCAGCGCGGCGTGGGCCGCTTCGGTCACGTGCTTGGCGGAAAGCCCGCGCTGGGTTGGCTTTTCACCGCCCCAGAACACCTTGGAGGACACGATGTAGCTATCCCGGCTCCACCCCAGTTCCTGGATCGCCTGGCCCATGACGAGTTCCGACCGCCCGGCCTCATACCCTTCCGCGTTATCGAAGAAGTTGATCCCGGCGTCATAGGCGGCGGTCAGCAGCTCCTTTGCAGGGCGGAGGTCGACCTGCTTGGCGAAGGTCACCCAAGAGCCGAAGGAGAACTCCGATACTTTCAGCCCCGATTTGCCAAGGCGACGATAGTCCATGATGGTCTCCAATCTCTGATGTCGTGGGGGAAGGTGACCGTAGGAGGGGAAAGGTCAAGGGGGATGGTCGTCAGGCGCGACCGATGGTGATGTGATTGGCCCCTTCACCGGCGACGACGGCGGTGACCTTGTAGCCCAATGCGGGCAGGTCGAGGCCCTGGAACACCGTCTCGCCCCGCCCAAGGAGAACCGGCGAGACGGCCAGATGCGCCTCGTCGATGTGGTGGCCCCGGAACCCCTCGCGTAGGGTGGCGGCCCCGCCGCCAAGGCGCACGTCCTTGGCCCCGGCAGCGGCCTTGGCGCGGACAAGGGCGGCGGGCAGGCCGTCGGTGACGAAGTGGAAGGTCGTGTCGGCCAGCTGCAGGTCGGGTCGCGCGTGGTGGGTCAGGACGAATACCGGGCAGTGATAAGGCGGCTCGTCGCCCCACCAGCCTTGCCAGTTGTGGTCGGGCCAGGGCCCGCGCACCGGGCCGAACATGTTGCGGCCCAGGACCCAGGCCCCGATGTTCTCGAACCCCTTTGCGGCAAAGCTTTCGTCGACGCTGTCCGCCTCACCGCCGCCCGCGCCGTGCATGTCCTGGAATGTCTTCGTCTTGAAGACCCAATCGTGCAGCGCCATGCCGCCCTTGCCGAGCGGATCCTGAAGCGACTGCTCCGGTCCCGCGCCAAACCCGTCGACAGAGATTGAAAAGCAGCGGACGACGAGTCGCGACATGGGGGCCTCCTGGGTAAGGAGCCGATCATAGGGGCGGCAGGGTCAGCGTGGCCAGCAGGAACCACAGCGCGGTTGCATAAAGGAACGCGCGTTCTGCCAGGCCGAACCAGGGGCGGAGGCCGGGGGATGTGGTCAGGACAACGGAAAGGAAGGCGGCGCTGATGACCAGTTTCAGGACCTCATCCCCCGCCGAGCTCCAGCCTTCGTGGAGTGCTACGAGACGCGGGGTGGCCTCGACCACGGCCATGTAGGCGGCGGTGAAGGCCAGAAGCGTCGCCGCCCGGTGCAGGTTGCCGCGGTGGGTGCGGCGGGTGCCGTGGGGGTCGTTCTGCCACAGGGCGATGCCGAGGCGGCCGAGTGCGACCAGGGCAAGGTAGACTGTCACGGTCACGGGAAAGTCCGGATCGCCCGAGACATGGACCTGCCAGGCAAGGATCGGTGGCGCGATGCAGCCCGCGATCAGGTAGAGTTTGAAGAGGCGTGCCGTGCGGCCAAGCCCGTATTCGCTGACAGGCTTGGCAAAGGTCGGCTGGTCCCGGTTCAGGACCTGGAAGGACAAGAGGAACAGCAGGTCGAGGCCGTAGAGCGCGGCCGCGACCTTTTCCACTCAGCGCCCGGCGTAGATCTGGGCGATGCGGTCGACGGCGGCTTCGGGGGAGACCTCCTCGGATTCGCCCGTGCGGCGGCTGGTCAGTTCGACGACCCCGTTCGCCAGCCCGCGCGGCCCGACGGTGATCCGCCAGGGCAGGCCGATCAGGTCCATCGTGGCGAACTTCGCCCCCGCGCGTTCGTCGCGGTCGTCGTACAGAGCCTCAAGCCCCTTGGCCTGCAGCGCCTTGTAAAGCCCCTCGCAGGCTGCATCCGCAGCGCTGTCGCCCTGTTTCAGGTTCACGATGCCGACCGGGAAGGGCGTCACGCCCTCGGGCCAGATGATCCCCTTGTCGTCGTGCGACGCTTCGATGATCGCGCCCAGCAGGCGGCTGACGCCGATCCCGTGCGAGCCCATTTCGACCGGGACCTTCGTGCCTTCGGCAGTGGTGACCTCGGCCCCCATTGCGGCGGAGTACTTGGTGCCGAAGTAGAAGATCTGCCCGACCTCGATGCCCCGGCCGACCTTGCGGTGGGCCTCCGGCACCTGATCGAAGACCGCTGCATCGTGCGTCTCGTCGGTGCGGGCGTAGAGGGTGGTGAACTCCTTGCAGACGTCGGCCACCTGGGCGCGGTTGTCATAGTCGATGTCCCGCTGGCCGAGTTTCAGCGCGGTCACGCGGTCGTCGTAGAAGACCTCGGACTCGCCCGTCTGGGCCAGCACCAGGAATTCATGCGTGTTGTCGCCGCCGATGGGACCCGAGGCCGCGCGCATCGGGATCGCGGTCAGGCCCATGCGTTCGTAGGTCCGCAGGTAGCTGACCATGTGGCGGTTGTATGCGTGCAAGGCAGCGTCGCGATCGACGTCGAAGTTGTAGCCGTCCTTCATCAGGAACTCGCGCCCCCGCATCACGCCGAACCGAGGCCGCATCTCGTCGCGGAACTTCCACTGGATATGATACAGCGTCAGCGGCAGGTCCTTGTAGCTGTTCACGTGCGACCGGAAGATGTCGGTGATCATCTCCTCGTTTGTCGGGCCGTACAGCATCTCGCGGTCCTGCCGGTCCTTGATCCGCAGCATCTCCTGGCCGTAGTCGTCGTAGCGGCCGGACTCTCGCCAAAGGTCGGCGGGTTGCAGGGTGGGCATGAGCAGGGGAATGTGGCCCGCCCGGATCTGCTCCTGATGGACGATCTCCTCGATCCGCTTCAGGACCCGGAAGCCCAAGGGCAGCCAGGAATAGATCCCGGCGGCCTGCTGCTTGATCATGCCCGCCCGCAGCATGTAGCGGTGGCTGACGATCTGCGCCTCGGCGGGGTTTTCCTTGAGGACGGGGAGGAAGTAGCGGGACAGACGCATCTTGGGGCCTTTGCCGAAGGGGACCCGCGTTTCCTAGCGGGTCAAGGCCGGGCAGGCAAGCAGACGGTCTATCCACGGTTGAGGACCGACCGCACGAGCGTGTCAGACGCCACATCTGCCGGAGAGCGGGGCTCGGGCGGAGTATGGCTGGGACATGTTGGGGCCGGAAAGGCCCCGCCGGTGCCCGCGCATGGGCAGGGGGAAGGCGTGATGAGTTTTGCGGGGTTGGCTGCGGGCGTCAGGGGTGTGTCAAGATCTAGAGATATTGGAGTCGCATGCGGGTGAATTTGCCGCTGAGTGTGTTGTGTTGGCCAACAGCCTCAGCACGCCAAGCAGAACCAGTCCTGGCGTACTCCCTTTTCTGCTTCTCTGCATAAAACCTATCTAGAAGTGATACTTCAAGCCAATCGAAATTTCCCCAAGTTCAATTTCATGCGTGTCACGAAACGGCTTGTACCAATAGCCTGGATTGTGGGTCAGTGGATCGAGCTTCACTTGACTATACTCTAGAGACGTTGACCAGCCACCGCCAAGCATCTGTTCGACCCCGAATCCGAATATCCAACCTTTCTGCCAGTTCGAGATGGAACCGCCCGACGGATCCACTGATGTATCGTATCCGGAAATGGTAAGCTTTCCAAAAGCAGCACCTGCGGAGCCATAGACCAGTGTCTCGCCGAATGAATATCCCACGCGCCCACGGATCGATGCAATGGTGGATACCTTCTGGCTGTAACTCCAGCGATGGGGTTGAGCAGATATGAGGTAGTTCTCCAAATAGGAGATTTCAGCGTTTGGCTTTGAAGCGCTAAGCTCAAGGCCATATACAAGCCGGTCAGCCTGCCAGTTTATGCCTGCCAGTAATGCCAGTGCATTCCCTGAAATTGAATCACTTCTCTGGTAATCGGCGGCTATTGTCCGATCCAGATCAAAAGACTTGTATGTCCCAGAGAAATCGACTGCGCTCCCCGCCACTCCAAGATACATGCCCTCCCAATTCTCTGGTCCTGCCTCATCGATACTTCCAAGGTTCATCGAATTCTGTTCTTCAGCGCTAACCACGCTGGCTGAACAGCAAAAGAAAGCAGCAGCGGCAAACAGATGTCGCATCTTCATTTCCTCCAACTCGACGGCGCGCAGTAAAAATAAGTTCGGCTTGTTAATGATCAACTGTCTCTGTGGGTGAGATTTTTATCGATAGATTGGCAACTTGCTTCAAAAGTGAAGGGCTCGTCCAAAGAGAAGAGCGCCTTAACCGCCCCAACTCGTTTCCCTCCCCAAGCTGCTCCGCATCTCTAGGGCGGTAGTCCAACCTGGGGCCGCGAATCCTGACTCCCGAGCCATCACGACTTCTCACGCACAACGATTCCAGTCCGAGGGGCCCCGGTGCCAAGTCCAAAGCCCACGATGCCTTGACGAACAGGCCGTGAAGAGAAGCGGCGGGAGGATCCCGATGTGCGGGATTGACACGCCCGTCCCTTCCCTCTCCCTTACCCACATGCGCCCGCATGACAATCGCGCCTGGTTCCTCGTTCTTCCGGCCCTCGCCCTCCTTGGGCTGGTGGGGGCCCTCCCGCTGTTGGCAGTGATCAACTACGGCTTTCACGACATCTTTTCGTTGCAGGATGTCTACTGGGTGGGCGTGCAATGGTTCACTGACATCCTGCAGTCCGACCGGTTCCTGGCCTCGCTCGGGAGAAGCCTTCTGTTCTCCGCACTCGCGCTTGTCGTCCAGGTGCCCTTGGGGATCGGGATCGCGCTCCTCCTTCTTGGCTACGGCAAGCGGGCAGTCTGGGGGTTGATGCTGGTGGCGCTGCCATTGGTGGTTCCGTGGAACATGATCCCGATGTTCTGGCTGGGGCTGATCGATGCAAAGACGGGGATTCTGGGCCCCGGCCTTGCCGCCATCGGTTTCGACTGGAAGTTCACCGGGTGGCACACCTGGGTGCTGATCCTGGTGGTGGACACCTGGCACTGGCTGGGGCTGGTCGTGGTGCTGGCCTATGCTGGCCTGTCGGCAATCCCCCCCGCCTATATGCAGGCGGCGGCCATTGACGGGGCGTCGCGCTGGTCCGCGTTCCGCTTCATCCAGCTTCCGAAGATCGCAGGCGCGCTGGCCATCGTCTTCCTTCTGAGGTTCGTCGACAGTTTCATGATCTACACCGAGGCCTTTGCGATCAACGCAGGCGGGCCATCGGACGCGACGCGGTTCCTGACGCTGGAGCTGGGCGAAGAGATCAAGGGCTTTTCCTATGGCCAGGCGGCGGCGCGGGCGACGCTGTACTTCCTGATCGTGCTGGCCGTCGTCTGGGCCTTCGTCGCCGCCACGCGGGAGCGCGAGGGATGAGGCATCTGGGCATCCTGGCGCTGGCCGGGTTCATCCTCTTGCCGCTGGTGCAGGCGATCCTGCTCAGCTTCATGGCGACCCTGCCGACCCCGGCGCAGGGCAGCATCGGGCTGATGAACTATCGGGGCGTTCTGGAGGACCCAGAACTGCGGGCGGCGATGGTCAACTCGCTTGTCTATGTGGTGCTGAATGTTGTCCTCTGCATCACCTTTGGCCTGCCTGCGGCCTATGCCCTGGCGCGGTACCGCTTCACCGGGGACCGGCATTTCCTGCTGGTGATCCTTGTGTTCCGCGTCACCCCGCCCGTGGTGCTGTCCCTGCCGATCTTCATCCTGTTCAGCCAGTTCGGCCTGGTGAATTCGCCCGTGGGCATCGCGCTGGTGCATTGCCTCTTCAACCTGCCGGTGGCGGTCTGGGTGCTGGAAAGCTTCATCCGTGCCGTCCCGAGGGAATTCGACGAAACCGCCTATCTCGACGGCCATTCCGGCCCGTCTTTCTTCTTCCGCCACCTGATCCCGCAGATCGCGCCGGGGATCGGTGTCGCGGCGTTCTTCTGCTTCATTTTCAGCTGGGTGGAGGTGGTCTTCGCCCGCATCCTGACAGTGACCGGCGGCAAGCCGATCACGATGGCGATCCAGGCGATGTTCAGCTTTCAGACGGACATCGGCAAGGTCATGGCGATGACCTGCCTGTCGCTTGTGCCAGGGGTGGCGATGATCTGGTTCGTCAGGAACCACCTGGCGCGCGGGTTCACCCTGCGGGCGTGATTGCAGGGCAGGCGATGTCCAAACTACTACGCGGCTTGCGCTTCTGGAACAGCTGCGCCCAGCAAATCCTCAACAAAGAAGGCCGCGAATTGCGCGCGCCCCGATACCCCCGCCTTGGAATAGATCCGCGTCAGCTGCGCCCGAACCGTGCCCTGTGCGGCCCCGCGCATCTCGGCAATCTCGGCCACGTCGAGACCTTTCAGCGCCAGGAACCCCACGTCACGTTCCGCAGGCGTCAGCGCCCATGCCTGGAACTGGCGGTCGATCACGTCCGACAGCGCGCCCCGCGCCACGGCCAAAGCCTGGTCCTGGGCGCGCAGAAGCTCGATCGTGCGGCGCAACGCGAAGATGCCGAACAGGATGCCCAGTACGAGGGCAGAGGTGACCACGGCCTCGAAGATGAAATGGACCGACAGGGGATCGGCACGCAGATCGCCAATCACGTCGCCCACGAAGAACACCGTGCCCAGCGTCTGCACCACCAGGAAGATCGAAAGCGCCGCGGTCTGGCGGCGCCCCGCTGTCTGGATGTCCGGAAAAACCGTCATTTGCGGCGTTGGCCAAGCACCATCGGCGCCACGAGGTTGCGGCGCATCGCGCGGCTTTCGACAAAAACGCCGATCACATGCAGTGCCGCCAGGATCAAGAGAAGATTAGCCACCACTTCATGTACCTCTTCAGCCGTATGACGCAGGCTGTTGTCCTCGGCCTCGGAGGATTCGCCGTCGCTCTTCTTTATCAAAGCAGACCAGTCGCCGGATGCAACCGCTGCCTTCTCTTCGGCCACCTGCATCGGTGTCGCACCGCCGGTCATCACAAGGCCGGTTACGGTGACCAGTGCCAGGCAGGCCCAGAAGGCATAGACCATCATCGCGCCGGCCGGGTTGTGCGAGGGATAGTGCCGCACCTTCCCCGAGGCGAGCTGGCCCAGATGGCGCAGCGCCGCGACGGGGTTGGGCGGGAAGGCCGAGAAGCGGGCCTCCCTTGGGCCAAGCACCCCCCAGACCACCCGCAGCAAAAGCAGCGCCATCACCAGCCAGCCAAGCGAGACGTGGAAAAGGCTGCCACCTTCATCCAACGCCGCGTTGAACAGGACCGAGACGGCGATCCCCCAGTGCGTGATCCGCACGACGGGATCCCACAGAGAGGGCGGAGCGGCGGAATGGGTCCGGGGGGTGGCCATGTCAGTCTGCCGCCTTGATGTCGGTGACCAGGCCCGAAGCCGGGTCGATGTAGACTTCCATCGCCTCGTTGGTGGCGGTGTCGGTGCATTTGGCCTCGATCTTGCCGTCCTCGGCCTCGAACTCGCTCACCGTGCAGCCCGCCTTCTCCAGCGCGGCGGTCGCGGCGGTCGGGTCGGTCCCGACCATGTCGCCCACGGCGGGCATCGCCAGTGCCGCCATCGGCATCGAGGTCAGCGCGAGGATTGTCAGAAGCTTCAGTTTCATAGTCTTGCCTTTCACGTGGGTCCGCCTTCGGGGCGAACCGGAAGCCGGAGCACCGTGCCCCGGATGGCCGCTCTTTCCCCGGTTCAGCCTGCGAACTCCATCCCGGTGCCGCTTACCGGACCCCGCCTAAGCGCGTGCTGACAGGGGGTCGTCGCCCGCCTCGCCCCTTGCGCGGGGGGGCGGTGCGGGCGATATGTGGGGCTGAAGCAAAGGAACCCGCATGGCCCTGCCGACCAAAGACCAGTTGCGCTACTGGGGCATCGCTGCGGCGGTGTTCCTGGTGCTGTTGTGGTTGCTGGGCAACGTCCTGTTGCCCTTCATCGTCGGCGGCGCCATCGCCTATTTCCTGGACCCCGTCGCCGACCGGCTGGAGCGGGCAGGCATGTCCCGCGTCGCCGCGACCACCGTCATCTCGCTGATCGCGCTTCTTGCCCTGGTACTGCTGGTGCTGGCCGTCATCCCGACGCTGGTCAACCAGCTGACCGCCCTGGTCAACGCCGCGCCCGACATCGCCAAGCGGCTGCAGGGCTTCCTGCTGGAACGCTTCCCCGAGCTGGCCGATTCGACCTCGACCATCCGCCAGACCCTGGCCGAGATCGGTGCGGCGATCCAGGCGCGGGGGGGTGAACTGGTGCAGGGCGTGGTCAGCTCGGCGCTGGGGGTAATCTCGGTCGTCGTCTTCATCGTCGTCGTGCCGGTCGTGGCCTTCTACCTTCTGCTCGACTGGGACGCGATGGTGGCGCGGATCGATTCCATGCTGCCGCTGGACCACGCCCCCACGATCCGCCGCCTTGCCCGGGAAATCGACGCTGTACTCGCAGGCTTCGTGCGCGGCCAGGTCTCGGTCTGCCTCGCGCTTGGCACCTTCTACGCCGTCGCGTTGATGGCCGCGGGCCTGCAGTTCGGCCTGATCGTCGGGGCCATCGCCGGGGCGATCACTTTCATTCCCTATGTCGGTTCCTTGGTGGGCGGCATCCTGGCCGTGGGCCTCGCGCTGTTCCAGTTCTGGGGCGATTGGCTGCAGATCGGCATCATCGCTGCCATCTTCGCCGCCGGACAGTTCGTCGAAGGCAACATTCTGACCCCGCGCATGGTGGGCAAGTCGGTCGGCCTGCATCCGGTCTGGCTTCTGTTCGCGCTGTCGGCCTTCGGCACGCTTTTCGGTTTCGTCGGCATGCTGATCGCCGTCCCGGTCGCCGCATCGATCGGCGTCCTGACCCGCTTCGGGATCGAACAGTATCGCGCAAGCCTGCTGTACAAGGGCATTTCCGGGCGAATCGCCCCGCCGCCCGAGGAGCCCGCCGCCGAACCCGCCCCGCGACCGAAGCGCAGCCGCAAGACCGGGGCCGGAGAGGGCGCGTGATCCGCCAGCTGGCTTTCGACCTTCCCAGCGCCGAGGCGATGACGCGCGAGCATTTCTTCGTCGCGCCCTCGAATGCCCTGGCGCTGCAGGCCGTCGAGGGCTGGCAGGACTGGCCGGGCCGCAAGCAGATGATTGTCGGGCCCGAAGGGTCGGGCAAGACGCATCTCGCCCATATCTGGGCCGCCCTGTCCGGGGCGGTGATCCTTCAAGCCCCGGACCTTGCCGCAACCGACATCGCGACCCTCTCTGCCCGCGCCGTGGTGGTCGAGGATGCCGACCGCATCGGCGCAGCCGAGGCTCAGCTTTTTCACCTGCACAATGTGGTCACCTCCAGGGGCGCACTCCTTCTGACCGCACGCACCCCGCCGCGTGACTGGGGCCTTGCGCTTGCCGACCTGAAAAGCCGCATGCAGGCCACCCCGATCGCACAGCTGGACGGGCCTGACGATTCGCTGCTTTCCGCCGTGCTGGTCAAGCTCTTCGCCGACCGTCAGGTTGCGGTCCCGCCGAACGTGATCCCCTACCTCGTCAGCCGGATGCCGCGGTCCATCGGGGCCGCACGGGGCCTTGTCGCCGCGCTGGATGCCCGCGCCCTGGCTGCCGGCCGACCCATCACCCGTGCGCTTGCCGGTGAGCTTCTGGGGCTCGAGTAGCAGGCCGACTGGACAGTCCGCGGCCAAGCTGACTTACTGTCGCAATAGTTTCACAGTGTGGACGGCATAAGCGCGCCCATGACCCAGGCCGATTTCCTTCGTTCCCAGTTCCCCGCGCCCGTCGAACTGCCCTTCGCAGAGACCGCCGGTCCCGGCCGCTTCTTCAACCGCGAGCTTTCGTGGCTTGCGTTCAACTGGCGCGTCCTTGAAGAGGCGGCGAACCCCCACGTCCCGCTGCTGGAACGGCTGCGCTTCCTTTCGATCAGTGCCACCAACCTCGATGAATTCTACACCGTCCGCGTGGCGGGCCTGCGGGCGCTGGTGCGCAACGGCAATGCGACACTTTCCGAAGACGGTCGCAGCCCGGCCGAACAGCTGCAACTGATCAACGCCGACGCGCGCCGGCTGATGCAGACCCAGCAATCCACCTTCAACCGCCTCCGGAAAGAGATGGAAGCTGAGGGGATCAGCCTCGTCCAGCGCTCGAAGCTGACGGCACGCGACCTCAAGCACCTTGAGACGCACTTCCTGACCAACGTCTTTCCGGTTCTGTCCCCCCTGGCGATCGACCCGGCGCATCCGTTCCCTTTCATCCCGAATACCGGCTTCTCCCTTGCGCTGGAGCTGGAGCGGATCACCGACCATCGCCCGCTGAAGGCGCTGCTGCCGGTGCCGCAGCAGATCGCGCGCTTTGTCGCCCTGCCGGGCAAGGAGGGTGAGCATCGCTTCCTGCCGCTGGAAGAGCTGCTGCTGCTGCACCTCGACATGCTGTTCCCGGGCTACACCGACCGTGGCCACTGCACCTTCCGCGTCCTGCGCGACAGCGACCTGGAAGTCGAGGACGAGGCCGAGGACCTGGTCCGCGAATTCGAAACCGCGCTGAAGCGCCGCCGCCGGGGCGAGGTGATCCGGCTGAAGCTGTCTGCCGGTGCGCCAGAATCCCTGCGTGCCCTCATCATGCAAGAGCTTGCCGTCACCGAGGACGAAGTGGTGGAGGTGAAGGGCCTTCTGGGTGTCGCGGACCTTAAAGAGCTGATCCTGCCCTCGCGAAAGGACCTGATGTGGCCCCCTTTCATTCCCCGGGTGCCCGAGCGGGTGAAGGACCACGAGGACGACATGTTCGCGGCGATCCGGCAGAAGGACATGCTGCTGCACCACCCGTATGAGACCTTCGACATGGTGATCCGCTTCCTGCAGCAGGCGGCGACCGATCCGAACGTGCTGGCGATCAAGCAGACGCTTTACCGGACCTCGTGGGACAGCCCCGTGGTCTCTGCCCTTTGCGAGGCGGCCGAGGCCGGGAAATCGGTGACCGCGCTTGTGGAACTGAAAGCCCGCTTTGACGAGGCCGCGAACATCCGCCAGTCCCGCCGGCTGGAGCGTTCGGGGGCGCATGTCGTCTACGGCTTCGTCAACTACAAGACCCACGCCAAGATCAGCACCGTTGTCCGGCGCGAGGGCGACCATCTGGTGACCTATACCCATTACGGGACCGGCAACTACCACCCGATCACGGCGCGCATCTACACCGACCTGTCGTTCTTCACCTGCGATCCGGCCCTTGGGCGCGATGCGACGAAGGTGTTCAACTACCTGTCCGGCTACGTGCAACCCGAGGGCCTGGAGAACCTTGCGATCAGTCCGATCACGCTGAAGCCGCGCCTTCTGGACCTGATCACGGCCGAAGCCGAGCACGCCCGCGCCGGACGACCGGCCGAAATCTGGGCCAAGATGAATTCGATCATCGAGCCCGACGTGATCGACGCGCTTTACGCGGCAAGCCAGGCCGGAGTGAAGATCAGCCTCGTCGTGCGTGGTATCTGCGGCTTGCGTCCGGGCGTGAAAGGCCTGTCCGACAACATCCGCGTCAAGTCCATCGTCGGGCGGTTTCTTGAGCACTCCCGCATCGTCTGCTTTGGCAATGGCCACGGGCTTCCGGCCAAGAAGGCGCGCGTCTTCTTCTCCAGCGCCGACTGGATGGGCCGCAACCTGACGCGCAGGGTGGAAACCCTGGTCGAGGCGCATAATCCCACGGTGAAGAACCAGATCCTCAGCCAGATCATGGCCGCGAACCTGGCGGACGAGGCGCAAAGCTGGGTGCTGTCGCCCGACGGCAGCTATGCGCGCGACCTGGGGTCGGAGGGCGCGCAGCTTTTCAACTGCCACCAGTTCTTCATGGAGAACCCCTCGCTGTCAGGGCGCGGCACAGCGGCGAAGGACGCGCCGCGGCTGATCCCGGTCAGGGACGACGATCAGGCAGGCGCGACCGCGGCACGCTAGCGTCGGGGGCGGCGGCAGAGAGCAAGGTCTTGGCACATCTGTGGTAGAGGGTTCCGACCCTGCGCCAGTCTTCCAGTCGCCCGAACGTGATCTCGATCCGGTTGCGGCGGCGATAGCGCAGCCCAGGGGACCTCAAGCTGATTGATGGGTCCAGACCCTAGACATCCAACTCCTCCACAAACCGCGCGTTTTCCTGGATGTACTGGAAGCGCAGCTCCGGCTTCTTGCCCATCAGGCGCTCCACGAGGTCGCTGGTGTCGCCCGGTTCGTCCTCGTCGATGCTGACGCGGATCAATTTCCGGGTCGCGGGGTTCATCGTGGTGTCTTTCAGGTCCTTGGCGTCCATCTCGCCCAGACCCTTGAAGCGCTGGACGTCGATCTTGCCTTTGCCTCCCAGGCCCTTGGCGAGCCAGAGCTCTTTCTCGGCGTCGTCGGCGACGTACATCCGGCGCGCGCCTTGGGTCAGGCGGTAGAGGGGCGGGCAGGCGAGGTAGAGGTGGCCCTTGTCGATCAGGGGGCGCATCTGGGTGAAGAAGAAGGTCATCAACAGGGACGCGATATGCGCGCCGTCGACGTCGGCGTCGGTCATGATGATGATTTTCTCGTAGCGCAGGTCGTCCAGCTTGAAGCGGGTGCCCATGCCGGTGCCAAGTGCCTCACACAGGTCGCGGATTTCGGCGTTCTCGTTCAGCTTGGCGGAGGCGGCGCCGAGGACGTTCAGGATCTTGCCCTTGAGGGGGAGGAGGGCCTGCGTCTCGCGGTTTCTCGCGCCTTTAGCGGAGCCGCCCGCGCTGTCGCCTTCGACGATGAAGAGTTCCGTGCCCTCGCGGGACTTGGCGGAGCAGTCGGTAAGTTTGCCGGGCAGGCGCAGTTTCTTGGTGGCGGTCTTGCGCTGGGTTTCCTTTTCCTCACGCCGGCGCAGGCGTTCCTCGGCGCGGAGGACGAGGAAATCGAGGATCGCCCCGGCGGATTTCGGGTCGGCGGCGAGCCAGGTGTCGAAATGGTCGCGGACGGCGTTTTCGACCCATTTGGCGGCTTCCTCGGTCGAGAGCCGGTCCTTGGTCTGGCCGACGAATTGCGGCTCGCGGATGAAGATCGAGAGGAGCGCGCAGCCGCCGGTGAGGAGGTCGTCGCGGGTGATCTGGTCGGCCTTGCGGTTCTTGACCCGCTCGCCATAGGCGCGGATGCCTTTCAGGATCGCGGCCCAGAAGCCGGCCTCATGCGTGCCGCCTTCGGGGGTGGGGACGGTGTTGCAGTACGAATGCAGGTAGCCGTCCTGGGCGGGGGTCCAGTTGATCGCCCATTCGACGGAGCCGGGGACCTGGTATTTCTCTTCGAAGCTGACGCGGCCGGCGAAGGGGCGTTCGGAGTAGGTGGTGACCTTCTTGAGGCTGTCGTTGAGGAAGTCGGCGAGGCCGCCGGGGAAGTGGAAGGTGGCTTCCTGGGGTGTGTCGCCGTCGGGGATGGCGGATTTCCAGCGGATTTCGACGCCGGAGAAGAGGTAGGCCTTGGACCGCGCCATCTTGAAGAGGCGGGCGGGTTTCAGGGTCTGGTGGCCGAAGATCTCTGGGTCGGGGTGGAAGGTGAACCAGGTGCCGCGGCGGTTCTGGATGGGGCCGAGTTTCTGGATGGGGCCAAGGGGGATGCCGCGGGAGAAGGATTGTTCGTACAGTTCCTTGTTGAGCGCGACCTGGACGGTGAGGGCGTCGGAGAGGGCGTTGACCACGGAGGAGCCGACGCCGTTGAGGCCGCCGGAGGTGGAGTAGGCCTTGGCGTTGAACTTGCCCCCGGCGTGGAGGGTGCAGAGGATCACCTCCAGCGCGGACTTGCCGGGGAACTTGGGGTGGGGGTCGACGGGGATGCCGCGGCCGTTGTCGCGGACGGTGACGGAGTTGTCTGCGTGAAGCTCAAGCTCGATGCGGTTGGCGTGGCCTGCGACGGCCTCGTCCATCGCGTTGTCGAGGATTTCGGCGACCATGTGGTGGAGCGCGCGTTCGTCGGTGCCGCCGATGTACATGCCGGGGCGCTTGCGGACGGGTTCCAGGCCTTCGAGGACCTCGATGGAATTGGCGTCGTAGGTCGAAGCGCCGGAGAGGAGGTCGTTGGACATGGTGTCACCTTATTCGGAACGCAGGCATTAGACCACCGATGGGCCTTGGGGCGCAAGATGTGGGGGGTGGAAGGGCGCGCGGGTGCGGCCTAGGTTAGGGGCAAGCAATGGAGGATAGGACGATGCGGGTACTCTTTACGGGTGGGTCGGGCAAGGCGGGGAAGCACGTGGTGCCCTATCTGGTGGCGCAGGGGCATCGGGTGCTGAATTTCGACAAGGTGCCGCTGGGGCATGCGGGGGTGCATGACCTGCTGGGGGATATCACGGACGCGGGGCAGGTGTATTCCGCGATGCGCACCCATGCGGGGTATGACGAGATGGACCAGCCGGGCGGGGCGCAGCTTTTCGATGCGGTGGTGCATTTCGCCGCCGTCCCGCGCTACGGGATGGTGCCGGATACGGAATGCTACCGGGTGAACACGGTGGGGACCTACAACGTCATCGAGGCGGCCCTGAAGATGGGGATCCGGAAGGTGATCATCGCCTCGTCGGAGACGACCTATGGTGTGTGCTTCAGCGACGGGGTGGTGGACCCGAAGGTGCTGCCGCTGGAAGAGGACTATGACATCGACCCGATGGACAGCTACGGCATGTCGAAGAAGGTGAACGAGGTCACGGCGCGGAGTTTCCAGCGGCGGTTCGGGGCGGATGTCTATGCCTTGCGGATCGGCAACGTGATCGAGCCGCATGAGTATGCGACGGTCTTCCCGGCGGCGGCGGCGGACCCGGGGCTGCGGCGGCGGATCACCTTCAGCTTCATCGACGCGCGGGATCTGGGGCAGATCGTGGACCTCTGCCTGAAGAAGGATGGTCTTGGGTTCCAGGTGTTCAACGCGGCGAACGACGAGAATTCAGTACCGCAGCCGAACTCGGAACTGCTGGCGAAGTACTTCCCCAATGTGCCCCTGTCGCGGCCAGTGGGGGAGCGGGAGAGCCTGCTGTCGAACCGGAAGATAAAGGACGTGCTGGGGTTCAAGGAGCAGCATCCCTGGCGCAAGCAGGGGTCTTGAGGCGGGCACCGGTCCGACCGTCCTGACGGGTGGTCGGACCGGTTCGGCTAGCTCGTGATTGCGTCGCCGCGCACCGTCTGCGACCGGCGGCGCACAAGCTGCAGGACCTTGCGTTCCAGCCAGAGATAGACGCGAGAGGCGGCGATGCCGGCGAGGATGGCCACGAAGAAGCCGGTCCAGGGCATCTCTTGCCCGAAGGCCTTTCCGACCAGCGCCATCGCCGGATAGTGCGTCAGGTAGATGAACATCGAGGTGCCTGCAATTTCGGACACCACGATCTTCACCTGTGACGGCACGGGTATCGTGCGCACGAAGATCACGAGGGCACCGGCGACAGTGATGTAGGCCGCAGCCGAAGTCAGGCCGAAGTACCAGGGGACCCAGGTCACGCAGAGCACGAAGGCAAGGATCTGCGCACGCAGGTCCTTGGCTGTGGCGATGACCATGCCTAGCGCGAAGCACCAGCCATAATGCCAGGGCGTGCGGTGGTAGTTGTAGTCGCCGTCGAAGTTCGCCTCGATCAGCTGGTCTACCGCGACGATGATGGCGAAATAGGCCAGAGAGCTGGCAAAGGGATGCCGCTGGAACGCGGCCCGCACCTGCGGGATCGAGAGCCCCACGATGGCGATCAGCATCATCTGGATGAAGATCTCGATGAAGTAGAACGACGAGCCGGTGATTGTCGCGGGCACCTGGTAGTTCGAGATCAAGAGCAGGGACGGAAGCTCGAAGTTGCGGGAGATGAGTTCGAGGAAGATGTCCATCAGGACGGTCGGGATCGCCAGCGCGATGATCGTGCCCCAGAGCGTCTTGACGCTGCCTGACCGGATGATCTCGGGCAGCTGGAAGCGGGCGACCGAATAGCCCGCAAGGATGTACAGGAAATAGGCCGCGCCCCAGTTGCTGCTGTAGTCGAAGGCCCCGGCATGAAGCCCGATGATACAGATCATGAAGAAGGCGCGCGTCAGGGTCACCGTCTCGAGGCTGCGCCAGGTGGAGGTGTCGCTGTGCTGCAGATGGCGCTGCAGGTCGAGGGCGCTAAGCCGTTCCCATTCGTCGGGCAGCGCACCGAAGTGCCGTTCGAAGGACAGGGAAAACTGGATGTAGTGCAGGGAATCGCCGCCAAGCGATTCGAATGAATCCTCGGGTTGGACATCCTGGCCCGGAAACTCGAACCGGAAGAGCGAGAGGACATCGGTGATTTCGTTGGACGCAGCCGCGGCCGGAACGGGTGCAGCACGTTCCTGATCGGCGAAGATCTGGGCCAGCTTGCCGCGTTGCACCTTTCCTGTGCCGGTGACAGGCAGGGCATCGACGGTCATGACATGAAGTGCGCTGCCTGCGACGATGCCCATGTCCTGCAGGGCGGCGGCCGCAGCGGACTTGAGCTTGTCGGCCGGGATTGCCGATCCTGCGACCGCGACGAGGATGCCTTCGCCGCGCTGGGTATCCGGGACCTTGGCGACGGCAATCGGCGCGGCCTCGCCGACGCGGGCGCGGATGCGGTCTTCCAGCTGGTCGGGGACAACCTTCTGGCCGCCGCAGTTGATCAGGTCGTCGGCGCGGCCGTCGAAGAAGAGATAGCCGTCCTGCAGATGGCCAAGGTCGTTGGTCTGCAGCCAGCCGTCGGCGTCGGTAAGGTCATGCAGACCATCGGCGTCAATGCGCGAGCGGGCGACCTGGGGGCCGCGGATGCGGATGCGGCCGTCCGGGGCAAGGGCGATTTCGGCGTCTCCGACCGGCTGGCCGACCGAACCAAGCAGGTGATCGGGCACCTTGGAAATCTGCAGGAAGGTGCTGCGCGAGGCTTCGGTCAGGCCATAATGCTGCACGATCAGGGCGTTGGGGAACATCGCACGGATGGCGCGCTTTTCCTCGGCGGTCATGTGCTGCGAACCGATTTCCATCCAGCGCAGCGACTTGCCCGCAGCACCGATGATCCCCGGGTCGGCCAGAAGAATGCGCAAAAGGGTGGGGACGGCGGAAAGCGCGTTGACCTCGCCCGCGCGGAGCATGCGGGCCAGTTCCAGCGGGTCGAAGCCGCGCGGCGGCAGGTAGGCGCGGCCGCCCACGGCGCTGACGGCCCGGTAGCGCGCCATGCCGAAGCTAAAGGTGGCGGGCACGCCGACGTATTCGCGGATGTCCGAAGTCATCTGCATTACGTGGATGATGCGCTGGGTGGTGTAGCCGAGGTTGCGGTAGGTCAGAAGGATGCCCTTGGGCACCCCTTCCGTGCCCGAGGTGTAGCTGACCTGCGCGGGCCGGTCGTCCAGGATCACCGGATGCGCGGCGGAGAACCAGCCCGTCGTCTCGGCCGGGTCGAGGCATTGGTCGATCTTGAGCCCGGGAAGCTGGCCGGCCTGCTTGGCATCGGCGACAAGGACGAAGGGCCGATGTTGGGCGTAGAGGGCGAACAACTGTTCGACAAACGCAAGGGAATTCTTGCGGACAACAGCTGTTGCCTGAAGTTCAGAAATAGTCATTTCAATCGCTTTCGTGGCGGACGTCATCAACGCTCCGGTCCACATGATAAAATCGGTTCGTGACGAAACCTTGTCCTAAACAAGAATGATTGCGTGCCGGGACCTTGGTGTGCCGGCTCAGGCGGGGTTTGCCGGTTCGGCCATGCGCGCGGCCCACATCCGCTGGAATGCTGCGCGCGACTGGCAGCGTTCAAGCCAGGCTTTCACCTCCGGAAATTCGCCCAGCAGGGTCGGATGGCCCTGGGCGTAGCGCAGGCATTCGGCCAGGTTCAGGTCGGCGATGGTGAAGCGGTCGCCCAGAAGGTAACTGTGCGCACCAAGGTGTGCTTCCAGCCGCGCCAGCGGACGGCGAAGCTTGGCGACGCAGATCGAAATGGCGGCCTGGCCCTCGGCCGTCTTGTCGCCGCCCTGGCCAGTGATGGTCTGGATCTCGAGCGCAGGGCCTTCGATGGAAGTGACGGCGAGGAGCGTCCATTGATCAAGATGCGCCGCCTCGGCCGGGGTCTTGGGTGCGAGGTCGCCGCCCCGGGTGCGTGCGATGTGGTTGGTGATGGCGAGGGATTCGGTCAGCACGAGGTCGCCCTCGACCCAGGCGGGGATCTGGCCGATGGGGTTGACCTTCAGAAAGTCTGGCGAGGCGGTGTTGAAGGGGGCGTCGGGGGCCTTGGCGTCCTTGAGGCGGTAGGCCTGGATGACGGGAACGTGGTCGAAGGCTGCGTCCAGTTCGTACAAAAGCCAGATCGGACGCGAGGCGCGGCTGCGGAAGACGCCGTACAGGGTGGGCATGGGGGACTCCATCGGATGCTGGGTGCAGCCTAGGGCCTGTAGCCGGGAAGCAAAAGGGGCGCCGTTGATCCGGATCAAGGCACAATGTCGTCGACTGTGCAGAGGTGATGACGTCACGAACAAGGGAGGTGCCCCCGCATGGAAGACAGCGCGACGATCCCGACCCCCGAGGCGGCCGAGGCCGTCCCCGGCCCCAAGACCTTTCCGGTTGCGAACAGCCCGCTGCATAAGGCCTTTGAATCCGGCCGCTACCCTTACGCGCGCCTGATGGGCCGGGTGACCTATGAGGCCGAGAAGGCCAAGCTGCAGGCCGAGCTTCTGAAGGTGCAGATCTGGGCGCAGGAGACGGGGCAGAAGTTCGTGATCCTGATGGAGGGGCGCGATGCGGCGGGGAAGGGCGGCACGATCAAGCGGTTCATGGAGCATCTTAACCCGCGTTATGCCCGGGTTTGCGCGCTGACCAAGCCATCGGACGTAGAGAAAGGCCAGTGGTTCTTCCAGCGCTATATCGCGCATCTGCCGACGGCGGGGGAAATGGTGTTCTACGACCGCAGTTGGTACAACCGGGCCGGGGTGGAGCGCGTGATGGGCTTCTGCACGCCCACCGAATATCTGGAATTCATGCGGCAGGCGCCGGAGCTGGAGCGGATGCTCGTCCGGTCTGGAATTCGCCTTTACAAATACTGGTTCAGCGTGACGCGCGAGGAGCAGCGGGCGCGGTTTCTTGCGCGGGAGACGGACCCCTTGAAGATGTGGAAGCTTTCGCCCATCGACAAGGCGTCGCTGGACCGGTGGGATGATTACACCGAGGCGAAAGAGGCGATGTTCTTCTACACCGACACGGCGGATGCGCCTTGGGTGATCGTGAAATCGAACGACAAGAAACGCGCGCGGCTGAACTGCATGCGGCATTTCCTGTCGACGATCGACTATCCGAACAAGGACTTCGAGGTCGTGGGCACCCCCGACCCGCTGATCGTGGGCCGGGCGCAGCAGGTGCTGGGCATGGGGCCCGACATCTATGAGGCGGCCACCCACCCTGCGATGCAGCGCGGCTGAACGGCAGGCCTGCGCCGGGGTGGCCAGGCCACCCTTGGCGAAGGTCGTTTGCGTCACTACCTTGCGCGGCATGTGGCGTGTGGCGGTTCTTCCCTTCTGTCTTGCGGCTGGCCCGGTGCTGGCCCATCCGCATGTCTTCATCGACACGCAGGTCGAAGTGCTGCTGAACGACCGGAACGAGGCGACGGGACTTCGGATCAGCTGGACCTATGATGATCTCTATTCGCTGTACATCGTCGGCGACATGGGGCTGGACCCCGACTGGGACGGGCAGCTGACCCCCGAGGAAGTGGCGCAACTGTCGGGCTTCGACATGAAATGGATCGAGGGTTTCGCGGGCGACACTTATGCGCTCATGGCGGAAAAGCCGCTGGTTCTGTCGGGGCCGCGCGATTGGACGGCGGGTTATGCCGGGGGGAAGATCACCTCGACCCATGTGCGGGACTTTGCGGCTCCGGTTCCCGTGGGGGAGGTTCCGCTGATCGTGCAGGTCTATGATCCGGGCTATTACGTGGCCTACAGCATCCCCTTCGATCCGGTGGTGACGGGTGGCACAGGCTGCACGGCGCAGGTCTTTGTCCCCGACCTTGATGCTTCGGCGCAGGCGCTGCAGGAGGCGCTGGCGGAGTACACGCCGGACGTCGACCTTGAAGCCGAGTTCCCTGCCGTGGGGGCCAACTTCGCCGAGGAGGTGCGCCTGACATGCGCCGCACCCTGACCTATGCCGGGCTGGTGCTGGCGGTGCTGGGCGGGGTCCTGTGGCTGACCGGCGCGCTTGGGCCGGTCGCGGCCGAACTGCAAGAGGCGCAGCGGGCGGCGCAGGATCTGCTGGCGGGGGCGATCCGTGCCCTGCGGGGCGGCGAGCCGGGGG